>JAEULV010000123.1 GCA_016793065.1 Hyphomicrobiaceae bacterium
CGGCCGCTGCGCACCGCGCAGGTGGGCGGACCGCTGGGCGCCTACGTACCGGCGGCGCGGTTCGACGTGCCGCTGGACTACGAGCAGTACGCGGCGATGGGCGCGATGGTGGGCCACGGCGGCATCGTCGCCTTCGACGACACGGTGGACATGGCGAAACAGGCGCGTTACGCGATGAAGTTCTGCGCCATCGAATCCTGCGGCAAATGCACGCCCTGCCGCATCGGCTCCACGCGCGGCGTTGAAGTCATCGACCGCATCCGCGCCGGCGATGCCGCGCAAATCGGATTGCTGGAAGACCTGTGCGAAACCATGGTGCAAGGCTCGGCCTGCGCCATGGGCAGCATGACGCCGATTCCAGTGATGTCGGCCCTGAATCACTTTCCGGAGGATTTCGCATGAATGCTCCGCAGGAACTCAACATGGCTGGCGCAAGAGTCGGCGCTGGCGATACGGTGACTCTGGAAATCGACGGCATCGCCGTCAGCGTTCCGGCCGGTACCCCGCTCTTGCGCGCCGGTGTTGCCGCCGGCGTGATGATCCCCAAACTGTGCGACAGCGAGGGCCTCAAGCCCTTCGGCTCCTGCCGCCTGTGCCTGGTCGAAATCGAGGGACGCAAAGGCTATCCGTCCTCCTGCACCACGCCGGCCGAAGCCGGCATGAAGGTGCGCACCCAGTCGCCGCAACTGGCCAAGCTGCGGCGCAATGTCATGGAGCTTTATATCTCCGACCATCCGCTGGATTGCCTGACCTGCGCCGCCAACGGCGACTGCGAGTTGCAGGATATGGCCGGCGTGGTCGGGCTGCGCGAAGTGCGCTACGGCACCAGTGACGCAAACCCGGGAGAGAACCATTTCACCGAAACGGCGAAAGACGAATCCAACCCCTACTTCAGCTACGACCCGGCCAAGTGCATCGTCTGCAACCGCTGCGTGCGCGCCTGCGAGGAAACCCAGGGCACGTTTGCGTTGACCATCACCGGGCGCGGCTTCGGCTCGCGCGTCACGGCGGGGCAGGGCGAGTCCTTCATGGCCTCCGACTGCGTTTCCTGCGGCGCCTGCGTCAAGGCCTGCCCGACGGCGACGCTCGTTGAGAAGACGGTGATCGACCTGGGCCAGGCCGAGCGCAGCGTCGCCACCACCTGCGCCTACTGCGGCGTCGGCTGCGGCTTCCGTGCCGAGGTCAAAGGGACGCAGGTCGTGCGCATGGTGCCCGCCGACGAGGGGCGTGCCAACGAAGGCCACGCCTGCGTCAAGGGCCGCTTCGCCTGGGGCTACGCCACCCACCCCGACCGCGTCACCAAACCCATGATCCGCGAGAAGATCAGCGATCCCTGGCGCGAGGTGTCGTGGGAGGAAGCGCTGAGCCATACCGCGAAGGAATTCCGCCGCATCCAGGCCAAGCACGGTACCAACTCGATCGGCGCCATCGTCTCCAGCCGCTGCACCAACGAAGAGGACTACCTGGTACAGAAGCTGGTGCGCACCGCCTTCGGCAACAACAACGTCGACACCTGCGCCCGCGTCTGCCATTCGCCGACCGGCTACGGCCTGTCGAAGACCTTCGGCACCTCGGCCGGCACGCAGACGTTCAAGTCGGTGGAAAAGGCCGATGTGGTGCTGCTGATCGGCGCCAACCCGACCGACGGGCATCCGGTGTTTGCATCGCGGCTGAAGAAGCGGCTGCGCCAGGGGGCGAAGCTGATCGTCGGCGATCCGCGCCGCATCGATCTTGTCGACGGCCCGCACATCAAGGCGGCGCATCACCTGCAATTGCGGCCGGGCACCAATGTGGCGCTGATCAACGCGCTCGCCCATGTCATCGTCACCGAGGGGCTCGTCGACGAGGCCTTCGTGCGCGAGCGCTGCGATCTCGTCGACTTCGAGGCGTGGGCGCGGCTGATGGCGGCCGAGCACAATTCGCCCGAGGCGATGGAGGCCCATACCGGCGTGCCGGCGGCGGAGGTGCGCGCGGCGGCGCGGCTCTATGCGACGGCGACGAACGCGGCGATCTATTACGGTCTCGGCGTTACCGAGCACAGCCAGGGCTCGACCATGGTGATGGGCATGGCGAACCTTGCCATGGCCACCGGCAATATCGGCCGCGAGGGCGTCGGGGTGAACCCGCTGCGCGGCCAGAACAACGTCCAGGGTTCGTGCGACATGGGATCGTTCCCGCACGAATTCTCCGGCTATCGTCATGTCTCGGACGACGCGACGCGGCAGATGTTCGAGGCGATGTGGGGGGTGGGGCTTTCCGACGAGCAGGGCTTGCGCATTCCCAACATGCTGGACGAGGCGGTCAGCGGCCGGTTCAAGGCGCTCTACTGCCAGGGCGAGGACATCGCCCAGTCGGACCCGAACACCCAGCACGTGCAGGCGGGGCTGGCGGCGATGGAGTGCGTCATCATTCAGGACCTGTTCCTGAATGAGACGGCGAAATACGCCCATGTGTTCTTCCCCGGCTCGTCGTTCCTGGAGAAGGACGGCACCTTCACCAATGCCGAGCGGCGGATCAACCGGGTGCGGCAGGTGATGCCGTCGAAGGCGGGGATGCAGGAGTGGCAGGTGACGGCGGCGTTCGCCGGCGCGCTCGGCTATCCGATGGCCTACACCCACCCGTCGGAGATCATGGACGAGATCGCCCGGCTGACCCCCGGCTTCGCCCATGTCAGCTACCGGATGCTGGAGGAGCGCGGTTCGGTGCAGTGGCCGTGCAACGACAAGGCGCCGGAGGGCACGCCGATCATGCATGTCGACCGGTTCGTGCGCGGCCTCGGCAAGTTCATGCTGACGGAATACGTGCCGACCGACGAGCGCAGCGGCCCGCGGTTCCCGCTGTTGCTGACGACGGGGCGGGTGCTGTCGCAGTACAATGTCGGCGCCCAGACCCGGCGGACGGCCAACACGGCGTGGCATCCGGAGGACGTGCTGGAGATCCACCCGTTCGACGCGGAGAACCGCGGCATCCGCGATGGCGATCTGGTGCAGGTGGCCAGCCGCAAGGGCGACACGGCGCTGCGCGCCGAGGTGACCGAGCGGGTGCAGCCGGGTGTGGTGTATACCACCTTCCATCATGCCGGCTGCGGCGTGAACGTCATCACCACCGACAATTCCGACTGGGCGACCAACTGTCCGGAATACAAGGTGACGGCGGTGGAGGTGCGGCGCACCAACGCGCCGTCGCACTGGCAGGAGACGTTCCGCGACGACGAGGTGCGGCTGAAGCGGATCGCGACGCTCGACGCGGCGGAATGATCGCCGGGCCGGCGGCAATGGGCGCGTCGCCGGCGTGTCCGGCGGGCGCGCCCCCTTGCATCGGCGGCCGAACTCGCCTATACGCCCGTCATCCGATCGGACCCGTGCCGGTGGCTGAACGGACGGTCGTGCTTTTTCTCCTGGCGCAAGCCTTGGCGCAAAAGCGCGATAGACCCCGAAGAAAGGGTCGGCGTCCCTTGTCTCCGCTCTCCGACTCCAGTCGATTCTCTCGGGGCCTGATGGCTCGGAAGAGGCTTGGCGCCGGGACGACGGACCATATCAACCCGAGAGGCCCGCTTATATGCCGCTCTACGAACACGTGCTGATGGCTCGTCAGGACATCTCGGCCCAACAGGCCGAAGCCATGATCGAGCAGTACAAGGGTGTGATCACCGCCAATGGCGGTTCGGTCGTCAAGACCGAAGTCTGGGGTCTGAAGTCCCTGGCCTATCGCATCAAGAAGAACCGCAAGGCGCACTACGCCCTGCTGGCGCTCGACGCTCCCGCTCCGGCCGTTGCCGAAATGGAACGTCAGATGCGCATCAATGAAGACGTTCTGCGCTTCATCACCGTCAAGGTCGAGGCCCACGAAGAGGGTCCGTCGGCGATGATGCAGAAGCGCGACCGCGACGAACGTCGCGGCGAGCGTCGTCGTGACCGCGGCGGCCGCCGTGGTGACGAATTCGGTGGTTTCGATGCTGAGGATGCTGAGTGATGGCTGAAGGTGCTTCCCAGGGCCGCCGGCCGTTCTTCCGTCGGCGCAAGACCTGCCCGTTCTCCGGCGCCAACGCTCCGAAGATCGACTACAAGGACGTCAAGCTGCTGCAGCGCTTCATCTCCGAACGCGGCAAGATCGTTCCGTCCCGCATCACCGCGGTGTCGAACAAGAAGCAGCGCGAACTCGCCCAGGCGATCAAGCGCGCGCGCTTCCTCGGCCTGCTGCCGTTCGTGATCAAGTGATCTGACCGGTTTCGCCGCCGCCCGTCCGGAACCCCCGGATCGGCGGCGGCGCGACGATTTCCGGCGCGGGCCTGCCCCGTGTCCCGGCTTTTCGATACGGCGTCGCGACCGGCCGTCAACAGGTTCGCCGAACGATCGGGTTGGGACGCGAGACGTCTCTAACCGCTGACCAAGCGGGACAGCTGGAGCGCATGACGAAGACATATCTCATTGGCATTGGCGCGGGTCTGGCCGCATTGGCGATGTTGCTGTCGCCGATGGGAACGAGCCTGCTTGCCATCCCGATGATGATGCTTTCGGCCATGCCGATCGTCATCGCCGGTCTCGGCTGGGGCACGATGGCGGCCGCGACCGCGACGCTCGCCGGCTTTGTCACTGCTCTCTTCGCGCTGCAACTGCCGGCCGCGCTGATGTTCGCCGCCGCTGTCGGCGTGCCCGCCACTTTCGCCACCCACCTCGTCGGCCTGGTACGGCTGCCGGACGCCGGCGAGGCCGGGCCGGCCGAATGGTATCCGCTGTCGCGCGTCGTGCTGATGCTGACGCTGTGGTGCGGCCTGCTCGGCGTCGGCGTCATCTTCCTTGCCGGCTTCAATCCGTCGGGCGACCGCTCCGAGCTGATCGCCGGGCTCACCGCCATGTTCGCCGAGGGCGGCGGGGCCGGGGCGCCGCCGACGGCGCAGATCGAGGCGATGGCGACGATGATCGTCGCGGTGATGCCCTATGCCTTCTCGGCGATGTGGCTGGTTTCGCTGCTGTTGTCGCTGTGGATCGGCGCGCTGGTGGTGCGCCGCTCGGGCCTACTCACCCGGCCGTGGGAGAACCTCAACGGCTTCCGCCCCGATCCGGCGATGGTGATGATGTTCGGCGCGGCGCTGCTGCTGAGCTATCTGCCGGACCCGCTCGGGCTTGTCGCCAAGCCGTTCGTCGGCGCGCTGTCGATCGCCCATCTGGCCGTTGGCCTGGCGGTGCTGCACTGGCTGTCGCGCCCGTGGGCGCTGCGCGTGCCGGCGCTGGCGATCTTCTACGGCCTTCTGTTCATCGTCGGGCTGCCGGGGCTGCTGGCCCTGGTGCTCGGCCTCGTCGATCGGTTCTTCGACCTGCGCGGGCTGTCGCCCCGGGCCGGCGACGAGCCTCCCCGTTCCTGAATGCAACTCGACCGGCTGACCCCGGTTTCACTCGGAGAAGACCCATGGAAGTGATCCTGCTCGAGCGCGTCGGCCGTCTTGGCCAGATGGGCGACATCGTCAACGTCAAGCCGGGCTTCGCCCGCAACTACCTGCTGCCGCGCCACAAGGCGCTGCGCGCCACCGAGGCCAACAAGAAGCGCTTCGAGACCGAGCGCGTGCAGCTCGAAGCCCGCAACCTCGCCGCCAAGGGCGAAGCCAGCGCCATCCACGAGAAGCTGGACGGCCAGCGTTTCGTCATCATCCGTCAGGCCGGCGAGATGGGCCAGCTCTACGGTTCGGTGTCGAGCCGCGACATCGCCGAGGCGCTGACCGCCGGCGGCTTCACCGTCGAGCGCTCGCAGATCGTGCTCAACACCCCGATCAAGGCCATCGGCCTGCACCCGCTGGTGATCCAGCTGCACCCGGAAGTCGCCGCCAACGTGTCGATCAACGTCGCCCGTTCGGCCGATGAAGCCGAGCGTCAGGCCGCCGGCGAGAACGTGCTCGCCCGCGAGGACGACCGCTTCGTCCGCGACGTCGCCCCGATCACCGACGACATGGACCACGACGACGAGGAGTGATCCGACTTGCGATCTTCTCCCCGCGCGCCGCGACAGGCGAGCGGGGAGGGGGCGCGCGGACCTCGACGACGACACGATCCCGACCGGCCGAAGCGATTCGGCCGGTTTTATCTTGCCCCGCCGGCGGCGATCCGGCTGAAGATCGGGCTCAGACGCCGAGGCTGCCCACCGCTGTCATTCGGGTGTGCATGTTGCACTTTATCACCTTGCATTCGCCGCCGCGCTGGGGCATGAAGTGCCGCGCTGGAGACGTGGCCGAGAGGCTGAAGGCACTCGTTTGCTAAATGAGCATACCCCCAAAAGGGTATCATGGGTTCGAATCCCATCGTCTCCGCCATTTGCCCGACCAGACCGAGCATCGTGGTTTCGTGACTGGTGACCAGTCCAATCTGGTTCACTGGTCCGGCGATGCTGCGTTGCAGGCCGTGTCGATCATCGGCGCGGAGCGAAGTTCGGCCGGCGGCGTTTGTGCTCCTCGAGGGATCCGATATGACAGGACAGTTGCGGTTTGTCCTGGGTGACCAACTGACGCGAGGGCTTGCCTCGCTGGTGGACCTCGATCGCGACCGCGACGTGGTGCTGATGGTCGAAGTGGCGGAGGAGGCGCGGTATGTGCGTCACCACAAGCAGAAGATCGCCTTTCTGCTTTCGGCGATGCGCCACTTCGCCGATGCACTGCGACGGGATGGAATCCATGTCGACTATGTGACGCTGGACGATCCGGCTGTAACCCGCAAGATCAGATGGCAGGACGCGGGAACAGGCGGGAAAAGGCGGGAAAGAGCGGGAACGGCGCGGAAAAGCGCGAATTATGAGAAGAGACGCGGCATTCAGGGTGCGCAAGAACGAATGGCACGGCAGTAGTTCACCAGACTGACAACCGGGGAGTTGCAAAACGGTCGACGACCGGATTTGATAACCACCGCTGAGTTAGTTGGGGGTGTGCTATGTGGAAGAAGAGTTGCGCCATCGCGTTGGCATTGATGGTCTCGGGGTGTGTAACGGCCCAGACGACGTCGTTTCGCGCGTCACTCGGGCAAGAGATGGTTATCCGAGACGGAAGGCCATCAATCTATTCAAACAAGGCAAAGTCGGTCGTCGTCATCGCACCGGCTGAGCGACAGTCAGTGCCAGGTGCGCGCCCGACCTTTGTCGTCGGAATCATGAATCGCGTGGCTCAGCCGGTCAATTTCAGCATGACCGCTGTACAGGCAACGCAGACAAGCGGACCGCAAAACGGCAAAGCACTGCACGTATTTACATATGAAGAATTGGTGCAAGAAGAGAAAAACCGTCAGGTCGCGGCGGCGATACTCGTTGGCATCGCCGCCGGTGCCAATGCAGCAGCGGCTGGATCTTATAGGAACCCGTATGTCAGAACATGGAACCAGCACATCGCGGCCAGGGAAAACTCGGCGATGATTGCAGGTGCGTCGGCGCAGGGGCAAATCAACATGGCCGCGCTGGAAACCATGATCCTCAAGGACAACACGCTGCTGCCAGGCGAATCCTATGGAGGAGTAATGCAAGTCCAATCACCAGTCCGCAACGATCTGGCGGAGCCGGCATCATTGACACTGCAGATCAACATCGAAGGCGAGGCGCATATCTTCGATGTCAGGCTTGATCCCATTAAGCAGTGACGACGCCTCATATTCAGTATTCCAGATGCCTCGACGCGCAAACGTCGAGGCATTTTCATATCGTCCGCCCGAACCACATGACGCGACCGGCGATCTGGAAGTCTGGGACTTCGGTGACCGGTATATCCTCGGGCGGGTAGCGGGTGTTGTCGCTGATCAGCATCAAGCTGCCGTCGCGGCGCGGGTGAACGCGCTTGACCAGGACGAAGCCAGCCGAGACGACGACGTAAATGCCATTGTCGTCAACACGTTGCCATGACGTATCCACGAGCAGAACGTCTCCGGAGCGGATCGTGGGCTCCATGGAATCGCCGCGCGCAGTCAGGGCGCGTGCGGCGACCGGATTGATGCCGCGCCGACGCAGCCAGTCGGGCGGGAAAGCGAGAAACTCGACGGCATCCTCGTGATCGACGAGAGAGCCGTGGCCAGCCGAGGCCTGGATATCAAGACGCGGAACCATGGCCACATCATTGCTATCCGCGAACAAAGACGGAACCCCTGAAAAGTCATGGGTCGGAATATTACGCCCTTTGGCGCCTCGACCAGTACACAGCCATTCGAGCGACACTTCGAGCGCCTCGGCCATTGCGGCAGCCTTTTCGAAGCTCGGCAACGAGCCGTCAAGGTACTTCCGAATCGTCGAGTGCGAGATCGACGTCGCCTCGGAAAGCGCCTGAACGGTTCGCCCACTTAGTGCCACGCGAAGCCGCCCTGAGAAACTATCTGGGTTACTTTCGCCGGCAGCGAAAGTTTGATCAGCCGCACCTGATTTGGATTTAGCCATTTAATATCAACCGATTACACGAAATATACCCAGATTTGGCAAATTACCGAACTTTCGCCGCCGATCGTCGCACCTTTAGGGTTGACGATAGCCCATATATGGGTACATTCGTTATGCCAAATGTGACGTAACGAAGCGATGCGCCCGCGAGGTCGCCATCGCACGGAGAGGCGAATGCCCAAGGTCTGGGACAATCACGAAATCAAGGCTGAACTAGCCCGGCGAGGATACACCCTGACCGGTTTAGCCATCGACAACGGACTGTTCGAGAGCGCCTGTCGCCGCGCCCTGACAGGGTCGTGCAAGGCAGGTGCTCTCGTCATCGCCAAGACGCTGGGCGTGTCGGTCCAGGAGCTCTGGCCCGGTCGGTACATCCAGCGACCCCGCAATGGTGCCACGGCTCGCGCATCGAAGGCGAGTCCGAAATGCGGATCGAGCGCGGACACGCCTGCGGTGGCCTGACCGATCAAGGCGACCACCGCTAACCCTCTTGTTGACACTGCAAGACGAAGAAAATGAAAAGCCAAATCATCGACATTGGAAAGATCGATACCGCAGGTCGACTGCGCCCAATCAGCCGGCAATGGGCCGCGACGATGGCCGAGCAGATCGAGGCAGGGGATCTGCTGCCACCGATCGACGTGGTCGAGCGCTCGGATGGATATCGCTTGATTGCCGGCGGGCACCGTGTCGAAGCGCACAAGATCGCCGGACGGGCGACCATTGCGGCATCGGTGTACGAGGCGTCCGAATTCGCCGACGAAGCAGCGATCCGGATGCGCGAAATCAAGGAAAACATGGTCCGCTTCGAGCTGACGGCCCTTGATCGCGCGGTGCATCTGGCGACGTGGAAGGAGATCCACGAGACGACTTTCGGCACCTTGAAGCGGGGGCGGCGGTCGAAAATCGATCGCGAGAAACTACTGCAGGATTCTGCAGCCTTTTCCGCCAGCTTCTCGGCGGTCGCGGCGGATGCCTTGCGGATCTCCGAGCGGTCGATTTTCCAGGCGGTGCAAATCGCCTCCGGTATCGCGCCGGACGTTCGGGCGCGGATCAGCGAAGCGCCGATCGCGGACATTGCGTCGGAGCTGTTGCAGTTGGCGGTGCAGGATGACGCGCGCCAGCAGCAGATCGTGAACTTGCTGTTGTCGGAGCCGCCTGCCGCCGGGTCGGTCGCGGATGCGATCGCCGTCCTCGATCGGGTTCCGCCACCGCTGAAACTCGCGGGGTGGGAGAAGGTCTCAGACAGGTTCAGTCGCCTGACCGAACAGCAGCAGGACCGGTTTCTCGACGCCCATGCCGATGCGGTCGACCGCTGGCAAGCGAGCCGGATGGCGGCGAAATGAAGCGCGACAACTCCACCCTCGATCTCTTCCGCGAACAGGTGTCGCCGCCGGTGGTACCGCGCTTCGCCGAGGAAGATGTGCGGGCGTGGAGCCAAGCGCGACGGCTGTCGCGGGCGGTCGCCAAGACGATGGATGATGACGGGCGCAGCCGCGAGGTGCTTGCCGAGGTGCTGTCAGAGCACCTTGGCGAGCGGGTCAGCAAGGCGATGCTCGACGCTTATGCCAGCCAGGAAAAGGACCACGCGATCAGCGCTCGGCGACTGGCCGGACTGGTGGCGGTGACCGGGGATGCGCGTGCACTGAACGCGTTGTTGGCTGAGGTCGGACTGATCGTCGTCGAGGCGAAGTACGAGGCCCTGCTGCGGCGGGAAAAGGCGCGCGAACTGCGCGAGCGGGCGGAGCGGGAAGAGGCCGCGGCCGATGCCGAGTGGAGGGCAAAGCGGTGAAAGAGTGGCTGACAGCCCGAGAGATCGCCGAGGAGCGGTTGACGGAACTCCCCGCGAACGCAACGGCGATGATCCGCTTCGCCGCCCGTGCGGGCTGGGACGATTGTCTGTCGCTCAGCCGTCCGCGCAAGGGGCGTGGCGGTGGTCTTGAATACCACATCTCGCTGCTGCCGCCGCTGGCGCGGCTGGAATATGAGCGCCGGCACCGCAAGATCGAGGCCGTCGCCGTTCCCGCCCGGCCGCAGATGCAGCTCGGCACCGATCTGAGCGAGCGTGCCGCCCGCGAGCGCGACGCGCGCCTGGCGGTGGTCACGGCCTATGACGCCTTCCGGCGCGGGCAGCGACTGGGCGAGGCGTCATGCGTCCAGATCTTCGTCGACCGCTACAACATGGGCACGCATCCGGTTGAAAACTGGATCAAGGACCTCATCCCGCGCCTGTCCAAGCGGTCGCTGGCCAGATGGAAGGCAGCAACCGAGATCGGACGGGCCGACCGCCTGGCGGTGGACCGATCGGCGGCGCGCAAGGGCAAGGGCGTCATCGAAACCGCCAATGGCGGCGCGGTGCGTACGTTCATTCTCGCCCTGGTGGCGCACCAGCCGCTTCTGAGCGCCGCGCAAGTGCGGACGCTCTGCCGATCGGAATTCGGGGACACGCTCAGCAAGGCGGACGGCACGAACATCGACATGCCGCCGCTGCGGACATTCCAGCAGGCTTTGCAGCAGCTCAAAGCCACCGAAAAGGTGGCGTTGACGAAGCTCTCAGACCCCGACCGATACCGCTCGACCATGGCGCCGGCCGGCGTGGGGACCTATCGCTGGATCAGTACTCCCAACGCCTTGTGGATGATCGACGCCAGCCCCGTCGACGCCCTGTGCACGGACGGGCGACATCATGTCTATGCCTGCATCGATATCGCGACCCGTCGCACCATCCTCTACATCAGCCAGACGCCGCGCGCCGAGGCCGTCGGCTTGTTGCTGCGCCGAGCGATCCTCGGCTGGGGCGTGCCGGACAAGATCAAGACCGACAATGGCAGCGATTTCGTCGCGCGGTCGACGGCGCGTCTCATGGCGTCGCTTGGGATCGAGGCGGAGAAATCCGACGCCTACAGCCCGCAACAAAAGGGCCATGTCGAGCGCGTCATCAAGACATTCCAGCACGATTTCGCGGCATTGCTGCCGGGGTTCGTCGGACATTCGGTGGCAGACCGCAAGCGGATCGAGGATCGCAAGGGCTTTGCCGCGCGCCTGGGACAGGACACGGCCGATGCCTTCGGCGTATCGCTGACCGGCGCCAAGCTGCAGGACCTGGCTGACCGCTGGGCACGAGACGTCTACGAGCAGCGCGAGCACAGCGCGCTGAAGGGCCTTTCGCCGGCGCTGGCGGCGGCGCAATCAACCAGCGCGATCCGGACCGTCGATGAACGAGCGCTTGACATCCTGCTGATGCCGGTTCCGGGCTCGGACGGCATCCGGACCGTGACCAAGTTCGGCATTCGCGTCGATCATCACCACTATGTGATTCATGAGGCGGATGTCGGCCAGCGGGTGCTGGTGCGGATGGACCCGGCGGATTGCGGCCGCGTGATCGCCTTCGATGCCGAGACGGGCACCTATGTCGGCGAGGGCATCTGCCCGGAACTGCGCGGCATCGACGCCGCCACGGTGCTGAAGGCCAAGCGCGAAATCACGGCCGAGCGCATCGCCGATGCGACCGCCGATGCCCGCCGCGCGATCAAGGACCTCACCAAGGGACCGGCGCTGATCGAGCGCGTGCTGGCTGTCGCCGCCCGCGACGTGCCGAATGTCGTGGCGTTGCCGAAGCGGACGGAGCGCCACAGCACGCCCGCGCTGGAGGCGGCTGCCGCGGGCGCCCATCGCCGACAGCCGGACGTGAAGCCTCTGACCGCCCGCGCGGCCGAACTGCATGCCGAGCTGGCCTCCGCCCAACCCGTGGTGATGGGGCATCGCGACAAGGTTCGACCGCTCAGGACGCAGGAAACCCGCCAACAACGTTTCCGCCGGGCGCTGGAGCTGCAGGCGCGGCACGAGGCCGGAGGCGAGCTCGCCACGGAAGAGGCGTTCTGGCTCGGCGGGTACGTCGCCGGATCGGAATACCGCGCCATGCGCGCTGTTTACGAGGATGGAGGCGAACAGATCTTGGGTTGAGTGCGTGCGTTCAAAAGAAAACGCCCCGGTGAGACGGGGCGCCGAGTGCAAATCAAATCATCAGGAAACGAAGATGTCAGACGCACATCCGAAAATCAAGGGCACGGTCGCGATGCTCAAGAATGTCGCGGCCTGCATGGCCACGATGGAACGGCTGCGGGATCGCGGCGGCGGACGGCCCGGACTGGGGGTCTTCTACGGGCATTCCGGGTACGGCAAGACCTATGCGGCGATCTACGTCCAGAACAAGACCAACGCGGCGCGGGTCGAGGTGGGAGACAGCTGGACGCGCAAGGTGTTCCTCGAGAAGCTCTGCCTTGAGCTCGGCGTCGAGCCGAAGGGCACGATCGCGGCCCTGGTGGACCGCGCCGTCGAGACGCTGCTGGATGATGACCGCCCGCTGATCATCGACGAGGCCGACAAGCTCGTCGACAAGGGCATGATCGAACTGGTGCGCCAGCTGCAAGAGGAAAGCGGCGCGCCGATCCTGCTGCTGGGCGAGGAGAAGCTGCCGTCCAAGCTCGAAAAGGTTGAGCGGGTGCATAACCGCGTGCTCGTGTGGGAGCCGGCACAGCCCTGTGACCTTGCCGATGCGCGCTCGCTCGCTCGGCTCGTTAGCCCGATCGAGATCAGCGACGAATTGCTCGATCGGGTGCGGGCGGCATCATCAGGCCGCGCCCGGCGCATCGTCGTCAATCTCGATTTGTTGAC
This sequence comes from Hyphomicrobiaceae bacterium, assembly GCA_016793065.1. Classification (GTDB taxonomy): domain Bacteria; phylum Pseudomonadota; class Alphaproteobacteria; order Rhizobiales; family Ancalomicrobiaceae; genus JAEULV01. The sequence goes on from JAEULV010000123.1 coordinate 13,066, forward strand.
CGAACATGCCCGCAACAACGGCCTCAAGGCGCTCTCCGGCGACGATTTTCATGGCGATTTCTACACCGGGGCCGCGCCCCGGCCGAGGGGGGCGTGATGGCCGCCATCCTGAACCTCAAGCTAGAAGGCAAGCCGGTGCTGCGCGGACAGGAGCACTGCTGGTCCATCATCCGCGACATGACGGCGACCGATCGCGATCGGCTCATCCTCGCGGCTGATGTCCATGGGTACACCAATGGCACCGACCTCTCCACGGTCAGCGGATTCCTGCGAAAACTGGCGGCGGCCGGATACCTGGCCGAGGTAGCCGACGGTGACCGGACGGGCTATCGCGTCCTACGGCGGGCGACACGCCCGCCGCAGCTCTCGGCGGACGGCGAGGTGGTGCCGAGCGGTCAACAGCAGATGTGGGTGGCGATGCGCTCGCTCTCGACGTTCTCGGCCCATGAGCTGGCCGTTGTCGCGTCGACCGAGGAGCGCCCTGTGACGCTCCAGACAGCGAAGAGCTACGTCAAGCACCTGAACGCGGCCGGTTATCTCAAGATCGAGACGCCAGCGGCCCCGCCGCATCGCGGGGCGCAGTACCGGTTGATCCCGCGCCAGGACAGCGGGCCGCTAGCGCCCCGGATCCTGCGGGCCAAGATCGTCTACGACCCCAACAGAAACAAGATCATGGGGCCGGTGACGGCCGAGGAGGTCGCATGAACCGGGGACCGCAGGGGGGATCGACATCGGTCGATCACGAGGCAAAGGCCCGGGCTGCATGGGGCCCGACGATGCCCGAATGGGTCGCGACGCTGGCGGAGGAGGCCAATCGCTCCAGCCAGACCGAAGTCGCGAAGCGTCTCGGCTATTCGCCGACGGTGATCAGCCAGGTGCTCGGGGCCAAGTATCCGGGCGATCTGCGGCGCGTCGAGGATGTGGTGCGCGGCGCCTTGCTCGCCGCAGTCGTCGAATGCCCGGTCCTGGGCGAGATCGGCCGCGACCGCTGCCGACAGGAGCAATCCTCGCCCTTCCGGGCGACGAACTCAACTCGATCGCTGCTGCGCCGCGCCTGCAAGAGCTGCGAGCACAAGGCCGTGAAGGAGCCCCTCACATGACCCATCCAGTCACGGCGGCCGATGTCGGCCTGCATGTCTACATGGACGTCACGACGCTCGCGAGCGGCATCTACATGCGGCTGTCGCCGCAGATGTCGTTCGACGACGTCGCCCGCGAGTACCGCGCCCTGGCGGCGCGGCTGGAAGGCCACATCGCGACACTCGAACGCGGACTGCGGAGGCCATCATGAAGACGGACAGCTATCGGCTCCGCCAGCTGCTGGTGATCTTCGACATCTGCACGATTGGCGGCGAATTCGGGTTTGAGCCGCGCGGCATCGCGGCGTTCCGTCATGAACTGGAGGAGCTCGCCACCCGTGCCGAGGCGCGGGAGCAGCGGGAGGTCGCCACCGATCTGGTGGCGTTCGCCCGCGATGGCGGCCCCCGGCCGGGGTTGGGGCTCGACGTCGTCGACCTCATCGACATGGTGCGGTCGATCCCGCGCACCGGCAGCGGGGCCGATGCCTATATCGACCGCTGCCGGGCGATGGCGGCGTTCTGCGCCGGCGAGGGCGCCGACCCGCGCCGCGTGCCGCCGACGCGGCCTTGCGGCCGGGGCGCCATCGCGCGGCCGGACATGGGGCCGAACGTGGTGACGCTGCCGGTCATCGCCCGGCCGGTACCGGCGACGACGGGAGGCGCATCATGAGCAGCCCCCTGACGATCCGGGCGCTCGGCGACGTCGTCTGCGGCTATTACGACGTCCGCTGGATCGATGTCGTGTCCGCGCGCCGCACCGCCAACGTCACCCACGCGCGGCAGATGCTCTACTGGCTCGCCCGCCGGCAGACGACGCATGGCTATCCGGCGATCGGCGCCGTCCTGGGCGGGCGGGACCACACCACCATCCTGCACGGCGACCGCCGCATCGAGCAGCTGGCGGCGATCGATCCGGCGATCGCCGCCGAATGCGCCGATCTGGAGGCGCTGACGGCGGCCTGCGCCCGCGTGCTGACGCGGCGGGCGGCGGATGTCGACGCCGAGACGGTGGCACAGCGGCTGGTGCTGGCGGCGTCCGGCACCGATCTGGAGCGGCGGCGAGCGGCGGCGACATCGACCGAGGACCTGGTGCTGCTGGCCTCGGCCTACCTCAACCGGCTGGAGGCCGAGCGGCAGGGGCTGATCGCCTCGCCGCTGATGGCGGTGATCGACGCCGCCCGCGCCCACATCGCCGCCGGCATGGCGGCGAGCCTGGCGGCGCCGGGCAGCGCCGCCGAGGCCAGGGCCCGGCAAGAGACCGCGACGACGCGGGCCGAGCTGTCGGCGGCGCTGTCGATCGCCGCCCATCATTATCGAGTCACCAAGACTACAGGGGAGGCCGCACAAGCGGCGGAATGATATGGCGAAGACGAAGACGAAGACGAAGACCATGGCGTCGGCGGTGCCGGTGCCGCAGTCGCGCGAAGCGGCAGCCGAAGCGATCCGCAGGATCGGGGATCTGGCCCGCCAGAAACTGCGGATCGAAGCCGACATGAACGACCTGATCGCTCGGGCGAAGCAGGACGGCGAGGCGCAGGCCGCGCCGCTGTCCGCCGAGATTGAGGCCTTGCAGACGGGTGTTCAGACCTGGTGCGAGGCGAACCGCACCGCGCTCACTGGCGGCGACAAGACCAAGACCGTCGACCTTGGAACCGGGGTCGTCAAGTGGCGGCAGCTGCCGCCGAAAGTGACCCTGTTCAAGATCGAGGACATCGTCGCCGCCCTCAAGAAGGCCGGGCTCAAGCGGTTCTTGCGGATCAAGGTGGAGGTCGACCGCGAGGCGATGCTCAAGGAGCCGACGGTCGCGACCCAGGTCGCGGGGGTGACGATCGGATCGGCGGGGGAGGAATTCCTGATCGAGCCGCACGAAGCCGAACTCACCGGTCAGCCGGAGGTGACGCGATGACCCCGCCCGAGACCCTCGCGGGGCCGGAAATCCGGCTGCTGCCGTCGGCTGACGTCACCGACATCCTGGGCGTGCCGACGCGCGCCTGGGTGGGCACGACGCCCAAGGGCGGCACCGTCGTGCTGCTGGTCGCCTGCGTCGCCTGCGGCGACGACGACGCCGCCGCGCTGGCCGATCTGGCGCCGATCATGGCCGACCGCGTCGCGGCGGTCGATCTCAGCCGCGCGCTGAACTGAGGAGGAGACAATGGAGACCCATGACTACCGACCCGGCGACCAGGTGTCGCTGATCGACCATGACTGGCTCGCCGGCGAGGTGCGTCTTGCCGCCACCGTCATCGCCATCGAGGCGAGCGGACGGGTGCGGGTGCGGGTGGAAGCCGGGATGGAGCGGCGGGATTTCCTCGCCGATCCGTCGGCGCTGGAGCCGGCCACCGGCCACGGGAGGGCGGCATGATCGGCGCCCGCGTGATCCAGCCGCCCGTCACCGTGACGGTGACGGTGCCGGCCGTCGTGCACGAGGCGCTGGCCGACCGCGCCCGGGCGCTGGGCGTGCCGCCCGAGGCTTATGTGCAGCGCATCCTCGACGCGGCGTTCGCCATGGTCCGCGCCATCGGCGTGCGCAATCCGGTGGTGCTGCCGATCGAGGCGGAGGCCGCGCCGGCGCCGTCGCTGCGGCTGCAGCGGATGGCGCGGTCGCTCCACGCCGCCGGCAACACCGCCGCCGAAATCTGCCACGCCACCGGCCTCGGCATCGATCAGGTGCGGGAAATTCTGGGCGAGGTGGCGACATGACCACCACCGCCCGCGAGGACTCCGCCCGCATGGCCCCCGCCTGCATGGTGATCGGCGCCGGCAGCCATGGCGACGCCTGCCACTTTGCCCGGTCGCGCGGCCCCCATCACAATCTCGCCGAGGCGGTGTGCACGCACCCGGCGATGGCGACCCACCCCTTTCGCGCCAGCCCGGTTTTCGGCGGCGCCTACGATCCGCCGGTGGCGCCGACGCTGCTGGCGGCGCGCAGCGCCGGCAGCGCCTGCGGCCCTTCAGGGGCGCTCTATGAGCCGGAATGGCCGCAACGCGAGGCCGGATGGGAGGGCGACTATGTCTAGGCAGATCAGCCTACAGGGACAGATTGATGAGGTGGCGGGCGAGCTGACCCGCCGCGCCGACCAATACCCGCGCGCGGTGCGCGCGGGGCGGATGAAGCAGGCCGAGGCCGACTATCGCACCGAGCGGATGCGGGCGGTGGCGCGCACCCTGGACTGGATCCAGCGCCACCAGGCGACGATCACCGCCGCCGTGGCGGCGGTGGCGACCGCCGAGGCGGCAAAGGAGTCGGCGTGATGGTGGCCTATAGCTTCACGTCCCGGTTTGTGCCCGCCATCGCGGCCGGCACGAAGACCCGGACCATCCGGGCTTACGGCAAACGCCGCCACGCCCGCTCCGGCGAGGCGCTGCAGCTCTATACCGGCCTGCGCACTCGGCAGGCGAAGCTGATCCGCGTCGCGACCTGCATCCGCGCCGTGCCCGTCCGGCTGGCATTCGAGGCGCGGGTGCTGGTCGGTGCCCGAATCTGGGGCGAGCCGGTCGCGGCCGACGAGCTTGACGACTTCGCCCGGGCGGACGGCTTCGCCGGCGCGGCCGACATGGGCGCGTGGTGGTGCCGGAACCGATCGGCCGGCAGCCTGGAGTTCGACGGGCTGCTGATCGAGTGGGCGCCATGAGCTGGATCACCCGATCCTGCCCGCCCGACACCGAGCCGTGGGCGGATGATCCCGCCCCGGCCGGCCCCGGCCGGCTCGCCGCGCTGACGGCCGAGCGCGGCCGGCTCCTCGCCCTCGTCCGCCCCCGTGTCCGCTCCGATCGTCAGGAGCGGATTCGCAGGCGGATCGCCGCGATCACCCGGCAGATCCTCGACCTTTCAAGGAGCGTTTAATGGCCATTTCCGAGGCACTCAAACGGAAGATCGCGGCGCTGAGAGCGAAGACGCGCGAGGCGGGGTGCACCGAAGAGGAGGCGATGTCCGCCGCCGCCATGGCGGCGCAGTTGATGTCACGCTACGGGATCAGCGACGCCGATCTCGTGATGAGCCGGGCGTCGAGCCCCAAGGTGCCGAAGCGTGACGGATGGAGGGTGAAGCTCTGCGCAACGATCGGCTACTGCACCGCGACGGCGACGCTGTTCGATTTCGACACCGCCGAGGTGGTGTTTTTCGGCCGCGAGCCCGGTCCGGAAATCGCCGCGTACCTCCGCGACGTGACTTTCCGCGCGATTGACAGCGCCAGCCGTGAGTTCAAGCGGGGCGCATTTTACGCCGCGCGCCGGAATACGCGCACACGGCGCAAGGCGCTGGAGGACTTCGCCGCCGGCATGGCCATGCGCCTGTCGGGGCGCCTGTGGGAGCTGTTCAAACCGACATGGACCCAGCGGGAGTATGAAAATGCCATGATCTATCGCGACCAGGCCGTGCCGGACAGCCGCCGCCGCGTCTCACGCGACTTGCGCGACAAACCCCGCTATGTCGAGGCGCTGTCAGCCGGCGTGGCAGCCGGCAATAAGGTCGGACTGCATCACGCCACCACCGGCGCTCCGGCGCCGGTGGCGCTGAAGGTGCCGTCATGACCGCCTCCGCCGCCCAGCGCGGCCTCATCCATGCCCTGAGCAAGCAGGCCGGCCTCGGCGAGGGCGAGCGGCGCGAGCTGTTGCGCACCATCGCCGGCGTCAGCTCCACCACCGAGCTCAGCGGCGGCGGCGCCGCCGCCGTCATCGACCGACTGAAGGAGCTCTCGTCGTGGCAATCGCCGACCAAGGGCGCGATCCGACTCGACGGGCCATATGCGGGCAAGATCCGGGCGACGTGGATCACCGGCCATCAGCTCGGCATGGTGCGCGACCGCACCGACGCGGCGATGCTGGCCTTCGTCCTGAGGCAGACCGGCATCAGCCATACCCGCTGGCTGCGCGACGCCGACGCCGCGCGCAAGGTGGTCGAGGCGCTGAAAGGCTGGATCGAGCGCGAGAGCGGCTGGGCCTACGACGACGCCCTCACCCCGCTCGGGCACAAGCTGACGATCCTGCGGGCGCAATGGGCGCGGCTGATCCGCCTCGGCCTGCGGCCGCGCGCCGGCAATGCCGACTGGGCGCTCGAGGGCTATGCCGCCGCCACGGTCGGCCGGACAAACCTGATGACGCTCGGCGATCTCGCCGAGGCCGAGGCGGACCAGGTGATCGCGGCTCTCGGCCGCAAGATCCACAAGCTTCAGGCGGGCAAGGCATGACGACGATCTCGATCAGCGATCACGCGGTGCTGCGCTATCTGGAGCGGGTGCATGGCCTCGACATCGACGGCTTGCGCGCGACGATCGCCGCCCGGGTGCAGCCGATCGCCGCCCGGGTGGGGCGGATGGCGCCCGCGCCGGGCCGCTACGCGGTGCGCGGCACCGACGTCATCTTCGTCGTCGACGGCGCCGTCGTCGTCACCGCGCTCAGCGCCGGCGCCCGCGTCCGCCTGAGCTTTCCGGCGGATGCACGGGACGGGGAGGACGAGGCATGAGCTGGCCGTTCGAGGGGCTGCGCATGTTCGGCTATGACGTCATCGTCGCCGATCCGCCCTGGCGGTTCGAGCTGCGCTCGTCAGCCGGCGAGGCCAAGTCGGCGCAGGCGCATTATGACTGCATCGGCCTCGACCGCATCATGGCGCTGCCGGTCGGGCAGCTGGCCCGCCGCGACTGCTGGCTGATGCTGTGGGCGACGGCGCCAATGCTGCCGCAGGCGCTGGCGGTGATGGGCGCCTGGGGCGCGACCTACCGGTCACGCCTGAGCTGGCGCAAGCTGACCCGCCACGGCAAGGGCCGCCTCGGCACCGGCTACATCGTCCGCACCCTGCACGAGGATGTGCTGATCGGCGCATGGGGCCAGCCGCCGCGCCGCCGGCCGCTGCCGAGCCTATTCGACGGCGAGGCGCGTGAGCACAGCCGCAAGCCGGACGAGTTTTACGCTCTCATCGACCAGTTCGCGCCGGCGACATTCCGCGCCGACCTGTTCGGCCGTCAGTCGCGGCCCGGATGGGACGTGTGGGGGAATGAGGCGCGGAAGTTCGACGCCGTCGGGGAGGCCGGGTGATGCTGACCGGCGTGCTGGCCGATATCGCCCGCATTGCCGGGCTGGATGCCGCCCTGGCGGTGGCGCGGGCGCGCGGCGGCACCCGGGCGTATTTCCCCCGCGCGCCCGGCCCGGACCACTGGCTGAGCAGGGCCGTCGGCGCCGAGACGGCGGCGCTGATCTGCCGCGAGCTGCTGGCCAATCAGACCGGCGATGAAATCGACATTCCCCAGGGGCCGACCGGCACCCTGCGCGCGGCGCGGCGGATGGCGGCCGAGATGGACGCCTCCGGCGCCTCCGCCCCGGTGATCGCGGTCGCCACCGGCCTCACCGACCGCACCGTGCGGCGGATGCGGGCGCGGCGGCGGCATCCGGGACAGGGGGAGTTGTGGTGATGTCAGTTCTTATCAAGCAGAGACTTGTTGCTATCGGATTTTTGCTTAGCTTCGGTCATTTTTTGCTCCTGCAGATCGATAAACGTTCCAGGCAGGCGGAATGAAATGACAAAGCAGGTGATTGCAAATCCAATATAAAGTCGCTCGATATGGGCTTTGACTGCCGGATGTCGCTTTCCAATGAAATCATTTGTAACGACCAAGCCCAAGGTAATTAGATAGAGATAAAACAACCATTTCTGACGCTTCAAGCGATTTCGTATTTCGCCAAGCGCAGGCTTTCCATCTTGCTGTCCCCCAAGGTCGACGTTTCCCAAAATCGTCATTATAGCTACCAAAAAGCCGGCCAAAATTGAAAAAACCGTAGCGATTAACTCGGGAGCCTTCGTCTCGTCAGACAACAAGTCCGGAGCGAAATACCAACCGGCACACCCGCATGCGGCAGCGAACAAATAATACAATAATGCGCTGAAGCGGATTTCGGTCATGATTTGCCATCCCCTGACGCCTCTGCGATCTCGCCAAAATACTCTCGCATTTTCTCCGAAACCAACTTAAAATTGGCGGATTTTCCATATTTTGTAAATTCGTACTCCTTATGAATTCGAGTATCAGATTCCTTGAATTTATTGCCCATCATCGTCTCGATGACAAAGCTATCGTCATCCGAAGCGTCCTCCGTTTCGCTTAGCCGGGCCTCCGCCAAAGCCTGAAGCTCACCTTGCAAGTTTGGGGTTTTTTTGGCGTCAAAGCGAAAGACGACATCGACCAATGCATTTTCAAGAGAAGGAATCGTTCTTCCGCTCTTCTCAAAAAACGCTTTGATTTCCTGTACTGCACTCCCTGTAATTCGCGTCATAAGTGTTTCAGGAACTGCCTTTTCCGCTGCGACTTTCAGGTTTTTGGAATGAGCAACGCCTGACAATTTGATCGACTTCACTCCCTCCCGCTGGATCGTCGCCAATTTGTCTATGAGCACGCGGTGCTTGACCTGAAATTGAAAGTCAGCTTGTGGAATTTTCGCCTTCTTGGCCAAAAGCCAAAGGTAAGAGGCCAGACGCCCCTCGCGGATGCCGAAACTGCAATAAATTACGTGATTACCGCGCACATAGACCATCAACTCGCCTTCAATAAAATCGGTATTCTCGGGCGGGCTGACGAGATTCGTGTAATCAGTCTTTTGCCCGTGTGTGATTGCATTAATCTTGTCGCCGGGGCTGTAGGCGGTGAGGTGCAATGAAACGCCTCCATCTTTGACCGGTAGGACTCCGCGGGATTCGTAGGATTTACCATCGTACTCAACAATCCGATCATTCGGCTCAGGAAACCGCTCGACGAGGCGCTTGATCAGTCCTTCGAGGTCCGCATGCCCGGCAACCGCAGGAGAAAAGGCCGGATACCATGCGGCAACTGCCGCGTTCAAAGAGCGCTTAATCGTATGTTCTTTAGGGGTCTCTGACATCTCATGACTCTCATGACGCAACCGTCGGGAGATGAAATTTGAGACAAGCGCCGCTGAGAGTCGATGGTGAAAATCAAGGAGTGCACGGATGGGCAGTGGTCAATAAGTTGGCCGACGCCCATGAAGTGATCCTCAGTTCGGCGCCGACGGTCGGTCTGACGGACGAATCATGATCTTGCGCTGCTCGGCCTCGCGCAGCAGCACGGTGTTCAGCTCGGCGATAGCATCGATTGGCGTCGTCGGCATGGGTCCCTCCCGGTTGTGGCCGGGGTGTGAATACCGGCCATCGCTCTCGCCGGGAATCACAAGATCTTGTTGGATCGCCCAAAACCATGATATTCCGGGGGGCATCCTCCCCAGCACTGCCCGCGAATTGACCCGCCCCGGACACCTGTCCGGGTGCCGCGTGTGCCGCCCTCGCCGCATTCTCCGCTCGTGACCTCGGGAGGTCCAGGCGGCGGCGCGGGCAAGTCACGCGTCGCTGGCGTCGCCGCCGATCCTCCCCGGTCCGATCCCGAGGAGAGACGATGGCCCGCCCGCTCAATGCCCGCTCGATCGAGCGCCTCAAATGCGTCGACCGCCGCCTCGCCGCCGTGACGCGGCGCGCGGCGGAGATTTCGACCGTCGATTTCCAGGTGACCGAGGGCCTGCGCACGCTGTCCCGGCAGAAGGCGCTGGTGGCGCAGGGCGCCTCGAGGACGCTGCGGTCGCGGCACCTGACCGGCCACGCTGTCGACGTCGTCGCGATGATCGGCAACCGCATCAGCTGGGAGCTGCCGCTCTATTTCCCCATCCGCGATGCCTTCGTGACGGCCGCGCACGAGCTCGGCGTCACCATCCGTTGGGGTGGCGACTGGGACGGCGACGGCTCGACCTCGGATGAGTCGTTCGTCGACAGCCCGCATTTCGAGTTGCCCCGGTCGGTCTATGGCGACGCTCCGCAGCTCGACGAGGTCGTGCCGATCCCGCGGATTGCCGTGATCGCGTCCGACCGCGCCGAGGCGGCCGCCGCCGCGACGCTGGCGCCGGGCCGACGCGGCCACGATGTGGCGCTGCTGCAGAGCCGGCTGGTGCGTATGGGGCTCATGGACGGCATGCCGGACGGCGTGTTCGGCGGCAAGACCCGCGCCGCCGTCATCGCCTTTCAGTTGGCGGCCGGGCTGGCGCCCGACGGAATCTGCGGTCCCAAGACGCTGAAGGCGCTGCAGGACGACGCCGCCCGGCGCGGGGTGGCGTGGTGAGCTACGCGACCGCCCGCCAGCGCCTGCCGATGTGGCCGGGCGCCGGCCAGACGTCGGCCGACCGCGTCGGGCTGATCGAGCAGGGCGAACAGGTACCGATCATCGGCCGTGCCGTCGTCATGCGCGACGGCGCGACCACCGAATGGCTTCAGGTTCGGCGCGGTGGGCGCGTCGGATGGATACGGGCGGCAATGGTCCGCGAGGGAGACTGAGATGGATATCGAGACGAAGGCCTGGTGGCAGTCGAAGGGCATCATCGGCGGCTTCATCGGCGTCGCCTGCACGATCGCCGCCCTGTTTGGCGTGACGGTCGATCCGGCGACGCAGGCGGTGATCGTCGACCAGGCGATGGCCGGCACGGTCGCGGCGGTGAACCTCGCCGGCGCGGCGCTGGCCATCTGGGGCCGGTTGAGCGCCGTCAAGCGGATCGGGTGAGGCGATGGACGTCGACGCCATCGGGCGCGCGATCCTGCAGCTCACTCTCGCCATCGAGAGCGCTGTTGGGGCAGCCAAGGATTCCGGCGTGCCCGTCTCGCGGGTGATCGAGGATATCGATGAGATCGCCCCTGATCTGGCGATGGAGGACGGGACCAGCGAGGACGCGGCCGATGGCTAGTTTCCTCGCCGCCCTCCGCCTCGTCTGGGGGGTGATCCGCGCCGCGATCGCCGGCGCGGCCTATACGCAGGGTCGCGCCGAGGGCGCGGCCCAGGCGGGCTCCACCCGCGATCTGGAGGAGGCCCGGCGACGGGCCGAGGGCGCCGAGAGCGCGATGGAGGTGCAGGATGGATATCTGGCGGACATGGCGCGTCGGCCGCGCGACGGCGATGCTGATCGCCGCGCTGTCACTGGCAGCCTGCGCGACGGCAGCTTCGGCGCCTGAGCGCCCGCCGGCGCCGCGTGAAGCCGCCGCGAAAGCCCGCTGCCCACAGGTGCCGACCTATGGCGAGGCCGAGCGCCTGACCGCCGCCGATCACCTCGACCGGCTGCCGGCCGGGTCGCCGGTCATCACCATGCTCGGCGACTATGCCATCATGATGCGCGCCGCCCGGCGCTGTCGCGGCGAGGCGGTGCGATGATCCGCCCCCTCGACATCGCCGCCATGCTGGCAGGCCCCATCATCGTCGCGGCGCTGATCGCCGCGTTTGTTTCGGCGCCGGCGCCGCCCCCCGCGCCATCGCCGGTCGCCGTCCCGCCGTCCTCCCCGGACGACTGCCACCTTGCCCCGGCCGGCGCCGCCCGGCCGGGGGCTTTCGCGGGGGTGCGATAGATGGATATCGGCACCGCCGCCCAGTGGGGCAGCTTGTTCGTCGCTGCGCTGGCTCTGATCTACACGGTGGCGTCTGCAAGGTCTCGGGTCAGTCAAGATCAGCTGGCGAAGAAGGCCTCGGCCGACGATGTGGCGGTGATGCACACCCGGCTGGAGGTGCTCGCCACCCGCCTCGACGGCGTTGAGGACCGGGTGACGCGCGCCGAGGGCGAGCTTGAACACATGCCAGACCGCGACACGACGCATCGCCTTGAAATGGCGATCGCCCGGCTGGAAGGCCGGATGGAGACGATGGACGAGCGCCTGAAGCCGATCGCGGAAATCTCGCGTCGATTGCAGGACATGGTGATGGAGAACAAGCTGAAATGACCCCGCAGGAGATGGTCCGACAGGAGGCGCGCCTCATCATCCTGCGCGCGCTCGCCGGTGAGCCGGACGGCCGGCTGAATTCGTCGCTGCTGCAATCGACGCTGGAGGCCTTCGGGCTGACGCGGTCGCGCGAATGGGTGCACGAGGAGTTGGCATGGCTGGCTGATGTTGCTGCTATCGCCGTCCAGGACATCGCGTCAGTGCGGGTGGCGAGCCTCACCGACAAGGGTCGCGAGCACGTCGAGCGCCGCCGCGTGATCGAGGGCATCAAGCGCCCAAGCTTCGGGGGGTGAGCCATGGCGGAAGGTCGTGGCCGGCTGTCGTCGATCGAGCTGCTCGGCGAGGACTATGACGATATCCTCGCCTGGGCGGGGCAGGCATTGCGCGAGCGGTGTCAGTTGCAGACCGATATCCTGGACGAGCTCAATCGTCGGCTCCAGGCGCGCGCCGAGGAGATCGGCGATACCGACTTCAAGCCGATTTCGCGCTCGGCATTCAGCCGATACAGCGTGCGGCTCGCTGGCATCGCGCGACGGCTTGAACACACGCGCGAAATCTCCCGTGTGCTGACCGACCGACTTCAGCCTGGCGACACCGACACAGTGACGATCGCGCTGGCCGAGGCCATCAAGACGACGGTCTTCGAAGCGATCGGCGAGGCCGGCGACGCCGGTCTCGGCATGATGGACCTGAATTTCGCGGCATCGGCGCTCAAGAGCGCTGTCGCCGCGCAAAAGACCAGCGCGGAGAACCGGCAGAAAATTGAAGCCGAGATTGCCCGCAAGGCGGATGAAGCGACGCGAGCCGCCGCCGCCGCGTTGGCCGAGCGCGCGGCGAATGCCGTCACCGCCGTGGCGACGGAGGCTGGCCTGTCGGCGGACACCATCGCGCAGCTGCGGCGTGACTTCCTTGGCATCCGGCCGAAGCCGGCGGAGCCCTCGGCATGATGAGCGCCGGCGAGCAACCCGTTCTGTCGCGCGACCCGGCGTCCCTGCCGGGGGAACTGCCGCGCGGCGCCGACCTGCCGGGCGATCACGACCCGCTTGCCGAGGGTGTGCTGATGGCACATCAGGCCGATTGGCTTGCCGACCTCAGCGACCTGAAGGCAGCGGCCAAGGGACGGCGGACCGGCATCACCTATGCCGAGGCGCTGGACAGCGCGATGACGGCCGCGTCGGCTCGTTCTGCCGGTGGGCAAAATGTGTTCTACATCGGCGACACCAAGGACAAGGGCCGCGAGTACATTGGCTATGTGGCCCACTTTGCCCGCGTCGTTTCGCGCGAGCTGGCGTCGATCGAGGAATTCCTGTTCGAGGACGTCCGTGACGACGGATCGAGCAAGATGATTTCCGCCTATCGCGTGCGGTTCGCCTCGGGCTTCCGGGTCGAGGCGTTGTCGAGCCGACCCGAGAATATTCGCGGCCTGCAAGGCACTGTCGTCATTGATGAGGCGGCGTTCCATCAGGATGTGCGCGGCGTGCTCGATGCCGTCAATGCGCTGCTGATCTGGGGCGGCAAGATCCGCGTCATCAGCTCGCATAATGGCGTGTTGAACCCGTTCAACGAGCTGATCCGTGAGGCCGAAGCCGGCAAGATCCCGTTCTCGGTCCATCACATCCCGTTCGGGATGGCGGTCGCCAACGGGCTCTATCGCCGCGTCTGCCTGATGACCGGAAAGACCTGGTCGCCGGAGGCCGAGGCGGCCTGGGAAGGGCGCATCCGCGCCGCCTATGGTGCACGCACATCGGCGATGCGGCAGGAACTCGACGCGATTCCAGCCGACGCGGTCGGGGCGGCATTGACGCGGGTCCAGATCGAGGCCGCGACGCTCGCCAACGTGCCCATCGGGCGTTTGACGATGCCTGACGAGGCAAAGTCCGAATCGCCGGAGCGTCGCAGTGCCCGGTCTCGGGAGTGGTGCGAGCAGCACCTCGCCCCTGTGCTCAAGGGGCTGCCCAAGACGTTGCGGCACGTCGCGGGCCAGGATTTCGCCCGCACCGGTGACGTGTCGGCCATCATCATCCTGTCGATCGAGCCCGACACCGCGCGCGTCACCCGTCTCGTGGTCGAGATGCGCAATGTGCCGTTCGACCAGCAGCGCGAAATCCTGTTCTATATCCTGGAGCGGCTGCCCCGGTTCAGCGGGATCAAGCTCGATGCCACCGGCAATGGCGCCTATCTCGCCGAGGTGACGGCTCAAAAGTTCGGCGGCCTCGTGGAAGAGGTGAAGCTGTCGCGCGAGTGGTACGCCAAGAACGGCACGCCTTACGTCGATGCCATTGCTGGGCAGATGATGGGGCTGCCTGCCGATGAGGACATCATCACCGATCATCAGGCGCTGCAGTTTGTCGATCGCGGCATCATCAAGGTGCCGGACGGCCATCGGCTAAAGGGCACGGACGGCGAATTCCGCCACGGCGATACAGCCATCGCCGGCATGCTGGCCTACGCGGCGAGCCGCGATGTGCATCACGAATACGCCTACACGCCGGCGACGCCGCAGTCGGCGGCTGCGGATGGCGATGATGACGACGACGAGGGCGGCGGCTTTGTCATGCGCACGCTCCGGCGGATCAGGGGAGCATTGTGATGTGGGAGCGGATCCGCGAGGCCGCCCGCGTGCTGACGCGGGCAAAGCCGGACAAGGCGATGCTGGCGGAGGATCGCTCCGGGCCGACCACCACCGGCGTGCGGGCGGCCTATGACGGGATGCACCCGGCGCAGGGGCTGACGCCGCAGCGGCTGGCGCGCATCCTGCGCGAGGCGATCGACGGCGACCCGACCGCCTATCTGGCGCTGGCCGAGGACATGGAGGAGCGCGACCCGCACTATGCCGGCGTGCTCGGCATTCGCAAGCGGCAGGTGTCGGCCATCCCGATCACGGTGGAGGCGGCTTCCGACGCGACCGCCGACGTCGCCGCCGCCGACCTGGTGCGCGAGGTGATCGCCCGCGACGTTTTCAGGCTGGAGCTGATCGACGTGCTCGATGCGGTGGGCAAGGGCTATTCGGTCACCGAGATCATCTGGGACACGTCGGGCAAGCGCTGGCTGCCGGCGGCGCTGAAATGGCGCGATCCGCGCTGGTTCCAGTTCGATCCGCTCGATCTGGAGACGCTCTACCGGCGCGGACCGGCCGGCCCGGAGCCGCTGGAGCCGGCGAAGTACATCATCCACATGGCCAAGGCCAAATCCGGCCTGCCGATCCGGGGCGGCATCGCCCGCCTGGTGGCGTGGACATTCCTGTTCAAGTCCTTCGATCTCAAGGACTGGGCGGTCTTTTGCGAGGCATATGGCCAGCCCCTCCGCATCGGCAAATATGGGCAGGCCGCAAGCGACGCCGACAAGGAGACGCTGCTGCGGGCGATCCGCGCCATCGGCTCGGATTTCGGCGCGATCATCCCCGACAGCATGGTGGTCGAGTTCGTCCAGGCGACGCTGTCAGGCTCGCTCGATCTCTATGAACGCAGGGCCAACTGGCTCGACCAGCAGACCAGCAAGGCCGTGCTCGGCCAGACCCAGACGACGGATGCCACCGCCGGCGGCTATGCGACCGCGAAGGTGCATGACGGGGTGCGCGGCGACATCGAGCAGGCTGACGCCGACCAGCTCGCCGCCACGCTCAACCGTGACCTGGTGCGGCCGGTCATCGACCTCAATCTCGGCCCGCCGAAGGGCGGGCGCTATCCGCGCCTGATCATCCGGCGGCCGGAGGCCGAGGACCTGACGGCGCTGGCGAGCAATCTCGAAAAGCTGGTGCCGCTCGGGCTCCAAGTGTCGGAGAGCTGGGTGCGTGACAAGTTCGGCGTGCCGGATCCGGACGCGGGCGAGGACCTGCTGGCGCCGCGCGCGGCGCCGCCCACCGCGCCGGCCGACCCGGCGGCGCCGCCGGCGCCCGCCGATCCGTCAGGCAAGGCGGCGATGTCGCAGCTCTTCACCGCCCCGTCGCCGCGTGACGCGGTGGACGAGGCGGTGGCGGCGATCCTCGCCGACGAGGGCTGGGAGCGGATGGTGGCGCCGATGCTGACCGGGCTTGAGGCCCGGCTGGAGACGGTCACCAGCGAGGCGGAGCTGGCCCAGGTGCTGGCCGATCACCTCGCCGGCATGGACGTCGCCACGCTGGCGGAGACGCTGGCGCGGGCGCGATTCGCCGCGCGGATCTCGGGCGAGACGCGGGAGCCGCTATGACGGTGCGGCTCGCCCCCCTGCCGCCGACCGATGCGATCGCGGCGCTGGAAGCGCGCGGGCGCCAGCTGGCGCCGTCCTGGTCGTGGCAGGATCGGTGGGGCGAGGAGCACGCGGAGGCGTTCACGGTCGCCAAGTCGGCCGGGTTCGATGTCCTGAGAGACCTGTTTGAGGGGCTCTCAAGCGCGCTCAAAGAGGGCAAGACCGGTCGCGACTTCGCGCGGTCGATGATGCCCGTCCTCGCCCAGAAAGGCTGGTGGGGGCGCAAGGAGGTGCTCAATCCGCGGACCGGCGAGCCGGAGGAGGTGCAGCTCGGCAGCCCGCGCCGGCTCCAGCTGATCTTCGACACCAACATGCGCGTCAGCCACGCGGCCGGCCATTGGGCGGCGTTCGAGCGCGGCAAGGCCGACCGGCCCTACTTGCGCTATGTCGCGCTGATGGATGGGCGCACCCGGCCGCTGCATGCGCGCTGGCACAATACCGTGCTGCCGGTCGATCACCCGTGGTTGGACACCCACGCCCCGCCCTGCGGCTGGAATTGCCGCTGCACGCTGCAGAGCCTGTCGGCGCGCGATATCGACCGGCTGCGGGCCGAGGGCGAGGTGCTGAGCCTTGAGGCGCCGGCGATCGAGTGGGATGCGTTCGAGCGGCGCGACGGAACGGTGGTCGAGGTGCCGCTCGGGATCGATCCCGGGTGGGCGCACAATCCGGGGCGCCATGGCGCCGAGGCGGCGGCGCACGCCGAGGCCATGGCGGACAGGCTGACCATGGCTCCGGCCTCGCTCGGGGCGGCGGCGGCGGATGAGTTCTGGCCGCCCAGGGCGCTGCCGGAGGCCTATGCATCATGGGTGGATGACGTCATTGCCGGTCGTCGCACCCTGCGGTCCGCCTGGACGGTCGGCGTGATGGGCCGATCCGACCTGGCCTTGCTGGCGGAGCATGGACTGCGGCCGTCCACGGCCGCGATCATGCTGAACGAGAAGCAATTGACCCACATGCTGCGGCCGTCCAAGACGGCGCGGGGAGAGGCGTTGCCTGTCGATCTGATCAGGGCGTTGCCCTATGCCCTGGGAGGGCCGCAAGCGGTCCTGATCGAGCGCGACATGCGCTCTGCAGGTATGTACCTGCCGAAGCTGATCTATGCGATCAGCCATCACGGGACGATTTACAAGATCGTGGTCCAGCTGGATTACGATGTAGCTCGATCGGCTCAGGACGGGGCTCGCGCGAAGTTTCAGCGCAATGTCATCATCACAGCGGCGCGCAGCAACCCTGTCGCCCTGTCCAACGCAGGGACATACACTATCATCAATGGGAGATTGTGAGGCCGAGGGGAGCGCGATGTCCCATGCACCATCTCCGCTGCCAGGGCGGAGTACCGTGGTCGGAGCGCCTTTCCGATCTACCGGCCTCGGAGGCCGTTATGCCACGGCGGCGACATCACCGCAAGGCACACGCCATCCACGCGCCTCGCACCCCCCTCAAAACCCCTTTAACGCCCGCGCAAACCGGCGCCGGGGCAGGCGAGCCGGGCGACGGCGGCAGGGGCGGCGATTAAGAGCCCAAAGAGCCGCCTGAGAACCGCCCCGGCGCGGTGGCGGCGATCGACACCCGGCCCGGCGGCGCGGGCGCCAGCCGCGCCCCCTGACGGCCTTGCCCCGGGGTGGCGGACCTGGCGGATGCCCGGCGCGGGCGGCCCGGGGGACTGGTCAGGGCCGGCCGACTGGCGTAGTGTCGCCGGCATCCCCTTCGCCGCCAATTCGCATCGCGGAATTACCGCCGCCCCGGACACCTGTCCGGGTGCCGACGCATGGCGCCGCCCGGCATGGTCGATCCATGCCGACACCGATCCGCCCACGCCTTGCCATTGCCGCTCACGCCGCCTCGCTTCCCGCCGGGGCCGTGGACGAGGGCGCATGGGTGCATCTGCTGCCGGCCGGGACTTTCAGCGGGCGGGATGGACGGGGGCCGTATGTAAGCGGATCGCGAGCGGCGATGGCCGCCATCATCGAGCGGTCGCTGGCGCGGGCCGGCGCCACCGAGATCGTCATCGACTACGATCACCAGTCGGTCTTCGCCGCCGTGCCCGGCGTTGGCGGTACCGCGCCGGCGGCGGGCTGGATCGCCCGGCTTGAGGCGCGCGACGACGGGATCTGGGCGCAGGTGCGCTGGACCGAGGCCGCGAGCGCCCGCATCCGCGCCGGCGAGTACCGCTACCTGTCGCCGGTCTACACCCACGACGCCGCCGGCCATGTCGGCGTCGTGCTCAACGCCGGTCTCACCAACACCCCCAATCTGGATCTCGCCGGTGTGGTGACCGCCGGCGTGCTTTTCACCGACACCGACACCGAGGCAACAATGAAGACCATCGCGGCCAAGCTCGGGCTTGGCGACACGGCGGGCGAGGCCGATATCCTCGCCGCGATCGCGGCCATGCAGGCCGACCTCAAGGCGCTCGCCGATGCCGGCGGCGTCGCCGTCCAGTCCGGCGCGACGGCGATCGCCGCCGCCATCAAGGCCAAGGCCGCCGACCCGTCGCGCTTCGTGCCGGTCGATCAGGTGGTGGCGGTGCAGAGCCAGCTGAAGGCGCTGCAGGACCAGATCGCGGCGCAGTCGGCGACCAGCGCCGTCGAGGCGGCGATGGCCGCCGGCAAGGTGGCGCCCGCCACCAAGGACTGGGCGGTCAGCTATGCGAAGCAGGACCCGGCCGGGTTCAAGGCGTTCGTCGACGCCGCGCCGGTGATCGTGGCGCCGGGCGCCAAGACCGCCGCCGTGCCGCCGGGCGCGACGGGCGGCGGTGACCAGCTCTCCGCCGAGGAGATCGCCGTCTGCAAGCAGATGGGCCTCGATCAGGCGACCTATCTCAAGACCCGCAAGCAGGAGGCCGTCTGATGGCTGCTCTGACCGCCCCGCGCTCGACCGTCGAGCGCTCCGGCACCACCCGGCAGCCGCCGGTGAAGGCCGCCACCGTGATCTTTCAGGGTTCGATGGTGGCCATCGACACCTCTGGCTGGGCCGTGCCGGCGGCGGCGACCTCGACGCTGAAGGTGATCGGCCGGGCCGAGGACACCGCCAGCAACGCCGCCGGCGCCAATGGCGACGTCGACGTGCGCGTCAGTGCCGGCATCTATCGTTGGAGCAATTCCTCGGCCGGCGATGCCATCACCCGGGCCGACATCGGCGCCGACTGCTACGCCGTCGACGACCAGACGGTCGCCAAGACCTCCGCTACCAACACCCGCCCGCGCGCGGGCAAGATCTTCGACGTCGACAGCCTCGGCGTCTGGGTCGATCACCGCTGAGAGGGCTGACAGATGCTGATCAATTCGACGACGCTCCGGTCGCTCTATACCGGCTTCTCCACCGTCTTCCAGGCGGGGTTCACCGGGGTCGCGCCGACCTATGCCCGGGTGGCGACGGTCGTGCCCTCCACCACCCGGTCCAACGAATATGGCTGGATGGGTGAAATCCCGCGCGTGCGGGAATGGCTCGGCGATCGCGTGGTGCAGAACCTCGGCACCTCCGACTACACGATCAAGAACCGCAAGTTCGAGCTGACCGTGGGCGTGAAGGCCGACGACATCGAGGACGACAATCTCGGCATCTACACGCCGATGTTCTCGGAACTCGGCCGCGCCGCCGCGTCGTTCCCGGACGAGCTGGTGTGGCCGGCGCTTGCCGCCGGCTTCACCACCAAGTGCTACGACGGCCAGTATTTCTTCGATACCGATCATCCGGTCATCGGCGCCGACGGCGTCACGATCGGATCGGTGTCCAATTCGGGCGGCGGCGCCGGCGCGCCGTGGTTCCTGCTCGACATCAGCCGGGCGCTGAAGCCGCTGATCTGGCAGACGCGCAAGCCGCTCAGCAATCTCGTGCGGCTCGATCGCGACACCGACGCCAACATGTTCTTCGAGGGCAAGGCGGTCTACGGCGTCGATGGTCGGTGCAATGTCGGCTACGGCCTGTGGCAGCTCGCCTATGGCTCGAAGCAGACGCTCGATGCGGCGGCCTACGAGGCGGCGCGCGTCGCGATGACCAGCATGAAGGGCGACCACGGACGTCCGCTCGGCATCCTGCCGAAGCTGCTGGTCGTCGGGCCGACGCTGGAAGGCGCGGCGCTCGACATCGTCGGCACCAAGACGCTGCCCGCCGGCGGCGACAACAAGTGGTACGGCACCGCTGAAGTGCTGGTCTGCCCGTGGCTGTAAAGCGCCAGGCGGACAGCGCGGCCGGCGAGACGCCGGTCGTGTCCGCCGCCGCCACCACGACGCCGACGGAGCCGGCGCTTACCCCCGCCGTGCGGATCACCACCCGGCGCGACGGGTTCCGCCGCTGCGGCGTCGCCCATGCCGCCGCGCCGGTCGACTATCCGGCCGGCGCCTGGTCGCCGGCGGAGCTCGACACGCTCCGGAGCGAGCCGGAGCTGGTGGTCGAGCTGGTCGACGGCGACTGAGATACCACAGCGCGAGAGAGGGCGGCGGGAGCGGCGCCCTGGCTTGAAGAGGCACAAGGCCTCGCGGTGTGGCGCATCCCCTTCTGGCCGGCGGGAGGATGCAGGGCAAACCAAGCCGGCCCGAGACAGTGTCTCACCGCTCCCACCCTTTTCACCCCGAGGCCGTCATGACCTATGCCACCCAACAGGACCTGATCGTTCGCTTCGGCGAGCGCGAGCTGATCCAGCGGACGGATCGGGCGCTGCCGCAGACGACGATCGACACGGACGTGGTGGCGCGGCATCTCGGCGATGCCGAGGCGCTGGTCGACGGCTATCTCGCCAAGGCGGCGACACTGCCGCTGGCCGCCATTCCGCCCGCCCTGACCAAGGTCACCTGCGACATCGCCCGCTACTACCTCTGGGGCGAGACCGCCGAGCGGGACGGCCCGGTGCACCGCGCCCATGGCGAGGCGCTGCGCTGGCTGCGCGACGTCGCCGACGGCCGGATCCGGCTCGATGTCGGCGGTGAGCCCGTGGCCCAGCCGGGCGGCGGTGCGGTCAGCTACTCCGGGGCCGACCGGGTGTTCTCCCGCGACACTTTGAGGGGGATGTGATGGCGCGGGACAAGATGACCCCCTCGGAATTCGGCGCCGGGCTGGCGAGCGGCAGCGGCGTTCGGGTCGATGTCGACGACGCCGATGTGCTGCGGGCGCTGGCAGCGGCGGCCGGCGCGGGCGCCGACATGACGCGGGTCCACCGCGCCATTGCGGGCTATGTGCTGACCGTGACGCAGCGACGGTTCGAGCGCGAGACCGGGCCGGGCGGCGTCAAGTGGCAGAGCTTTGCGCCGTCGACGCTGGCGCGGATGTCGGCCCGTCGCCGCGCCAATCCCAAGCTGCTGCGCGACAGCGTGCGGCTCTATTCCTCGTTGACCTCCCTGGCCGACAGCGGCCGTGCTGCGGTCGGCACCAATGTCGCCTATGCGGCGATCCACCAGTTCGGCGGCGAGATCGCCCAGGCGGCGCGGTCGCAACAGGTGCATGTGCGCGATGCGGCGGTGGGCGCCGCCACGACCAAGGACGGCCGGCGCGTTGGCTCGACGCGGCGGTTTGCCTCGGCCAAGAGCCGGGCGAAATCGCTGCGCACCGAATGGGTCACCATGCCGGAGCGGACGATCCGCGTTCCGCCGCGACCCTATCTCGGCATCGACGACGCCGACCGCGCCGAGATCCTGCGCCTCATCGCCGAGGCGCTCGACCGAGAGCTCGGGGGCGCGGCATGAGCGATCTGATCGGCCTCATTCACGCCCGCCTCGCCGCCGCGCTTGCCGACCGGTTCGCGCTGATCGAGCGCGCCGCCGGACTGCTGGCGCTCGACGGCCAGCTGCCGACCGTGCCAGCGCTCTACGTCTACATGGGCGAGGAGGGCGGCAGCGCCAATTCGCGGGCGAATGGCGTGCGGCAGGACGTCGAGTGCGACGTCATCTGCCTGATCGTCACCAGCCAGCTCGCCGACCGCACGGGCGGCGCCGCCAGCGTCGAGGTCGAGACGCTCAAGGCCGCCGTGCGCGACTGCCTGATCGGCTATCAGCCGGGCGACCAATCCCGCCCCATCACCCTCGGCGGCGGGGCGCTGATCCGCGCCCGCCAGGGCCAGATCTGGTGGGAGTACCAGTTCACCACCTCCTACATGATCGAGGCGTAGCCATGACCGAACACCCCGCCGAGGGCGGATCCTACATTGTCGATCCGGTGACCGGCGCGCGCCGGCGCGAGGGCGGCACGGCGCCGGCGCCGACGCCGGCGGAACGCGCCGCGAGCGCGGCCGATGTGGTCACCGAAGCCCCGGCCGAGACCGAGACCGACACCAAGACCGGCGCCGTTGTTGCGCCGACGCCGACCGCTGAACCCCGGCGCAAGCACAAGGAGACCTGACCATGGCCGCCCGCTTCACCCATCGCCACCTGCTGCTGGTCGGCGTCGAAACCACCTACGCGACGCCGGTCGCCGGCATGACCGGCGCGGCGAATGCCATCCTCGCCCGACGCACGCCGGAATGGCGCCCGCTGATCGGCACCGACGATCAGATCGACAATGTCCGGCAATATTTCGGTAGCCAGGGCACCCGCCTCGTCCAGAATTACGCGACAGTGTCGATCGAGTTCGACGCCGGCGGCGCCGGCGCGGCCGGCACCGCCGCGCCCTATGCCGCGCTGTTGCGCGCCTGCGGCCTCGCCCAGACGCTGACCGCGACGGTCAGCGCCGCCTACACACCGGTTTCGGCGGCGTTCGAATCGGCCACCATCATCTGGCACGACGACACCACCAGGTATCAAATGGCGGGCGCGCGCGGCTCGCTGCGCCTGGTGCTGGAAGCCGGCAAGCGGCCGTATTTCCGCGCCGAACTGTCCGGCCTGATCTCGACCATCTCCGACGTCGCCCTGCCGGGGGCGACGTTCACCGCCTTCCGCGATCCTCTGCCGCTCTCCGCCGCCAATACTCCGACGCTCACGCTCGGCGGCTATTCCTGCGTCGCGGAAAAGTTGGAAATCGACCTCGGCAACACGGTCGAGCCGCGCTTCCTCATCGGCTCGGAGTCGATCCAGATCACCAATCGCCGGGTGACCGGCACGCTGGTGCTCGAGGCTGATCAGGCGGCGACGAAGGAATGGGTGGCGATCGCCCGCGCCTCGACCCGGGGCGCGCTGAGCGTCATCCACGGCACGGTCGCCGGCAACATTCTCGAGATCGCCGCGCCGGCGGTGGAGATCGGCCGGCTGACGTTCGGAGTGTCCAACAACATCCGCAACGTGACCCTGCCGCTCGACATCTGCCACACCAACTCTGGCGCCGGCAACGACGAGATCGTCTTCACCATCCGCTGATCCCATCCGATCCCGAGGACACCATGTTCAATCTCGATGCCGCCCCGCGCTTCCCCGTCCTGGTCCGACCCGCCGTTCCCGGTGCCGAGGACGGGTCGCTCGATATCACGCTGATCATGTCGGCGGCGCGCTCCAGCGAGACCGCCGCCCGGTCGCGGGCGATCCTTGAGGCGGCGGATACCGGCGACATCCAGGCGGTTGCCGCCGCCGAGATCGCCGATCTGGCGCCGCTGGTTCATGGCTGGCGCGACGTCGTCGATGCCGACGGCGCCCCGGTGCCGTTTTCCGCCGAGGCCCTGGCGCAACTGCTCGATCTGCCGGCCGTCCGGATCGGCATCTACCGTGGCTACGGGGCGGCCCTGCGCGAGGCCGCGACAAAAAACTGACCGACGCCGCGCGCGCCATCGCCGGGGCGATGCGCGGCGAGGATGGCCCCGGCGATGGCAATGACGGCGATGCCGGCGCTCTCGCCCGATCGGCGGCGGCGCTGGGCATCGTCCTGCCGGACGACTGGACGGAGATCGCCGGGCCGGATGCCGGCACGGCCGAGGAGCCGGCCGGCATCGCGGTGTGGCCGGATCACTGGGACGCCGCACGGCTGGTGGCGGCACTCGCCAGCCAGTGGCGGGTGATCGTCGGCGGCGACCGGCTGATCTGGCTGGGGCTCGATTACGCCGCCGTCGAGGTGACCGCCCGGCTGATGGGGATCACCGCGACGCCGGACACTTTCCGGCAGGTACAGCAGATGGAAGGGGTAATTTTGCCCCTGCTCAACAGACGATAAAGGGCTCTTAAAGGTGACCACGCCGCTGCGCCTCGCGATCGAGATCACCGCCCGGGCGGCCGGCCTGGTGGCAGCCGCCGGCGAGGCGCGGGCGGCGGTGGCGTCGGTCGGCGCGGCGGCGGGCGATGCCGCCGGCGTCGAGGCGCGGGCGGCGGAGCTGCGGGCCACAAAGCTCGCCCAGCTCCGGGCATCGATCGTGCCGCTGGCGGCGGCGCAGCGCGACTATCTCGCCGATCTCGCCCGCATCCGCGTCGCCGAATCGGCCGGCGCCATCTCGGCCGACGAGCGCGCGGCGGCGGTCACGCGGCTCAAGGCGGCATTCGCGGGTCGGGTGTCGGCCGTCACCGGTCGCGACGCCGAGGCGGCGCAGGCGCGGGCGCTCGATGACCTGCGCGCCCGCTATTCCCCGCTCTACGCCGCCCAGCGGCAGTATCTGGCGACGTTGGCCGAGATCCGGCAGGCGCAGGCCGCCGGCGCCCTGTCGGCCGCTGAAAGCGCGGCCGCGATCAGCAGGACGAAAGAGGGCTTCGCGGCGCAGGTGACGGCCCTGCGCGGGGCGAGCGCCGCCATCGGCGCCCATGGCGCTTCGATGAAGCTCAACGGCGCCCAGGCGGCGCAGCTGAGTTACCAGCTCAATGACGTGGTGGTGTCGCTCGCCAGCGGCCAGAACCCGATGATGGTGGCGATCCAGCAGGGATCGCAGATCAGCCAGATCTATGGCGGGACCGGCAACACGTTTCGGGCGCTGGCGGCGGCGATCACGCCGGCGCGGCTGGCGATCGGCGCGCTGGCGGCGAGCGTCGTCGCCGGCGCCATGGCGTGGCGGGATTATGACACGTCTGCGCGGTCGCTGCGGGTGGCGGCGCTGGGGACGGGCGCCGGGGCAGGCGTCACGCCGGACGATCTGGAGGCGCAGGCGCGGCGCCTGGATGTGGGACTGCCGACCACCGAGGTCCGGGCCATGCAGGCGGCGCTGCTGGCGACCGGTCGCATCGGCGCCGAGGCATTCGAGGGCATCATCGGGCTGGCGCGGGATTTCGGCGCCACCATCGGCGCCGACGCCGCCGCCGCCCGCGAGGCGCTGGTCAAGGCCTTCGCCGATCCCGCCAAGGGCGCGGCCGAGCTGCGCGAGCAATATCGGCTGGTCGACGCCGCGACGGTGCGGCAGATCGATCTGATGATGCAGCAGAACCGGGCCGAGGAGGCCCGGCAGCTGCTGATCGACCGGCTGCGGCCGCGTCTGGTGGCCGCCACCGAGGCGGCGCACGGCCTGTCGCGTGTCATGAGCGGCGTCGGTCGCGCCGCGTCCGACGCTTGGGATGCCGTCGGCCGGACGGTCGACCGCAGCGTACGCGGCATGACCGGGGAGCTCTCCGACGACGAGAGGCTGGCGGATCTGCGGGTGCGGCGGGTCCAGCGCGGGCAGACGCCGGTCAACCGCCGCCAGGCGGATGAGGAGATCGCCGCGATCGAGGCGCGCATCGCGGCGCGCCGGCGCGAGGCCGAGGCGGCGGCCGAACGCCGCCGGGTCGCCGACATCGTCGAGGCCGGCCGCGCGACGGCCGAGGCCGCGCCGGTCAACCGCGACGCCGTCCGTTACCGCGCCCTCAGCGCCGACAGCGTCCGGCTGGAGAACGCCATCGCCGCCATGACCGCCGGCTCGCCCGAGCTCGACGACATGCAGCGGGCGCTGGGCGCCGTCCGTCGCGAGATGGAGACGCTGCGCGATGCCTCCGGACGGCTGGTGCCGGAATGGCAGCGGCAGGCCGAGGTCGCCCGCATCGATATCGCCCTGATGGCCGAGCGCGACCCGCTGGCCCGGGCACAGCTGGCATTCGAGCGCGAGATCGCGGCGGCGCGCGCCGCCGGCATCGACCCGATCGAGGCCAGCGCCCGCGCCGAACAGGCCCGCGCCCGGGCGCTGGCCGAGACCGGCATCGCCGCCCGTGACGTGCTGCGTGGTCAGGCCGATCAGGTGACGATGGCGCGGGCCGAGGCGGCGGCGATCGGGCTCAGCGACGGCGCCCGCCGGCGGGCGCTGGCGGCGCTCGAGGCCGAGCAGGAAATCTATCGGCAGGGGCTGATCGGCGCGGCGGCACAGGCCTATCGCGACCAGGCGGCGGCCCTGGCCGATCTCGCCATCGCCCGCGAGCGGGCCGAGGCGGTGCGCGACGTGACGCGCGACCAGGACGATCGGCTGGCGACGCTCAGGGCCGAGATCAGCCTGATCGGCCAGTCGGAAGCGGCGCGGCGGCGGGCGCTGGCGGTGCTGGCGATGGAGCAGGACCTGCGCCGGCGCGACATCGATCCGGCCTCCGGCGCCGGGCGCGAGCTGACGGCCCGGGCCGGGATGATCGCCGACATCGAGAGCTCGGCCGAGCGCTATCAGGCCGCCTGGGAGCGGATGCGCGACGGCGCCGGATCGGCAATCGACGGCCTCGTCGACCGCATCGCCGAGGGGCGCGTGTCGATGCGCGACCTCGGCGAGCTCGGCCGCGAGGTGTTCGCCGACCTCACCAAGACCTTCCTGCAGTTCGCGGTATCGAACCCGCTGAAAAACGCGCTGCTCGGCGGTAATCTGCCGACGCTGGCGGACGCCGGCGGCGTGCTGGGGCAGCTCTTCGGCGGCGGCAAGATCGCCACGCCGGCCCTGGCGGACGTCGCCGGCCGTGCCGTCGGCACGATGACGGTCACGGCGGGCACGGTGATGCTGACCGGCGGGATCGGCGCGATCGCCGGCGCCGGCAATGGCGGCAATGGCCTCGCCGGGCTCCTCGGCGCGGCGGGCGGCGGCGGCCGGGGCGAGGGTCTGCGCATCGGCGGCGATGTCGCCAGTGCTGTCGACAAGCGGCTGGTGTCGATCCTCGACGAGGCAGCGCGGCGATCGCCGCACGCGGTCGAGATGATCAGCGGCTTCCGCGCCGGCGACCCGCGCGCCCATGGTGGCGGGCTGGCGGCCGACGTACGGCTGCTCGACCAGGCCGGCCGGGTGATGCCGAACTATCAGGACGCGGGCGCGTTCAGATCCTACGAACAATTCGCCCAGACGGCGCGATCGGTGCAGATGGAGCGGTTCCCGGAACTGGCCGAGGATTTCCGCTGGGGAGGATATTTCTCGGGTGGTCGCGGCCGCTACGGCGCGCTCGACACGATGCATTTCGACCTTGCCGGCCGTCGTACCGGCATGGCCGGCGGATCCTGGGACGGCGGCCTCACGGCTGGCCAGCGGGCGCTGTGGCCCGGTGCCGAATCGGTCGGCATGAACTCGCTGACGCAGCAGGCGGGCGCCAGCGCGGCGGCGCTGCGCGAGGTGGCGACATCGGGCGACGGCGCCCAGTCGGCGCTGGCGGACATCGCCCGGCAGGCGTCCGGCGCCGGGCCGACGGGTGCGGCCGGCCTGCCGGCGGGCGGCGGGGAAGCGGGCGGGCAGATCGCCGGGCAAATGGGCACGGTGTCGATCCAGGCGCAAACGGTGAGCGTCTATGGCGCCGGCGGCATGGGGGCGGGCGGCGAGGCGACGGGCGCCGGCGGCACGGCGACGGGCCAGGCGGGACCGCTCGGCATGCTCGGCCGGCTGGGCGACACCATCGGCGGCATGGTCCGCTCGGTGGCGGGCATGATCGGCTCGCTGATGTCGAGCGTGATGTCGGCACTGAGCTCGATCGGCGGCGGGCTGTTTTCCGGGATCGGTGGGCTGTTCAGCGGGCTGTTTTCCTGGATCGGCGGCGGTTTCGCCGATGGCGGCGCGGTGGGCGGCGGCATCGGCGGGCTGATCACCGGGCCGGGTGGCCCGCGCGACGACGCGATCAGCACCCGCCTGCCGATCGGGTCCTACATCGTCAATGCGGCCTCGACCGCCCGGCATCGCGGCCTGCTCGACACGCTCGCGGCCGGCGCCGGCAACGACAACGGCGGCGGCGGCTCGATCGCCGCCCGCGTCTCGGCCGGCGAATACTATCTGCCGCCGACGGTGGCGGCGCGGCATCGCGGGCTGATCGAGGCCATCAATGCCGGGCAGATTGCCCCGGCCCCGGCACGGGCGCCGGCCTTTGCGGCCGGGGGCCTGGTCGGCCCGGTAGCGCGGCTGCCGCGCTATGCCGATGGCGGGGTGGTTGAGGGCGGCGGGGCTGGCGGGGCAACCCCGGGCAACCGCGCGATCGCGGTCAACGTCGTCAACAATGGCGAGCCGATGCGGGCGACGGCCCGGCAGTCGCGCGAGGGCGATGTCGACCTGATCGAGATCGTGCTCGACCGGGTCGGCTCGGAAATGGCGGCCGGCCGCTACGACGCCCCGATGAGCCGGCTCGGCGTCCAGCCGATCGCGAGGTTGCGATGATCGAGGTGCCATGGCCCAGCGACCTGCCGCAACACCCGACGCGGTCGGGCTACTCCGAAGAGCCGATCGGCGCGGTGACGGCGTTCAAGCCCGAGATCGGCCCGGATCTGGCGTGGCGGCATACGACCGTCGATCTCAGCGATGTCGGCTTCGAGTTCGTGCTGTCCTACGCACAGCGCGCCCGCTTTGTCACCTGGTTCAGGCGGGATCTCGCCTCCGGCGCCAACCGGGTGGTGATGGCGCATCCGCTGACCGGCGCGACGCGCACCTGGGCGTGGCGCCTGGGCGAGAAGCCCTGGCGGATCGTCCATCGCGGCGGGCTGGAGCTGACCCTCAGTTTCGTCCTGACGGAGTTGCCTTAATGGCCGTTGAACGTGCCTTCAGCGTCGATTTGAGAGATGCGCTCAATCGCCGTCCGGGCGAGGCGCCGGTGCTGGCCTTCCTGCATTTGTCGCATCCGGACCTGGCCGAGCCGATTCGGCTGGTCGCCGACGCGGTCGACTATGTGCGCGGCGGCGTGCTGTGGACCGGGTTGCTGTTCGATGTGGTGTTGTTGGCGGAGACCGACCGGATGCCGGAAGCCCGGCTGTCGATCCCCAATGTCGACAGCCGCATCGGCGCGACGCTGCGGACGCTGGCCGGACCGGTGGTGGTGGCGATCGAGCTGGTGGCGGGGGCGGATTTCGACGCCGCGACGACGCCGCGACAGGAGATCGGCGCGGCCGAGGTGATCTACGCGGCGCGGACGCTGCGGCTCTACGGCGTCGAGGTCGACGCGGCGACCGCCAGCGGCGTGGTGCGGCGGCGCGGCACGCCCGACTCGGAGCCGTGGCCACTTACGTCAGCGACGCAAGACCTGACCCCGGGAGTGTTCCTATGATGTCGACCCGCTGGGCCGCGCCCTATCTCACCATCCCCTATTTCCCCGGCGGTCGCGGGCCGGCCGGGTGCGACTGCTGGGGCCTGGTGCGCCTCGTCTATCAGGAGCAGCGCGGCATCCTGCTGCCCGCATATTCGGATGTCGACGGCGAGGATCTGCGGGCGATCGCCCGCGCCATGCTGGAGGGTTGCGATGGCCGGAAGGCATCGCCGTGGGTGGCGGCGCCGGCGCCCTGGCGGGCGTTCGACGTGGTGCTGATGTTCGGGCCGGATCGGTCGCCGGGCGGCGGGCGACTGCCGGTGCATTGCGGGGTGATGGTGTCGCCGCGCCTGATGCTGCACACCGAGGCCGACAGCGCGGCGGTGATCGTCGATCTCGACGACGCAACGGTGGCGTCGCGGCGGATGGGGGTGTGGCGCCATGTCGGGTGAGACCCTGCCCATGACCGTGCCGGGGACCGTGCCCGCCGGTGGCGGCGATCGCGCCATCATGGCCGTGTGGCATAGTCCTTTCCTGTCGGTCGGCGGCGTGGTGCGGTTCCATGCCGACGGGGCGACGGTGGCGGACATTGTCGCCGGCTTCGGTGCGCTGCCGCCGCGATTCGATCGCGACGGCGTGGTGACGATCGACGGCCACGAGATCGACCGGCGCTACTGGGGCCAGGTGCGGCCGCGCGGCCGGGCGATGCTGAGCGGCCGGCCGGTGACCGTCGGCCTCGGCCTGCGGCTCGCCGGCGACGGCGGGGGTGGCGGCGGCGGTCGCAAGATTGCAGGCACGTTGGCGATGGTCGCACTGGCGATCCTGACCATGGGCATCCAAAATGCGGGATGGGGCGCCGCGTTCGCCACGGCGATCGGGATCAGCCAGGCCACATTGGCGGCGGGCGTCGCGCTGGTCGGGTCGCTGGCGATCAAGATGCTCACCGCCGCGCCGGTGCGGTCGCTGGCGGCGCCGGCTGGCGGCAAGGAGCGGACCGAGCGCGGCACCGCCAGCGCCCAGGGCAATGTGCTGCGCCCCGGCGCCCCGGTGCCGGCGGTGATCGGCACCCGCCGCATCTTTCCGGTGCAGGCGAGCCAGCCGCTGATCACGGTGGACGACGACGACAACGAGACGGTCGAGGCGGTCTATCTGCTCGCCGGGCCGCACCGGCTGAGCGAGATCCGCATCGGCGAGGCGGCGATCGCCGACGCCGAGGATGTCGAGGTGCAGACGCGCGAGGGCTGGCCCGAGGACCCGCCGATCGACCTCTTCACCCGCCACGGCGCCATGGACACGCCGCAGATCGAGCTTTCCGCCCATGCGGTTTCGGCCGACGACCAGGCGCTGATCGAGGACACGCTCAACCCGGCGCGCGGCCTGCCGCGCTGGCATGCCGTCGCCAGCCGCCGGGGCGGCGACGAGGTGCATGTGCAGCTCGTCCTGCCCGAGGGCCTGATCTGGCGCGACGCCGCCACGACGCCGATGCGGCTGCCGCTGCGGCTGCGGATCCGGCCGCGCGGGACGGCCGACTGGATCCATCTGCCCGAGCTGCATTTCAGCGCAGCAGAGCAGAGCCAGATGCGGTTGGCGATCGAGCTGCGCTTTGACGAGCCCGAAACCCTGCCGCCAATCCCCGCCGAGGAGGGGTTCACCCATGCCTACAAGGCCGTGCCGGCGCAGCCGCTGCAGCCGGTCGGCAGCGGCTGGACGGCGGACGGCTATTTCTCGGCCGGCCCGGGCGGCGATGTGCTGGCCGCCGGCGCCGGCGGCTCGAATGTGCGCCATGTGGCCCTGACCGCGCGCCGGGCGCTGGTATATCTCGACCCGGGCCTGCACCCGAAGGGGGTGTGGGAGATCGAAGTGATGCGCGGCTGCGTCGTGCGGGCCGATACCTGGGGCACGGCGGCCTACACCACCGGCGGCGTGGTGCGCGATCTCTTTGGCTACGTGGCGGCGGCGGGCGGGCCGACCATCGCCAATTCACGATCGCAGCTCGGCGAGCGCGCCTATCTGATGCGGGTGGTGACCATCGTCAACCGTCCGCCGGTGAGCCGCGCCGGCGTCTGCGCCACGATCGCGGTGCGCGCCGTCAACCGTCAGGTCGACCAGGTTTCGGTACTGGCCTCGCGCTATGTGCGCGACTGGGACGGTGTCGGGTGGCACAACTGGGTGACGACATCTAACCCCGTGCCGCACTACGTCGACACGCTGATCGGGCCCGAAAGCCCGGAACCGGTGGAGCTGGCGGAGCTGGACCTGCCGGCGCTGCTGACGTGGCGCCAGCGCTGCATCGACGAGGGCTATGGCTGCGACCTGATCGCCGAGGCGACGACGCAGGACGATCTGCGGCGGATGATCGCCGCCTGCGGCTGGGCGCGGCCGACGGTCGCCGAGCTTTATTCGGTGATCGAAGACAATGACCGCTCGGCCGAGGCGCCGGTGCAGGTGTTCACCCCGCGCACCATGCGCGGGTTCAGTCTCTCGCGCGGCCTCGAGCGGCGCCCGGACGGGTTCCGCGTCGAGTTCGACGACGCGAGCGCCGACTACAAGCCGACGCAGATCATGGTCTATCGCCCCGGCGTCACCGCCTCGCGCCTGGTCGAACAGGTGCGAATGGAGGGTCTCGTCACCGAGGCCCGCGCCCGGGCCCGGGCGGAATTCGACCTTGCCCAGACCGAGGCGCGGGCGACGACCTATCGCTTCGAGGCGTCGGTCAACGCGCTGCGTTGCCGGCGCGGCTCGCTGATCGGCGTGCAGCACCCGATCCTGATGCGGCGGACGGCCTCGGCCCGGGTGCGGGCGGTGCTGCGCGGCGCCGACGGGCTCGTCGCCCGCATCCAGCTCGACAGTCAGGTGCAGGTGGTCGGCGATGGCGGCGACCTGCGCGGCGTCGCCGACCTGCGCGAGATCGCCGACCTGCGCGACCTCGGCGGCGCCACCGGCATCGCCGTCGTCGGCCCCGACGGCGAAACCCGCGTCTATGCGCTCGCCGACCCGTCCGGCGTGACCGACCTCGTCACCCTGTCGACGCCGGCGCCGGCCGAGGAGATCGCCGAGGGGTGCCTGGTCGCGATCGGCCCGCTCGGCGAGGAGTATCTGCGCCTGATCGTGACCTCGATCCGCTGGCGCCGGCAACTGGTGGCGGCGATCGAGGCCGTCGACGAAGCGCCCGAACTGGTGAGGGGATAATGGCCGACCGACTGACACCGCTTTCCACGGCGACATCGCCGGTCACCGGCGCCGCCTACATGGACGACATCGCCGATGAGGTGCGCGAGCTGTGGGACCGCTGCCACACTGTCCTGACGTCGATCGGCGGCAGCGCCAACGCGGTGACGGCGAGCGTCTCGCCGGCGCTGGGCTCGCGCGGGCTGCGGGTGGGGATGCTGTTCTCGTTTGTGCCGGCGGCGTCGAACACAGGCGCGATGACGCTGCAGCTGCCGGGGCTTTCGGCGGCGCCGATCCTGCAGCCGTCCGGCGCGGCGCTGGTGACCGGCATGGTGCTGGCCGGCACCACCTATCTGATGGCGTGGGGCGGCGCGGCGTTCATCATCCTCACCGCGACGGTCGTGCCGCGCATCAATGACCGGCAGCTGTTCACGGCCGTCGGCGGCTACACCTGGACCAAGCCGGTGGGATGCCCCGACAACGCTCTGGTGAGGGTGCGGCTGTGGGGCGGCGGCGGCGCCGGCGCGGCGGTCGCCGGCACCGCCAATGGCTGCGGCGGCGGAGGTGGCGGCGGGCAGTATTTCGAGGAGGAGTTCCGCGCCGGCGACCTGCCGTCGTCAGTCTCGGGCACGATCGGGGCGGGCGGCGCCGTCGGCGCCCTTGGCACGGCTGGCGGCGCCGGCGGCGACACCACCTTCGGCACGCTGTTGCGCGCGGGGGCCGGCACCGGCGGGCAGATCGGCTACACCACCACCGGGGCCGGCGGGATCGGCGGCAGCATCACCGGCTTTCCGGCCGGCATCGGCGGCAATGGCGGCACCCTGACGGTGTCGCCGTCGTGGCCGACGACGTCGGTGTCGGCCGGCGCCTCCGTCTATTCTGGCGGCGGCGGCGGCGCGGCGGCGAGGTCGAACAATGCCGGTGGCTATCTCGATGTCGGGGCCGCCGGCACGTCGCAGCGCGGCGGCGCCGGCGGTGCCGCCGGCGCGGCCGGCACGGCGCCGGCCGGCGGCGGCGGCGTCGGTGGCGCCGGCGCCCGGGGCCAGGCAGAAATCATCACCCAGGGCTAGGAGGACATCATGGCGATCTCGATCGTCGACGCACCGCTGATCGTCATCGGCTCGCCGTGGCAGCTGAGCCTCGAGGTCGCCGGCGGCGGCGTCATGTTTCCGGCCGGTGCCACCTATCGCACCAACCTGCGCGGCACCTCCGACGGGCCGATCGTCTCGGCCGCCACCGTCACCCGGGTGACGGATACCGCGATCACCATCGCGCTGTCGGCGGCGCAGACGCTGGCGCTGGCGGCGCTGCCGCTGGTCGACGTCGACGGCAGCGGCATCCGCCGGGCGCGGGTGCTGGGCGACATCATCCGCACCGACGGCGGCGATCGCTCGATCGGCCTGATCTTCGACGCCGATGTCGTCGAGAGCCCGGGGGTCTGACATGGCGATGCGCATCATCTCCGGCGGTCAGGTCCGCGTCACCACGTCCGGGCCACAGGTCGTGCGGGTGGCGGCGGCGCTGCTGACCGGCGCCCCCGGCCCGGCCGGCGCCATGGGCGCGCCGAGCCTGCCGACCGCGACGACGGCGCTGTCTGCATCGACGACGCTGACCGTCGGCGCCCACGCGGGCAAGCTCCTCGATGTCACCACCGGCGCCGGCGACATCGTGCTGACGCTGCCGGCGGCGGGCAGCCCGACCGACGCGCCGATCATGGCGCGCAAGGCCGATTCCGGCGCCGGCAAGGTGATCGTGCGGACCTCGGCGGGCGTCGACCTTGCCTGGCTGCCTCAGACCGGCGACTGGGCGCAGGTCGCCTGGTGGGCGGGGGCGTGGCAGGTCTATGCCCGCGCCATCCGCGCCTGGCGGCAGGTGGTGCGGTCGTCGACGACGCTGACGGTGCCGCCGACGGCGACGGCGATGGCATTCGATCTTCGGAGCGGGGGCCATGGCGGCGGCGGCGGCGAGGCTCGCGCCGGCGGCACCGCCCGACGCGGCGGCGGCGGCGGGGCGCCGGGCGTGCGGGTGCGCGGCGATGTCGCCCGCGCCTCGCTCGGGTCGACGGTCTCTGTCTCGATCGGCGCCGGCGGCGTCGGCGGCAGCGGGGCGGCCGGCATCGGCAATGGCGGCGACGGCGCCGCCGGCGGCTCCTCCACCCTCACCTCGGGCGACTGGCGCGCCGCCGCGCCTTCGCCGGCCTCCGGCATGGGCACCGGCGCCACCTCCACCGCGCCGGGTTATGGCGGATTTTCGGCCGGCGCCGTCGTCGCCGGCGTCCAGGCGTCGCCGATCGGCGCCGACGGGGCCTATGGCGGCACGGCCGTCGCCAGCGGCTCGACCATCAGCGGGCCTCTGGGGCGCGGCGCCCATGGCGGCGGCTCCGCCGGCGGCGGCGTCACCACCGGCAATGCCGCCTCGGCCGGCGGTACGCCGCTCTCGCCGCAGGTGACCACGACGACGACCGGCGGCGCGGCCGGGACCGGCGCCGATGGCGGTGCCGGCGGCATCGGCGCCAGCATCTATCCCGAGGCCGTCGTGCCGCTCGGCGGCGGCGGCGGCGGCGGATCGACCACCGGCGCGGGCGGCGCCGGCGGCGCCGGTGTCGATGGCGGCGGCGGTGGCGGCGGCGGCGGCGGCACCACGGCCGGCGGCAATGGCGGCGCGGGCGGCAACGGCTATGCCGACATCATCTGGACGATGTGAGGAGGATCTCGATGCGCTGGGCGATCGTCGATGCCGATGGGTCTGTCTCTG
This sequence comes from Hyphomicrobiaceae bacterium, assembly GCA_016793065.1. GTDB lineage: Bacteria > Pseudomonadota > Alphaproteobacteria > Rhizobiales > Ancalomicrobiaceae > JAEULV01. Next base: position 48,294 of record JAEULV010000123.1, read on the forward strand.
ACATCATCATCTGGGATGGCGAGGGTGACCTCACCCTCGACCCCGGCCAGTCCGCCCACCCGATCCCCGACGGCCTCGGCGTCGCGATCGGGTCGCAGTGGCATCAGGAGACCGGATTCGCCCCGTAAGGGTGGAGAAAAGCCCCGCCGTGGCGGGGGCTGAGGTGAACCAGCACCTCAACAAGCGGGCCAAGCTTGCCGGCACAAACCCGCTCCGACACGCGATCACTTGGTGCCGCCCCGCCGCGACCGTGCACGGCCCGGCGCGTATGGCACGAGTCGATAGGTCAACACAATGCAACGTATGTTCGCCCCGGTTCCTCCGGTTCCTACCCCAGCCCCCTACGTCGGCGGCAAGCGCTTGCTGGCGAAGCGGCTGGCGCTTCGGATCGCTGAGATCCCACACCGAACCTATGTCGAGCCATTTGTAGGGATGGGCGGCGTTTTTCTGCGGCGCAGCCTGAAACCCGAATGCGAAGTGATGAACGACGCGAATGGCGATGTCGCCTGCCTCTTTCGCATCCTCCAGCGGCACTTCGAAGCCTTCTGTGACATGCTCAAATGGCAGCTAACGAGCCGCGAGCATTTCGAGCGCCTGAAGTCAACGCCGGCTGAATCGCTCACCGATCTGGAGCGGGCGGCGCGGTTCCTCTACCTCCAGCGCATCAGTTTCGGCGGCAAGGTGGGGAGCCGCTCGTTCGGCACGAACCACCGGGTGGCGCGGTTCGATGTGCCGCGACTGGTACCGATCCTCGAACAGATTCACGCGCGCCTTGCCGGCGTCTGGATCGAGCACCTCGACTTCGAGGCGGTGATCCGCAAGTGGGACCATCCCGACACGTTGTTCTACCTCGACCCTCCCTACTGGGCCTGCGAGCACTACTATGTCGCCTCCTTGTTCGGCCCGGCCGATCATGCCCGCCTCGCCGCGTGCCTGCGCGGCGTGAACGGACGGTGGATCATGTCGATGAATGACGTGCCCGAGATCCGCGCGCTCTATCCTGACGCTCGTATCGAGACGACGGACCTGACCTACAGCGTCGGATCAACCTCCCCGAAGAGCGTTTCTGAGATCATTGTTTCAGGCGGCTAAAGGCGCGTTCAAAACGGAATTCCCGAGGTCCCGTTTCGTTGCCACTCGATTTTGCGCGGTCGGCCATTCGATTTTGCGCGCTACACCGGCCAATACCCACAGCTTCGGTTCGGAACTCGCCCGCGCGATCGCCCGGCATGCGCCGGCCGCGGTGGTCATGACCGAGCCGGGCGAGTGGCGCGTCTGGGAAATGATGCAGGCGTGGCGACACGTGGCGGGCGTGCCGGTCGAAATCCGCGCCGATGATCGCTTCTATTGCTCGCGCGAGGCATTCGCCGGGCTGACGCAGGCGCGCAAGACCGGGCGGATGGAATTCTTCTATCGGGAAATGCGACGGCAAACCAGGCTGTTGATGGACGGCGACGGGCCTGTCGGTGGCCAATGGAACTTTGACGCGGACAATCGCAAGGCCTTGCCGAAGGGGCTCCGTCCGCCACGGCGGCTGCGGTTTGCCCCCGATGCGATCACGCGCGCGGTGATCGATCTGGTCGCCGAGCGGTTTGGCGATCATTTCGGCGATCTGGAGCCGTTCGGCTGGGCGGTGACACGCGTCGACGCGCTGCGGGCCCTGGAGCATTTCGTCGAAGCAGTGCTGCCGGGCTTCGGCGACTATCAGGATGCGATGAAGATCGGCGAGGATTTCCTGTTTCACAGCCTGGTTTCGCCCTACCTCAATTGCGGCCTGTTGACCGCCCGGGAGGTGTGCGCGGCGGCGGAGGCGGCGTGGCGGGCCGGACAGGCGCCGCTGAACGCCGTCGAGGGGTTCATCCGCCAGATTCTCGGCTGGCGGGAATTCGTGCGTGGCATTTACTGGACGGAAATGCCGGGCTACGGGCAGACCAATCATCTCAAGGCCGGACGGGATCTGCCTGAATTCTACTGGACCGGCCGAACCGGCATGCGTTGCCTGTCCGAGTGCATCGCCACGACTCGCCGCAATGCCTATGCCCACCATATCCAGAGGTTGATGGTGACCGGGAATTTTGCCCTGCTCGCCGGGGTGGCGCCGACGCAGATCGAGGCTTGGTACCTGGCGGTCTATGCCGATGCGTTCGAGTGGGTGGAACTGCCGAATGTCCATGGCATGACAATGCATGCGGATGGCGGTCGCATCGGCTCGAAGCCTTATGCGGCATCTGGCGCCTATGTTCAGCGCATGTCCGACTACTGCACCGGCTGCGCCTACGATCCGAAACAAAGACTCGGTCCGCGCGCCTGTCCGTTCAATTATCTTTACTGGAATTTTCACATCGAGAATGAAGCCGTGCTGGGGCGCAATCCGCGTCTGGCCATGCCCTATCGCTCGCTCGCCAAAATGTCGGCTGAACAGCGAGAGGCGATCAAGATCGCGGCGCGCGAGTTTCTCGAAACGCTGGGAATGAACTTGCCGGCCGACACCGACGCGAAACAGGCGGAGCTGCCGATCTAGTTGTTTGCTCTCATTATTTGACGATGCCGGTGCGTGTCCCGAACGGCGAATGGAGCGGCGGCGGCGCGAGTATCCGCCGGCCGGGCAATGTTCAGCCCGATCGTCAATTCGGTTGCACGCGCCAACCCCGGCTTGATGGTTGGACGGTGATTGCAATTATGGCGAAGTGTCAATAATCCATACCCGAGTGGTATTTGGTTACTCTTTCGTGTCGATCGCGCGGCCCCAAGAAATGACTTGCCTGTCGGGGTAGATCGACATAACTTTGTCCTGACTATACAGTAACGGAAACCGGTGGGACGACTCGATGATCGTTCCGCCGATCGAACGTCGCTATATTAGACTATCTGAATAAATGCTTTTCTTTGACATTGCCGTTAGATAATCGCCACTTAGCGCTGGTGAAGCGGCAGTCAAAACCCTTCTCACAGAACGGCGCCCCTTCTGGACCATGTCCTTGAGGGTGATGGAGCGCATGATGGCCCAGTCGACCACGTTCCTGTCTTTCCGGGCGACCGATCAGAACCTGTGGGGGCCGGGCGCGGCCATCGAACTGGGCATCAATACCGGTGATGCGCTGATCTACGATCCGGACGAAGTCACCTACGGTTTCGACATAGGCGGTTCGTTTCTCGGCATTTCCGGCGAATTCTATTTCGACTTCAAGTTCGGTCTCTATGCCTATGCCGAAATCGGCGAGGTCGGGCGGTTCGGCGGCGGCATCGATATTCTGGTCAACGTCGAACACAGCGCCGTGGTCACCGCCGGCGATCAGATCGTCTTCGATTTCTCCGACTATACGATCACCAATGCTCAAATCGATTCGCAGGGCTTTTCCGTCGGCCCGAAGGCCGGCATCGATCTGGTGATCGGGGCGCAGCTCGGCATTCGCGACATCGAATATGCGCTGTTCGGCGTCGGCGGGTCGGTCGACAATGTCTCGATCATCTCGATCGACGAGAACATCCCGCTGATCTCGGTCGGGCCTGGCGATCTCGAACTGCCGTTCGATCTTGGCTACGGGCTGGAACTGACGCTGCGGGTGCCGACCGGCGCCGATACCAGCGGCTCCACTTCCGGGTCGGCTTTCGTCATGGCGGAGGGCGTGTCCGACACGCCGTTCCTGCAGCTCGACGCCGATCTCGACGAGATGTTCACCAGCCTGTTGAAGAAGATCCCGTTCCCGCCGCTGGGGGCGATCGCCAAGACGCTGGAAGACACGCTGTTCGCGACGTTCGAGTTCGACATCAACGATTACGTGCCGTTCATTCCGAAGGACGTGTTCAAGATCGAGGCGACGGTGCTGGATATCGGCGCCACCATCGGCACGGCGGTATCGGAGGAAGTGTCGCTCGACTTCTCCACCGGCGACGGCGTCACGCCGGATGTGACGGTGGTCCTTGTCTCGGACAATGGCACGGTCGGGGACTTTTCCGACGACATCACCGTCAGCGGCCGGCTTGGCGATGCCAATCTGGGCATTACCGCGCCGGGCTATGACGGGTTCGGGCCGATCACGGTGTCGGCGACCTATGAGCTAGCCAATCCGCGCTTTGCCCATTCGCTCGGCATCGATCTGGTCGGCGAATTCACCGTCCAGGCGCTGAAGGCCGTCTCGTCCGGTTCGATCGGCGATCTGCTGGGGCTGACTATCGGACCGCTGCTCGATCTGACCTTCCCGGAGGGCGAGAACGGCGAGCCGGACGGATTCCGTGTCGGGTTGCTCGACGATCTCTACACCGACGCCTTCGATGTCGCCGGAGGCGCCTTCAACACCGTCTCGGATTCCTATGAGATCTTCTACACCAGCACGGTGCCACAGGGCATCGTCAACTATGACGCGCCGGGCGTGGTGCAGCAGCTGATTGCCTACAACGAAACCCGCCAGATCAACATCGCGGCCTCGAATGCCGCCTTCGCCGACGTCATCGCCGGGCGCATCGCGGCGGTGCGCGATCTGCCGTCGGGCACGTTCAACAACCGGCTCAATGTGGCCGAGTTCGCCACCTGGCAGTTCGACCAGACCGTCGGCAATGCGAATCTCGAAGGCGGCCGCTCGCTGACCAGCCGCGATGTGGTCAATGTCGATGCGTTCAATGTCAGCGGCGTGTTCCTGAGCGAACTGACGGCGAGCTACGTAAATTCCTTCGGGCAGTCGCAGCCGTTCAGCGGTCAGATTTCGGCCGCCTCGGCGCATAGTCTGTCCGGCTACAATTTTCTGATCAACATGCCGCTCCCGTCCGAAATTGACGGATCGGACGCGACCTTTGGCGGCATCGCCCAGGATCCGGTACTGATCTATGAATACTCGGGTCGAATCTTCCGCTCGGAGAACTCGGTCAATATTCTCGGCAATAGCCGCGATGACCTGCTCGTCTATTGGGGCAATGAAGCGCGGTTGCTGGATGGCGGCAGCGAACTGGCCGGGAGCGCCACCGGTGATGTGCTGGTGGCGAATTTCGGCCGCAGCCATGGCCTCGACCGCATCGAATGGGACCTGCGCACCAGCGCGGTCGGGCAATCCGGCGCGGCGGTGGATCTCCAGCTCACCCGCGACAATGCCCAGGTGTTCAATGCCAGCGCCCGCAGTGGCCAGCTGGAGCGAACCGGCTACCAGAATGCCGCCAACAACGCGACCGGCATCGAGCTGGCCAATGGCGTCACCAATGGCCTGATCCGCACTGCCGTCGGCGCGTTCAATGTCAGCGGCACCCATGTGCTGCGTCTCAGCATCGAAGATACGGCCAATGGCGCCTCGACCTTCCTGGTGCGGGTGATCAACAGCGCCGGCAATGTGGTGGTCGGCTCCGAGCGCAGCATCACCACCAACGAGACCCCGGCCGGCGGCACCGGCGGCTACTCGGAAGTGGCCATCTATGGCGTTCAGCTGAATTTCGGCGATCGCATCGAGATCGTCACCACGCGCGGCGGGGCGACCGGCGTCGATGCCGAGGCGGCGCGGATTTCCAATATCCGCCTGCACGAACAGCACAATGTGTCGTTCCGCAATATTGAAAGCTTCATGCTGCAGACATCGCAGCTCGACGACATCATCTTCACGTCGAGCTTCCGCGACGGAATTGTTTTCGGGGACGGCAACGATACGCTGTTCCTCACCGCCGACCGCCATGAAGAAGTCATGGACATGGGGTTGAGCGACTCGGTCGTGTTCAGCGACAATGATATTGCCTTGGTGGAAATGAAGACTGCCCAACAGGTCGGCAGTTCGGTGTCGGTGGTTGACCGGGTTTACTTCCAGGCCGGCGTCGATGAAGCGATCATGCGCAACCTGTCATCGGTGGGCGCACGCTGGCAGGCGAAGACGCCGGATCCGGCGACAGGCCTCGGGGTCTTCACCTCGGCGCTGATCGGGTTCGATGTCACCTCCGATACCGATCTGTTCGCCTTGCTCGGCGGTCTGAGGCAACTTTGGGAAGACCCGATCCGACACGTCCGCCGAGAGGATTTGCCCCAGTCCAATCTGCCGGGCAATTACATCGAGATCAGCGTCCAGGACGGCGCGCCGCGCATGTCGACCATCCTGGTCAATGTCGAGGCCGTAAGCTTCCAGGGGTCCGATACCGGCAATGACTTCGCGGCCTATTTCGGCGGCACCACCTATGACGGCGGCGCGAGCCTTCGCGATACGTTTGCCGCCGACTTTTCCCATTACACGCTGCCGGCCGGCGTCACGACCGGCATTTCGCTCAGCGGCTTCAACGATCAGGGCCTCCCGAACCTGTTCACCGCCCGGTTTAATCTCGGCCCGGCGATTTTCCGCTATGACGAGGATATCCGCTTCGCCAACGGAACCGATGTCCGCACCAGCGAGATCAAGGGGTTCGAGCGGCTGATCGTCATCGGCACGGCGTTCGGCGATGTGCTGCAGGGCGGCGCGTTCAGCGATACGCTTTATGGCGGCGATGGCGCCGACATCCTGGTCGGCGGCGGCTCGTTCAACATCGGCGTCCTGGCTGGCTTGCAGTTCGGGCAGGCCAATACGCTCGACGGCGGCGCCGGCGCCGATACCTATTATTCCGACGGCAGCGAGCGCAGCAATATTTCCTCCGACAGCGAGGACCGGCTGATCTTCGGCGGCGGCTTCCTGGAAGCCATCGCGCCGACGTACGGCCTGACGCTGCAAGGCCTGCGGCAGACGTTCAAGTACATGGGCGGGGTGCTGCCCAACGTTACCTATGCGGCGACCGACAGCTCGGCGACGCTGCTGACCGCGCTCGACCAGTTCAATGCCGGGCTGTTCGGCCGCGATTTCACCTTCGAAGCGGTCGGCGGGCTCGGCGCCTTCGTGTCGGGCGCCGTGCGCACCAACCTGACCGGTCTCAACGCCACCGATGACCTGTTCATCGCCGATGGCGGCGGGTCCTATATCGGCGGCGAGCGGGCGGGCGACCGCGACACATTCGTGGCCGATTTCACGGCGCAGACCTACGGCATCAGCTGGAATGTCGAGGATCAGGCGGCGGGAGCGCGCCTGTCGAACGGCATCTTCGTCGCCGGGATCGACCGGGTGATCCTGCGGCTCGGCAGCGGCGCCGATATCGTCTCGGGCGGCGACGGCGACGATGTGATCCATGGCGGCGGCGGTTCGGACATGCTGCGCGGCGGCGGCGCCACGGGCCAGGACCTGCTGTTCGGCGGCAGCGGCGCCGATCTCTTCGCCTGGATGGCGGGCGACGGCACGGCGGTCATCGACGGCGGCAGCGATGTCGGCGATACGCAGAACGCGGTGACCGACCGACTGGTGGTGTCGGCGGTCGACGAGGCCGGCAATGCCCTGACACCGGGAACCGGGCTCGGCTTCAACATCTATTTCGGCGGCACCGGACCCTATGTCAGTCCGACGCCGGCGACGGCCGCATCGACGCAGAATGTGCTGGAGACGATCTATTTCGGTCTCGACGACAACGAACAGCTTCGCATCTATAACGGTACATCCTATGTGACGACCACGGGCGTCGAGTCGGTGGATGTGTTCGGCTCGGGGGCCGAGGATGATCTGATCGTCTACCAGAACGGCACCTATTACGACGGCGGCGACCGCGCCGGCGATGCCGACATCTTCATTGCCCGGCTCGATGCCGAGACCGACGACCTGACGATCCGCGCCCGCGCCGGCGATGACCGCGCCTCCAGCGACGAGATCTTCGCCGATATCGGCAATGGCACCACCATCGGCAATTTCGAACGGCTCCTGGTGCGCGCCGGCTCGGGCGACGACCGGCTGTTCGGCGGCGACCTCGCCGATCTGCTCGACGGCGGCGACGGCGACGACATCCTCGTCGGCGGGCTTGGCAACGACCAGCTGTTCGGCGGCACCGGACGCGATCTGATGTTCTACAGCGCCGGCCAGGACTTCCTGATCGGCGGGGCCGACGTCGACACGCTGGAAATGGGGGCCATCCCCTTTGGTTTCCTGCAGGTGACGGGCCTCGACACCACCAACAACAACGCTATCGCGTTCAATGCCGCCGTGGATGACTGCAACTCCGTCGCCACAACGCGGGCCGAGCTCAGCCCGCTGTTCAATGGCATCGCGCTCACCACCCGCTGGATCATATCGGGTCAGTTCAACACCGCCGTGGCGCATGAGGAGATCGAGCGGGTCGTCATCTCGGCCGAGGGCGACCGCGATATCCTGATTTCCGGCACGATGGGCGGCATCCTTTCGGGCGACGGCGGCAATGACGTGCTGATCGGGCTTGGCGGCACCGATGTGCTGGTGGGCGGCGACGGGCTCGACCGCTACGCCTTCGGCGGCAACTGGGGCCAGGACATCATCGCCGGCGAATATTCCGGCACGGGTGAAATCCATTTCTTCGGCTGGACGCGGGCGCAGATCACCTTCGCGCTCGATGCCCCCGGCGGCGACGACCTGCGGATCACCAGCAACAACGGCCAGTCGGTGGTTTTCATCGACTATTTCGCCAATGCGGCCAATGGCCTGAATTATACGTTCGCGTTTGACGACCAGTCCGGCACCATCGACCTGACGACGCTCGGCGCCGTCAGCGGCGGCGTGATCACCACCGGGCAGGTGTATTTCGGCACGCCGGAAGGCGACCAGATGCAGGACGGTACCTCTGGCGCCGACAGCTATTTCGCCGGGGAAGACGACGACCTGATCGTCGGCAATGCCGGCCCCGACATCCTCAGCGGCGGGCTCGGCAAGGACGTCGTGGTGTTCAGCGGGTCGCCGGTGACGTCGGTCGACGCGGCCGGCATCACGGTGAACCTGGCGACCGGCTTCGGGCTCGGCGGCGATGCGCAGGGCGACGTGTTCATCTCGATCGAGGACATCGTCGGCTCGGGCGGGCGCGACGTGCTGACCGGCAGCGTCGATGCGAATGCGCTGGTGGGCGGCGACGGCAACGACACGATCGCCGGCGCGGACGGGCGCGATTTCCTCGTCGGCGATGCCGGCGACGACAGCATTTCCGGCGATGCCGGCGACGACATGGTGGTCGGCGGCAGCGGTAACGACACGTTGCGCGGCGGGTTCGGCGACGACTTCCTCGCCGGCGATACCGGCAATGACCAGATCTTCGGCGGCGACGACAATGGCGAGGACATCGCGGTCGGCGGCGACGGATCGGATACGGTCCAGCTCGGTGCCGGCAACGACACCTATATGATCGCCGCGACCGAAACCGGCGTCATCGCCGATGCCGGCCTCGACACCGTCGACGGCGGCGCCGATAGCGACACGATCGATGCCTCGAATTTCCAGGCCTCGGTGGTGATCACGCTCGGCGGCCCGTTCGACCAGGCGCAGAGCGTGGCGTCCAGCGGCGCCAACAACACCACGCCGGCCGGCGTCTTCACGACGCTTGCCAATCTCACCGGGTTCGAGCATGCGGTCGGGTCCGGCTTTGCCGATACGGTCGTCGGCAATTCGGTTGCCAACCGGCTGTTCGGCGAGGGCGGGCATGATCGGCTTATCGGCCATGGCGGCGCCGACACGATCGACGGCGGCGGCGGGGTCGACACGGTCGACTACAGCTCCGAGGGCGGCGGTCGCCGCGTGGTTGTCGACCTCCAGGCCGGAACGGCGGTCGACACGGCCGGCAATACCGACACGCTGATCAATATCGAGCGCATCGTCGGCTCGAACGCGGTGAGCATCGGACTTGAGGGCGACGATCTTTACGGCAATGCCGGCGACAACATCTTCGTCGGCAACAAGGGCATCGACGTCGACCTGATCGACGGGCGCGGCGGCATCGACACGGTGGACTACAGCGCCGAGGCCGACACCCAGAACTACATTCCCAACACCACGACGCCGAGCGCCGGCGGCGTCGGCGTCGTGGTCGACCTGTCGGTGGTGGGCAGTTTCTCGGTGCCGAACGCCACCGACACGTCGGGTCACGGCGACCTGCTGGTCAGCATCGAGAATGTCATCGGCTCGATCCGGGCGGATACGATCACCGGCGGCGGCGAGGACAACCTGTTCGTCGGCGGCGACGGCGCCGATACGCTGAATGGCGGCGGCGGCTTCGATACGCTGGACTACGGCGGGGAAGTCGGGGCGCTCGGCGTGATCGTCAACGAGCTGTCGCCGTTCCTGGGGCGCGACACCTTCGGCGACACCGACACGCTGTCGGGCTTCGAACGCATCATCGGCACCGCGCGGGCGGACCAGATGATCGTGGTCGGCAATACCGAACGCGAGCTGATCGGCGCCGACGGCGATGATCACCTGCAGGTCATCGGCCTGTCCGACAACAACCGGCTGTTCGGCGGCGAGGGCAACGACACGCTGATCGGCGGCGAGGGGGCCGATTATCTGTTCGGCGGCGCCGGCGCCAATACCGCCACCGGCGGTGGCGGCAATGACGTCTATCTGTCGTCTGGCGGCACGGACGTCTTCAACGGCGGCACCGGCATCAACGAGATGAACTTCGACCTCATGGCCAGCGCCGTGTCGGTCGATCTCGAACTCGGCATCGCCCTGACCAGCGGGACGTCGAGCGCGTTCGTCGGGACCCAGCGCAGCATCGTGACCTATACCGATGTGGACAACATCAGGGGCTCGCGGTTCGACGACTATCTCGACGGCGATGCGGGAGCCAACCGCATCGATGCGGGGGCCGGCAATGACTCGGTTTACGGCAGCGACGGCATCGATACGCTTATCGGCGGCTCCGGCCATGACACGCTCAACTATGGCGACGGCGGTGCGGGCGTGCGCATCGATCTGCGGATGGGCGCGGGCAATGCCACCGACGGCTTCGGCAATGTCGAGACGGTGACGGAATTCGAGCGGTTCGTCACCAGCATCTTCACCGACACGCTGACCGGCGACAACGGCGCGCAGACCTTCGTCCTGTTCGGCGGCGATGACGTTGTCGATGGCGGCGGCGGCAACGACATCGCCGATTTCGGCCTGCTTGAGGTGAGCGGCAGCTTCAGCCTCACCTTCAATTCCACGACGGGCATCATCGGCGGTACGATGACCACCACCGCAGGGACGGTCAGCCTTACCGGCATCGAACATTTCATCGGAACGTCAGGCACCTTCGACGACATGCTGGGTGGAGCCGGCAACGAGACATTCACCGGCAATGCCGGCGTCGACGTCGACCTGATCAATGGCGGCGGCGGCATCGATACCGTCGACTACAGCTTCGAGGCAGGGACCCAGGCGGTCACGGTCAATCTCG
>JAEULV010000027.1 GCA_016793065.1 Hyphomicrobiaceae bacterium
TGGCGATGTCGGTGGTCACTTTCTGGCGCAGGACGTTTTCCTCAAGCGTGACCCAGTCGACGGTGATGTCGGGGTCCTTGGCGGTGAATTCCTTGGTGAGACCCTGCATGCGGATCATGTCGCCATTGTTGACCGTGCCGATGGTCAGCTTGCCCTGGGCCTGGGCCTCGGCCACCGCGAGCAAGGAGACCGCGCCGAGAAGCGCGCCAGCGAAGTATCGCATTTCGATTTCCTCCCTTGAGTTCAAGAGCATTCGCTCTCGTTATGAGCATATGCTCTCTTTTCAATCGATCCATGTCAAGGGGTTTTCCCTAGGTGCACGGCAGCATTCGATTGTGCATCGCGGTGGAGGCGGGCCGGCATCGGCGCCGGGGATCTGGCGCTTGGGTTTGGGGCTTGATGCGACAGGCAATGTCGGCGCGCGCCTTGCCGAGACGGGCGGGTGGGCGTTGCGAGGTGGGGAGCCAGGCGTTGGGAAAATCCACGGCGCGACGGTCCGGCAGGACGGGCGCGGCGGTGGGCCGATCGCGAGGGGACGCACGCGATCGAAAGCACCGGACCGGCGGGAATCGGGCCGGGGGCGTCAGCCGGCGAGCACGGCCTTGGCGGTGGTTTCGTCGGTGATCAGGCCGTTGACCAGGCCGCCGGTCAGGGCGGCGCGGATGGAATTGACCTTGGACGGGCCCATGGCGACGCCGATGATCAGGCGCTTGTCGCCGCTCGGCAGGGGGATGCTGGTGACGCGGTCATTGACGGAGTTGCGCACGATCGCGCCGGAGCGGTCGAACGACCAGCCGACGATCTCGCCGACGGCGCCGGAGCGCATCAGGTCGAGCAGGTCGTCGCGGCCGAGCACACCGTCGAGGAACAGCTGGGCGTGCTCGTCGATCTGGCCGATGCCGACGATGACGGCGTCGGCCTTGTCGGCCAGCGCCCGCAATTTCTTCAAGGGCGTCAGGCTCTGGTACAGCGCCCGCTCCTCGGCGGTGCTGGCGAAGACCGGCAAGGGGTGGGGGAAATGCGGCGATTGGGTCAGGTCGGCGAGCTTGGTCAGCACGTCGAAGAAGGTCGCCTTGCCATCGGGCGAGGTATTGCCGACCAGCGACAGCAGCAGATGGTTGGGGCAGTTCAGGCGCGGCAGCTGGTCGACCATGCGGCGCAGGGTGCGGCCGGTGCCGAGCGCGACGATCACCGGCGCTTCGCTCCGCAACTGCCGCTCGAGGAAGGCGGCGGCGCTTTCGGCGATGCCGAGCGAGCTGTCGGCGGATGCCGGATCGGAGGGGACGATATCACAGTATTTCAGGCCGAACCGGTCGGAAAGCCGGCGGCCGAGTTCCATGCAGGCGGCGATGGGGTGATCGAGGCGGAAGGTGATCAGGCGCTCGCTCAGGGCCAGCGACACCAGCCGCTGGGCGGTGGGGCGGGAGACGTTGAGCTTGCGGGCGATTTCCTCCTGGGTATTGCCGGCGACAAAATACAGCCAGCCGGCGCGCGCCGCGTCGTCGAGCCTGGAGGTTTGCGTTTCAGCCACCACTCGTCCCCTGCCCGGCCATGGCCTTGATCCGCAACCCGATGTCGGTCATCGCCGCAGCGACCCAATCGGCGCCACATTCGCGCAAAGTCCGGTCGCCGTCGAGATGGGCATGGTGACTACCGCCGGTGAATCCCCAGGCGACCATGCCGGCCGCCTTGGCGGCGAGGATGCCGCTCGGACTGTCCTCGATGACCAGCGATCCCGCCGGCTCGGCGCCCATGGCGACGGCGGCGAGGAGGAACAGATCGGGCGCCGGCTTGCCGTTGCGGACCTGGGTGGCGGAGAAGATACGCTCGCCGAAACGGTCGCGCAGGCCGACAAGTTCGAGCGAGCGGCGAATGCGCTCGGGCGTGCTGGACGAGGCGATGCAGAACGGGATGTGCCGGCGTTCCAGCAGCGCGACCAGCGCCTCGATGCCGGGAATGGCGCGCAGGCGTGCCTCGAACAGGCGTTCGAGCGTCGCCCATTGCCGATCCTTGAAGTCGCCGGGCAGGTCGGCGCCGGTCGCGGCGCGGTGATCGGCCTCGATGGTGGAGAAGGCGCGGCCGAGGAAGCGGGAATAGACGTGGTCCATGGTGATGACGCGACCGATGGCGGCGAAGGCCTCCACCAGGCTCTCGGCGGCGAGCACTTCGCTGTCGACGAGGACGCCATCGCAATCGAAGATGACCAGAGCCGGGGCAACCTCGCCGGCGAGGCCGGGATGCGGCGCGCCGGCTATGCGGATCGGGTCAGGCGCCTGCCTGGAATGAAGCCCCGCCATGGTGTCGTCCCTGCCGCTCGGCTGATCGTTGCGATTGAGCAATTGTAATCGAACTGAGCATTCACGCAATGGAGCGAACTGAATGATCGTTGCTGCGGCGCGACATGAGGCGGGCGCGGCCGGCGGCGGTCAGCCGCGCAGGGCCTCCGA
>JAEULV010000036.1 GCA_016793065.1 Hyphomicrobiaceae bacterium
GCCTCGCTGTCCTTCGGACGCCGCGCGGCTGTCATGCTGATTCTGCTGATCATCGGCACCGCCGGCACGACATCGCTGATCTATTTCGTCGATTTCCGCAGCTACTTCGCCCAGTTCCACGATTCGACCTTTTCGCGCGACTGGCTGATCGAGATGCTGTTCACCGGCGCCGGCGCGCTCTACGTCTTTGCCTCGGTCGGCCTGCGGCTGATGCTGCCCGTCGGCCTCGCCGTCCTGTTCATCGGCGCCTTCGCCTTCGCCGGCCATCGCCGCCGCGCCGGCTGACGCCCGAGCCTGCCGCGACCCGGGCCTACCGCGAATCGAAACGTTTTTGCCGTGCGCAGCCGGCTTTTCCGGTTTCCAATTTCCGGCAAAACCCACTAAACCGACGCGGAACCGTTCATTTCTCCAGTCGCAAGGGCGTCCCATGATCCCGCGTTATTCCCGTCCGCAGATGACCGCCATCTGGGAGCCGCAGACCAAGTTCAAGATTTGGTTCGAAATCGAGGCCCATGCCTGCGATGCTCTCGCCGAACTCGGCGTCATCCCGAGGGAAGCCGCCGCGACGATCTGGGCGCAAGCCCGCGACGTCACCTTCGACGTCGACCGCATCGACGCCATCGAGCGCGAGGTCAAGCACGACGTCATCGCCTTCCTCACCCACCTCGCCGAGTTCGTCGGCCCCGATTCGCGCTTCGTGCATCAGGGCATGACCTCGTCGGATGTGCTCGACACCTGCCTCAACGTCCAGCTCGTCCGTGCCGCCGACCTGCTGATCGCCGATGTCGACGCGCTGCTGGCCGCGCTCGAGCGCCGCGCCTTCGAGCACAAGCTCACCCCGACCATCGGCCGCTCCCACGGCATCCATGCCGAGCCGACCACCTTCGGCCTCAAGCTGGCGCAGGCCCATGTCGAGTTCCAGCGCGCCCGCAAGCGGCTGGAGATCGCCCGCGAGGAAGTCGCCACCTGCGCCATTTCCGGCGCCGTCGGCACCTTCGCCAACATCGACCCGCGCGTCGAGGAGCACGTCGCCGCCGCCATGGGCTTGACGCCGGAGCCGGTCTCGACCCAGGTGATCCCGCGCGACCGCCACGCCATGTATTTCGCCGCCCTCGGCGTCGTCGCCTCGTCGGTGGAGCGGCTCGCCACCGAGATCCGCCACCTGCAGCGCACCGAGGTCTATGAGGCCGAGGAATACTTCTCGCCCGGCCAGAAGGGCTCGTCGGCCATGCCGCACAAGCGCAACCCGGTGCTGACCGAGAACCTCACCGGCCTTGCCCGCCTGGTGCGCGGCTATGCCATGCCGGCGATGGAGAACGTCGCCCTCTGGCACGAGCGCGACATCTCCCACTCCTCGGTCGAGCGCATGATCGGCCCGGATGCGACGGTGACCCTCGACTTCGCCCTCGTCCGCCTCACCAATGTCATCGACAAGCTGGTGGTCTACCCCAAGAACATGCAGGCCAACCTCGACAAGCTCGGCGGCCTGCACAATTCCCAGCGCGTCCTGCTGGCGCTGACGCAGAAGGGCGTCAGCCGTGAGGACAGCTATCGGCTGGTGCAGCGCAACGCCATGAAGACCTGGGAACACGGCGCCGACTTCCTCACCGAACTGAAGGCCGACCCGGAAGTCTCCGCCCGCCTCTCCGCCGCCGAACTCGAGGCCATGTTCGACCTCGGCTATCATTTCAAGCACGTCGACACCATCTTCACCCGCGTCTTCGGCCGGGCCTGATACCATCGGCCATTGAAAACGGCCGATGGCATTCCCGATGCGAATTTCTCATGCCGCTGATGCAGCTGAGACATTCGCGTGTCCTCGGAAGCCGGGCGCGTCAGCGCCTTCGGCCTCTGGCCTGATTTCGACGCGAGGGCAGGGGGCTCAAGTGCCTCCGGCTCCGAACGCCCGAGCGGTCGTCGGGTGGAACAAGAGACGTCAAACAAAAAGGCCGGGCACAGTGCCCGGCCTTTCGCATTCGTGCTGCAGCCGCAATCAGGCGGCCGACTTGGTGGCGACGCCCTTTTCCTTCAGGTGGCTGGCGAGTTCGCCCGAGGAGTACATCTCGCGCACGATGTCGCAGCCGCCGATGAAGTCGCCCTTGATGTAGAGCTGCGGGATCGTCGGCCAGTTGGCGTAGTCCTTGATGCCCTGGCGGACTTCGTCGTTCTCGAGCACGTTGATGCCCTTGTAGGCAACGCCGACCCGGTCGAGGATCATCGCCACCTGCCCGGAGAAGCCGCACATCGGCATCTGCGGCGTGCCCTTCATGAACAGCACCACGTCGTTCGACTTCACTTCGTTGTCGATCCAGCTCTGCACGTCAGCCATCTGTCACTCCGTTCGCGCCCGCACCGTCCATGGAGCGCGCATTGCGGTTAGAGATCGTCGGGTCAGCCTTCAACGGCTTCCGGCGTGTAGGTGGTGAGGGCGAGCGCATGCAGCTCCCCGCCCATCTTGCCCTTGAGCGCGGCATAGACGAGCTGATGCTGCTGCACGCGGGTCTTGCCCCGGAACGCCGCCGAGACGATTTCCGCGGCATAGTGGTCGCCATCGCCGGCGAGATCGCGGATCGCCACGGTCGCGTCCGGCAGGGCTTCCTTGATCATCGCTTCGATCACATGCGCTTCCATCGCCATGGCGAGGCTTCTCCATCAATGGCGGCCCGGCCGACTTGATATTTGTCGGCTGCCGCACAATTCCCCAAAGCCCGGTGTCCCGGATCGATCACAGTTCCTGCGACATGTAGGCCGGGAACCAGGCTTCATGCTGGTGATGCAATTTCGACACCAGAATGGCCCGGCTTGCGCCCAGTTGCAATTCCGAACCGCCGACCGAGCCGATGATCGCCGCCGGAATGCCGCCGGCAACCGCCTCGGCCACGACCGCCTCCGCCACCGCGCGCGGCGCGGCGATGAGATAGCGGCCCTGATCCTCGCCGAAGAAATAGGCGTGATCGGCGATCTGTCCAGAGGCCTCGACGCGCGCGCCGCGCTTGCCGGCAATCGCCATCTCGGCCACCGCCACCGCCAGCCCGCCGTCGGACAGATCGTGCACCGTGGCGATGCGCCCCTGCTCGATCAGGCCGCGGACGAATTCGCCATGACGCCGCTCGCTCGCCAGATCGACCGGCGGCGGCGCGCCTTCCTCGCGTCCGGCGAATTCGCGCTGATAGATCGACTGCCCGAGCCAGCCTTCGGTCGCGCCGATCAGCACGATCGCCTCGTCCGCCGGCTTCAGCGCGATGGTCGCCATCTGCTCGACGTCGGCCATCAGTCCGACGCCGCCGATCGCCGGGGTCGGCAGGATCGCCTGGCCGTTGGTCTCGTTGTAGAGCGAGACATTGCCGGAAACGATCGGGAAGTCAAGCGCGATGCAGGCCTGCGAGATGCCCTGCACGCAGCCGACGAACTGGCCCATGATCTCCGGCTTTTCCGGGTTGCCGAAGTTGAGGTTGTCGGTGACGGCGATCGGCAGCGCGCCGACGGCCGACAGGTTGCGATAGGCCTCGGCGATTGCCTGCTTGCCGCCCTCGAACGGGTCGGCCTCGCAATAGCGCGGGGTGACGTCGCAGCTGATGCCGAGCCCCTTCCGCGTGCCCTCGACCCGCACCACGGCGGCGTCGCCGCCCGGCCGCTGCGCGGTGTTGCCCTGGATCAGGTGGTCGTACTGCTCCCACACCCAGCGGCGCGAGCACATGTCCGGCGTGGCGATGATCTTTTCCAGCGCGTCGGCGATGTCGACCGCCGGCACGTCGCCGGCGCCGATCACCGGACGCTTCGCCGCCGCCACCCACGGCCGGTCATATTCGGGGGCCTGGTCGCCGAGTTCCTTGATCGGCAGGTCGGCCATCACCTCGCCATGGTGCTTGACGACGAAGCGCAGCGTGTCGGTCGTGTAGCCGACGACGGCGAAGTCGAGCCCCCACTTGCGGAACACCGCTTCCGCCGCCGCGCGCTTGTCAGGATGCAGCACCATGAGCATGCGCTCCTGGCTCTCCGACAGCATCATCTCATAGGCGGTCATGCCCGGCTCGCGGCACGGCACCGCGTCGAGATTGAGTTCGAGCCCGAGGTCGCCCTTGGCGCCCATCTCCACCGCCGAACAGGTCAGCCCGGCCGCGCCCATGTCCTGGATCGCCACCACGGCGCCGGTCTTCATCAGCTCCAGCGTCGCTTCCAGCAAGAGCTTCTCCGAGAAGGGGTCGCCGACCTGTACCGTCGGGCGCTTCTCCTCGATCTTGTCGTCGAATTCCGCCGAGGCCATCGTCGCGCCGCCGACGCCGTCGCGGCCGGTCTTCGAGCCGAGATAGACCACCGGCAGGCCGACGCCCTCGGCCTTGGAATAGAAGATCTTGTCGGTGTCGGCGAGGCCGACCGCCATGGCATTGACGAGGCAGTTGCCGTTGTAGCGCGGGTGGAAGTTCACCTCGCCGCCGACCGTCGGCACGCCGAACGAATTGCCGTAGCCGCCGATGCCGGCGACGACGCCGGAGACGATGTGCTTGGTCTTCGGATGATCCGGCTCGCCGAAGCGCAGCGCGTTCATGCAGGCGACCGGGCGCGCGCCCATGGTGAACACGTCGCGCAGGATGCCGCCGACGCCCGTCGTCGCGCCCTGATACGGCTCGATATAGGACGGGTGGTTATGGCTCTCCATCTTGAAGATCACCGCCTGCCCGTCGCCGATATCGACGACGCCGGCATTCTCGCCCGGCCCCTGGATGACGCGCGGACCGGAAACCGGCATGGTCTTCAGCCACTTCTTCGACGACTTGTAGGAACAATGCTCGTTCCACATCGCCGAGAAGATCCCGAGCTCGGTCAACGTCGGCTCGCGGCCGATCAGATCGAGGATCCGCTGATACTCGTCCGGCTTCAGGCCATGGCTCTTGACCAGTTCGGGGGTGATCGGCACGTCGTTTCTCAGCATGGATCTTGTCCTTCGAGCGTCAGGGCGTTTCGCGCTCGGTCGGGTTGTCGGCGCCAATGAACCAGTCCGGTAGTCTGCTGGCCCACGGTATCGAAGCGATCGGCGATCAGGTCGATGAGATGCGGGTCGGCCTTCTCATATTTTCGGAAGATCGAGTAAGCAACCAGATCCGCCAATTGTATCAGCCGTGATGCACGGGAATCGACGAAAAGCGGCACATCGGCGAAATTCCGCAGGCTGCCCCATCGGTGGCCGATCAGGGTGAAGTCGCGCGCCAGGCCCTGGAACTTCCGTTCATGGTCGGACTCGTCCATGATCATCAGCCCGCGCTGGGTATTGCCGTAGCGACGCAGCCGGCCGAGATACCGGTCGAAGCGGTTGCACAGCAGTTCGAATGCGAAGGCGGCCGGATCGTCGCCCTCGATCGATTGCTTCTCGATGACCACGGCAAAGATGCGGTTTTCGGCGGCGGACCTGGAAAAGGCCTTGAGGGCGTCTTCCATCGCCGTCAGGCGCGCCTCGCGCGGATAGCGTCGCCAGCCCTTGTTGCCCTGGAACATCGGATTGCCGTGCAGTTCGACCGCCCCCGGATCCGACTCGTTGAACCGAGCCGCGATCTTCTCGATTTCCTGCGACAGCCAATAGGTCTGCCGCTCGAACACGGCAATGCCGCTCAAAACGAAATGGCTGATGGCGGGGTCGTCGATCGAGCCGGAGTCGTCGACATAGAGCAGGAACATGCCGGGCCGCTCAAAAAAGCAAGGCGGCGGAGGAGCCCATCTGGACTCGCGACCCATGAGGGACAGGTCTCTCCGCCGACGGTTTCTTATCGCACGATGGCCGCGTCATGACAACCTCGGCGTTCTCACGCCGCCTTCGGCAGGGCCGCGACCAGGCTGTCGAACAGCGGCCGGCCGTCGAGGCCGCCATGCAGCGCCTCGATCAGGTTTTCCGGATGCGGCATCATGCCGAGCACGTTGCCGCGGGCATTGATGATGCCGGCGATGGCATTGGTCGAGCCGTTCGGATTGGCCGCCGGCGAGATATGCCCGGTCGGGTCGCAATAGCGGAACACCACGCGGCCTTCCGCCTCCAGCTCGGCGATGGTGCCGTCGTCGGCGACGTAGTTGCCTTCGCCATGGGCGACCGGGCAGCGGATCACCTGGCCGTGCCTGTAGGCCGAGGTGAAGGCGGTCTCGCGATTCTCGACCTTGAGGTTCACTTCCTTGCAGATGAACTTCATCGAGGCATTGCGCACCAGCGCCCCCGGCAGCAGTCCGGCCTCGGTGATGATCTGGAAGCCGTTGCACACGCCCAGCACCAGCCCGCCGCGCTCGGCATGGGCGGCCACGGCCCGCATGATCGGCGCCCGCGCCGCGATCGCGCCGCAGCGCAGATAGTCGCCATAGGAGAAACCGCCCGGCACGACGACGAGGTCGGTGCCCGCCGGCAGGTCGGTGTCGGTGTGCCAGACCATGGCCGGCTTGACGCCGCTGACGGCGGCGAGCGCCTTGGCCATGTCGGTTTCGCGGTTGATGCCGGGGAAGACGAGGACGGCGGCTTTCATCGGGCGGATCTCCTCAGCCGACGAACTGGACGGCGAAGTTCTCGATCACGGTGTTGGCGAGCAGCCGCTCGCACATCGCCTTGACCTCGGCCTCTGCGGCGGCCTTGTCGGTGGCCTTCAACTCGAGGTCGATGACCTTGCCGACCCGGACCTCGCCGACGCCGTCGAAGCCGAGGCTCGCCAGCGCGCCCTCGATCGCCTTGCCCTGCGGATCCAGGACGCCGTTCTTCAAGGTGACGACAACACGTGCTTTCATCGGAGCATTTCCCGGTTTTCGGAAGTTGGGCAGGGGGTACCCCACATGATCCGCCGGCGCAAGGCGCTTTGCGGTTCGCCGGTGTTTTGAGCGGGTAAAAACCTCACCCGCTTCCCCCAACCACCACCGCCGCGTCTTCTCCCCACATCCCCCCACCCGTCATTCCGGCCCCCGAGCCGGAACCCAATCCACGCTGGCGCGGAACGAGGACGTAGCGGCGGGCATGGGAACAGCACGAGCGCGGACGCAGGCGGCAAGGTGGATTAGGCTCCGGCTCGGAGGTCGGAGTGACGAGGGAGAGAGGTTTGGGGGCAACAACATAACCC
>JAEULV010000065.1 GCA_016793065.1 Hyphomicrobiaceae bacterium
GAACCGTAACGAGGGACAAGACCATGGCCGCAATGACCGGCGATCCGCTGCGTCCGCGCCCCACCGACCACGCCTTTCTCGGCCGTGATCCGCGCGGCGCCTCCGGCGAGGCGACCTATGCCGGCGCGCTCTCCTTCATGCGCCGGCCCTATAGCCGCGATCTCGCCGGCGTCGATTGCGTCGTCTGGGGCGTGCCGTTCGACGCCGCCGTCTCCAATCGCCCCGGCAGCCGCTTCGGCCCGCAGGCGATCCGCCGCGCCTCCGCCATCTTCGACAACGACCCGCAATACCCGTTCCGCGCCTTCCCGTTCGAGCGGCTGGCGACGGTCGACTATGGCGATTGCGTCTTCGACTATGGCCGCCCGTGGGAAGTGCATGCCTGCATCCACGCCCAGGCGACCGACATCCTCGCCGCCGGCGCCCACCTCTTCACCCTCGGCGGCGATCACTCCATCACCTATGCCCTGCTCAAGGCCCATGCCGAGCGTCACGGCCCGCTGGCGCTGGTGCAGTTCGACGCGCATCAGGACACCTGGGACGACGACGGCGAGCGCATCGACCACGGCTCCTTCGTGCTGCGCGCCGCCCGCGAGGGCCTGATCCGGCCGGAAGCCTCGATCCAGATCGGCATCCGCACCCACGCGCCGCACGATTGCGGCATCGAGATCATTCATGGCGAGGACATGGACCATCTCGGCATCGCCGGCGTCGCCGCGCGCATCGCCGCCCGCGTCGGCGCCGCGCCGGCCTACATGACCTTCGACATCGATTGCCTCGACCCCGCCTTCGCCCCCGGCACCGGCACGCCCGTCGCCGGCGGGCTGTCGAGCCGCGAGGCGCTCGGCATCCTCAAGCGCGCCGGCGCGCTCATCGATTTCGTCGGCGGCGACATCGTCGAGGTGGCGCCGCCCTATGACCACGCCGACATCACCGCCATCGCCGCCGCCACCGTGGCGCAAACCTATCTCGGCGCGCTCGCCGCCCGGCGCGGCTGACGCCCGCCGCCCCCGACGAGCCTCGGCCGCCGGCCATCCGCCGGGGCGGCACCCGGCATGAAAAAGGGCCGGACCCGCCTCGGCGCGGTCCGGCCCTTCTTCTCGTCTCGATGCGTCGGCTGTCGTCACCGGCCGGGCGCTTGAGCCCCCGGCCCGCGACGATGGTTCGTCGCTCAGGCGGCCTTCTCGGCGGCCGCGGTCCATTCGCCCTTTGAGGCGAGGCCGTTCATCAGCGCGCGATGAGCGAAGGCCTTCTGACCCGCCGTCACGTTCTCGGCCTTGCCCGACCACGCCTTCTGCGGCGCCGCCTGCAGGGCGCGGCCGTAGGAGAAGGTGAGGCCCCACGGCAGGCCGCCGAGCTTGTTCATGGCGTCGAGATTGGCCGTCGCCTGCTCGTCCGACTGGCCGCCGGAGAGGAAGGCGATGCCCGGCACGGCGACCGGCACGGTCTGCTTGAACAGCTTGACGGTCTTCTCGGCGATCTCGGCGGTCGAGGCCTGCTTCGGGCACTTCTTGCCGGCGATGACCATGTTCGGCTTCAGCACTGTGCCTTCGAGCGCGACGCGGGCGTCATAGAGCTCCTGGTAGAGCTTGATCAGCGTCGCCTTGGTCACGTCGTAGCAGCGATCGATGTCGTGATCGCCGTCCATCAGCACTTCCGGCTCGACGATCGGCACGATCTGCGCCGCCTGGCACAGCGCCGCATAGCGGGCGAGCGCCTGGCAGTTGGCGGCGATGGCATAGGAGGTCGGGATGCCCGAGGAGATGTCGATCACCGCGCGCCACTTGGCGAAGCGGGCGCCCTGCTCGTAATACTTGGCGAGGCGGGCGGCGAGCTTGTCGAGGCCGACGGTGATGAGTTCGCCCGGATAGCCGGGGATCGCCTGCGTGCCCTCGTCGACCTTGATGCCCGGGATCGAGCCGGCGGCCTCGATGATCTTGACCAGCGGCGTGCCGTCCTTGGCGTTCTGCCAGATGGTCTCGTCATAGAGAATGACGCCGGAAATGTTGTTCTGCATGGCCGCGGCGGTGCGGAACATCATCTCGCGATAGTCGCGGCGATTGTCCTCGGTCGACTCGACGCCGATCGCGTCGAAGCGCTTCTTGATCGTGCCCGACGACTCGTCGGCGGCCAGAATGCCCTTGCCGGGGGCGACCATCGCGCGGGCGACCTTGTTGAGTGCTTCCAAGTCCATGGGTTCTACTCCGATCGACATAACCGGCTGGGCAACAAGGCCATCCGGCGAAAAAACGGGAACCGGCATCTCGGCCGGCGGTGGCGGCCACCGCCCAGGTCGCCTCGACCTGGGCGGGTTCCGCTCGTGAAGGGGAGGGGGCGCGCGGCACGCCGTCGCTCGCCTCCGGGGAAGATCACGCCTTGCGCAGCACCTCGACGCCCGGCAGGGCCTTGCCTTCCATCCATTCGAGGAAGGCGCCGCCGGCGGTCGAGACATAGGAGAACTTGTCGGCGACGCCGGCATGGTTCAGCGCCGACACCGTGTCGCCGCCGCCGGCGACCGACAAAAGCCCCGCCTCGGCGGTGCGCTTGGCGGCATACTGCGCCGCCGCCACGGTGGCGCGGTCGAACGGCGCGATCTCGAACGCCCCGAGCGGGCCGTTCCACACCAGCGTCACGCACTTGTCGATGACATTGGCAACGCGGTTGATCGACGCCGGGCCGACATCGAGGATCATGCCGCCCGCCGGGACGTCCTTGACCTCGACGATGACATTGTCGGCGCCGGCCTTGAACTCGGCCGCGACGACGACGTCGACCGGCAGCACGATCTCGCACTTGGCGGCGGTCGCGGCGGTCATGATCCGCCGGGCGGTGTCGGCAAGGTCATGCTCGCACAGCGACTTGCCGACGCCGATGCCCTGGGCGGCAAGGAAGGTGTTGGCCATGCCGCCGCCGATCACCAGATAGTCGACCTTGGTGACGAGGTTTTCGAGCAGATCGATCTTGCTCGACACCTTGGCGCCGCCGACGACGGCAACCACCGGCCGCTTCGGCGAACCGAGCGCGGCTTCGAGCGCCTCGACTTCCTTCTGCATGCAGCGGCCGGCGAAGGTCGGCAGATGGCTGGCAAGCCCGACGGTGGAGGCATGCGCCCGGTGCGAGCACGAGAACGCATCGGCGACGAAGACATCGCCGTTCGCCGCCATCTCGGCGACGAAGCCGGGCTCGTTCTTTTCCTCGGCCTTGCGGAAGCGGGTGTTTTCCATCAGCAGCACATCGCCGTCGACCATGTTGGCGACAGCCGCCGCCGCGACCGGGCCGACGCAATCGTCGGCGAACTGCACCGGGCGCCCGAGCACCTCGGCCACCGCCGGAACGATCTGCTTCAGCGAGTACTTGGCCTCCGGGCCATCCTTCGGCCGGCCGAAATGCGCCAGCAGGATCGCCTTGCCGCCCTTGTCGGCGACTTCGTTGATGGTCGACGCGACGGCGCGAATGCGGGTGTCGTCGGTCACCTTGCCGGCTTCGAACGGCACGTTCAGGTCGACGCGGATGAGAACGCGCTTGCCCTTGAGGTCGGCATCGTCGAGCGTGCGGAACTTCGACATTCAATTTCCCCCGATGCAATCCGTCGCGAGCCCCTGCCGCGCCGGAAATTCCTTCTGGCTGGCCTGAAAGCGACCGGCCGCCGGGCGGGTGCCCGACGGCCGGATCGGCATCAGATCAGCTTGGCCATCACCACGGCGGTGTCGGCCATGCGGTTGGAGAAGCCCCACTCGTTGTCGTACCACGACAGAACGCGGACGAAATCGCCCTGCATCACCTTGGTCTCGGCAAGGTGCGCGGTCGACGAGGCCGGCGCGTGGTTGAAGTCGATCGACACCAGGTGCTCCTTGGTGACGGCGAGGATGCCCTTCAGCTCGTTGTGCGAAGCCTCGATCAGCGCCTCGTTGACTTCCTCGACCGTGGTCTCGCGCTGGGCGACGAACTTGAAGTCGACGACCGAGACGTTCGGGGTCGGCACGCGGATCGAAACGCCGTCGAGCTTGCCCTTCAGTTCCGGCAGCACCAGGCCGACGGCCTTGGCGGCACCGGTCGACGACGGGATCATCGACACGGCGGCGGCGCGGGCGCGGTAGAGGTCCTTGTGGTACTGGTCGAGGATGTTCTGGTCGTTGGTGTAGGAGTGGATCGTGGTCATGAAGCCGTGCTTGATGCCGATGGCGTCATTCAGCGCCTTGGCGACCGGGGCAAGGCAGTTGGTGGTGCACGAGGCGTTGGAAACGACCAGGTGATCCTTGGTGAGCTTCTGGTGGTTGACGCCGTAGACGACGGTCAGGTCGGCGCCGTCCGACGGGGCCGAAACCAGCACGCGCTTGGCGCCGGCGGTCAGGTGGGCGGCGGCCTTGTCGCGGGCGGTGAAGATGCCGGTGCACTCCATCGCGATGTCGATGCCGAGATCCTTGTGCGGCAGCTCGGCCGGGTTCTTGATCGCGGTGACCTTGATCTTCATGTCGTCGACGAGGATGTAGTCGCCCTCGATGCGCACGTCGGCCGGGAAGCGGCCGTGAACCGAATCGTACTTCAGCAGATGGGCGTTGGTCTCGACCGGGCCGAGGTCGTTGATCGACACGACGTCGATGTCCTGACGGCCGGACTCGACGATGGCGCGCAGGACATTGCGGCCGATGCGACCGAACCCGTTGATGGCAACCCGAACCGTCATTGCTAGTCTCCCTTTGAGATGTACCGCGTGAGGGGTATGGCGACCCTGACGTCAGGTCCGCCGTTGTGAGGATGAAAACGGCGCCAAAATGGCGCCGCCGCATTGATTTGCCTCAGGCGCGCGTTCGGTTTCCGGCCAGCCCGGCGCGCAATGTCGCGGAAGCCCGCGAAATGCAGGGACCCGGCATGCGACGAAGGTTGCGCTGGTTGGTCAAGGCGACGACCCGAGGTTCCGACAATTGTTTTTGATGCCGGCTTCCGATCGCGGAAGGCCGGCGAGGGTAAACGCAATTTTCGTCGTTTGATAAGCGAAATTGCAAAATCAAAAGTCGAAATTGCGCGTGTTTACGAGGACTTAACGTCAAAACCGACATCGAGAACCTCGAAAGCGCGCGACACATAGCAGGACAACGCCATGTGTCAATGCGAATGCTGGCATGGCATGCGAAAACATCCCGGCAATGCGTTCGAAGTCTGCTTTCGCCCATCGGCTTTCGCTCGGGAATATACGCATCACAGGTGTTTTCACTTGCTGCCGCCCACCCTGCCGCCCCGGCGTCACCGCGCGGCGGCGTTGCCGCGCCGCGCCCCGCTCCCGTCTCGTCAGCGCCACCCGTCGGCTTTGTCGCCGCGGCGCCCGTTTCATCCCGGCAATCCTGCGACGGGATCGTTGACGCCGTTCGCGCCAACCGCCAAGTTGAACCAACAGGTTTGTCGGCTCGACCCGCCGCGTCCAGATTCGCGCGGCATCCGGTCGGTTCGGCATGTCCGATCGACATTGTTGCGGATCGCAATTTCGACGAAGCCGCGGGCAGGGGTTTATGGCGGACCCGCATTCCCTCGACGCCGCTTTCGAGCGGTTGGCACAGGCGATGACCACGCTTGAGACCGCCGTTGCGCGACGGCTGGAGCGCGAACGCGCGCGCGCCGGGCTTGAGGATACCGTCGCCCGCTTCGCCGAGGATCGCGCCGCGCTCGCCGGCACCCTCGACGAGGAGAAGGCGCGGGCCGGGCGGCTTGAGGATGCCAACCGCGAAGTGTCGCGCCGGCTGGTGGCGGCGATGGAATCGATCCGTTCGGTTCTGGAAGCCCATGGTGGATGACGGGTGCGGATGAGGTGCGGGCGGCCATGGCGCAGGTAACGGTGACCATCAACGGGCGGGCCTACCGCATGGCCTGCGAGGACGGCCAGGAAGACCATTTGCGCGGTCTGGCCCAGCGCCTCGACGGCATGGTCGAGCAACTGCGCGGCGGCTTCGGCGAGATCGGCGACCAGCGCCTGACGGTGATGGCGGCGATCATGGCCATGGACGAACTGGCCGAGACCACCCGCCGGCTGAAATCGCTGGAGGCAGAGAACCGCGCCCTGAAGGAAACCCGCGCCGCCGTCATCGACCGCGCCGACCGCACCGAACACGAAACCGCCCGCCGCGTCATCGAAGCCGCCCTCCGGCTGGAAGCACTGGCTGGAACCGTCAGCGGGGCGTGAGCCGCCGTTTATTTTCGCCCGGCCGCCGGGGCCACTGGCATAGCGGCGGGCCTTGGCCTATATTCCTTGCCGACGTCGCTGCGCGGTTCGTCAGGAACACGCATCCCCGGGGCCTTATCGATCCGAAAGGGAGCTGTCACTGGCTGGATCCGTGGATCCTGTCATCACGGCGCCCACCTACTTTGTAGGTTTCCCGGGATCGATCTCCAACGACCGAGGTGGCACGTCACCTTATTTGTGGCGCGCGGCTTTCCAGCGCGATCGACAAGGGCGCCTCACGGGCGCCCTTGTCCGTTTTGGCGGCGCCGACGACCGTGTCCCGGAACCCGCAACGCCGCCGGCGCGAACGTCGCCGATCGGGGGTGACGAAACCGGCGGGGTGGCGTAATCAGGCCGGCGATCCAATCGACCAGCCCGAGGCCCCCATGCGCATCCTGCTCACCAATGACGACGGCATTCACGCTCCCGGCCTCAAGTCGCTGGAAAAGATCGCCCGCGAGCTTTCCGACGATGTCTGGGTGGTCGCGCCGGAAACCGATCAGTCGGGCGTCGCCCATTCCCTGTCACTCAACGATCCGCTGCGGCTGCGGCAGATTTCCGAGCGGCATTTCGCCGTCAAGGGCACCCCGACCGACTGCGTGCTGATGGGCGTGCGCAAGGTGCTGGGCGGCCTGCCGGACTTGGTTCTTTCCGGCGTCAATCGCGGTCAGAACATCGCTGAGGACGTGACCTATTCCGGCACGGTCGCCGCCGCGATGGAGGGCACCCTGCTCGGCGTCCCGTCGATCGCCCTCAGCCAGGCCTATGGCTGGACCTCGCGCGACAATCCCAACTGGGCCTGCTGCGAGGCCCATGGCGCCGGCATCATCCATCGCCTGCTCGCCTCCGGCATACCGGACGGCGTGCTGATGAACGTCAACTTCCCCGATCGCACCCCCGAGACCGTCGAGGGCGTCGTCGCCACCCGCCAGGGCTGGCGCGGCGGCGATTCGATCGGCGTCGAGGAGCGTCGCGACGGCCGCTTCAATCCCTATTACTGGCTGGTGTTCCAGCGCGCCAAGTCCGAGCCGGCCGAAGGCACCGACCTCAGGGCGGTGCTCGGCGGGTTTATTTCGGTCACGCCGCTGCGTCTCGATCTCACGGACCATGCGCTGCGCGAGCGCTTGGCGCATGATCTGCGCTGAGCCGGGAGTGATTCTCCCGGGGTCGGGGGAAGGGCATGAACGGCCTTGGTGACTACGGCCAGCTGATGACGGGCGGACGCGAGGCGCGTGCCGACGATCGCGACCGCATTCGCCGCGCCGAACTCGTGCTGGCCCTGCGCGCCCGGGGCGTCTCCGACCGGTCGTTGCTGGCGGCGATGGAATTCGTCTCGCGCCTCGCCTTCGTCGATCCGCGCCATGACGAGGCCGCCTATGCCGACGTGCCGCTGCCCATCGCCTGCGGCCAGACCCAGGCGCCGCCGTCGATGATCGCCCGCCTGCTCAACGCCCTCGATCTGACGCCCGATCACAAGCTGCTCGATGTCGGCACCGGCTCGGGCTACGCCGCCGCCGTCGCCGCGCGCCTGGTGCGCTCCGTCACCACCATCGACCGGTTCCGCGGCCTGGTCGAGGCAGCCCGCCAGCGGTTCGAGGCCATCGGCGCCGATACCATCATCTGCGTCCAGGCCGATGGCCTCGACGGCTATCCCGCCGGCGCGCCTTACGATCGCATCCTCGTAACCGGCTCGCTCCCGACCGTTCCCGGCCGGCTGGTGCAGCAACTGAAGCTCGGCGGCGTCATGGTCGCCGCCATCGGCCCGGCCGAGGGCCAGATGTTGGTCCGGTTGACCCGCGCCGACGGCGGCGAGCGCATCGAGGAGCTCGGCAAGGTCCGCTTCGTGCCCATGGTCGCCGGTCTCGCCGCCGCGTTATGACGGCGTGGCGCTCGCCGGAAAAATAGTTTCCGGCCGATTCACCCTGGATTTCCCTGAAAACTCCCGATCGGTCGCCGACAGCGCGGCGAAAGCCGCGAGCGGGCGGCGGCGCGTAACCGATTGTCAACCTTAAGGGTGTTTACTCCCATTGTCCTGTTGAGTGCGCGTGAGTGGACAAATGTACGAGTATTTCATGCCCCGCCGGTCCCGTTACCTGGCCCAAGTCGCCACCCTCGCCCTCATGGCGAGCTTCCTGGCCGGTTGCAGCTCGGATGCGAGCCGCTTCATGGGCAACACGTCCAACCAGCGCTCCATTCTCTCGGGGCAGCAGGGCGGAGCGGGTAACGCCAATAATACCTATCGCGACAGCGATGTGACCGGATCGGTGTCGACCGGCACCGTCACCCGCACGCCGTTGCCGCCGGCTCCCAGCTATTCCGGCCCGAGCTATTCCGGCCCGAGCTACACGCCGCCGTCCTATCAGACGCCGAGCTACACGCCGCCGCGCGTGCAGTCGCCCAGCGTTTCGGCCCCCACCTACACCGCGCCGACCTACACCGCGCCGACCTACACGGCGCCGAGCTACCAGCCGCCCCGGGTCGAAGCACCGCGCGTGACCGCGCCGGTCTATACGCCGCCGAGCTATCAGGCGCCCCGCGTCGAGGCCCCCCGAGTCGCAGCGCCGACCTACACCGCGCCGGCCTATACCCCGCCGCAGGTCACCGCGCCGACCGCGCGCCTGCCGCAGGTGTCGGCCACCGCGCCGAACTATACTGCGCCGCGGGTCGAGGCGTCGCTGCCGCCGGCGCCGCAGGTCGATCAGACCGTGACCGGCACCGTCCGTGGTCCGGTCCGCCAGGTCGGGCCGACCTATCCGGCGGCGCAGGCCCCCTCGGTTCAGGCCCCCGCCGTTCAGGCTCCCGCCGCCGCCATCCCGGCTTCGACGGCTCCGGCGCGCTCCGGCTGGTCGTCGACCGGCGGCACCGCCGTCACGCTGCGCCAGGGCGAGAACATCGATACGCTGGCGCTGCGCTACGGCGTGCCGCGCGACGCGCTGATGCGCGCCAACAACATCACCGATCCCTATAGCCTGCAGGCCGGCCAGCAGGTGGTGATCCCGACCTATGTGTCGGCCTCGGCCGCCGCGCAGGCCAATGCCAGCCAGCCGCCGGCGCAGACCGCCGCGCTCGCCCCGCCGGCTCCGGTGCAGGCGCCGGCCGCGCCGATGGCGCCGAAGCCGGTGTCGGTGACGCCGGTCCAGCCGCCGCGTCCGGTTGCCTCCGTGCCGCCGGCCGCCGCCGCGCCGTCGCAGGCCAAGGCCGCTGGCGCGACCCATACGGTCACCAAGGGCGAGAACCTCGCCCGGGTCGCCTATCTCTATGGCGTGTCCGAGCGCCAGATCATGGCCGCCAACGGCATGTCGAGCGACATGATCCGCATCGGCCAGCGTCTGGTGATCCCCGGCGCCACCGATGCCCAGGTGCGCACGGCCGCCATCGCCCAGGCCAAACGCGCCTCCGGCGACACCACGGTGACCGGCTCGACCGGACCGGCCGCGACCCAGTCGCTGCCGCCGGCCAGCGCCAAGCCGGTCGCGGTCAAGACGGTTTCGGTCGCCCCGGCGCCCGCCTCGTCGAGCCGTGCCGCCGCGCCGACCCAGCCTTCGGCTCCGGTCGCCTCGACCCGGATCGAGACCGTCAAGACCGCTCCGATTGCCCCGGCCGCGACGCCCGCCGTGGCGGCGACCAGCGACGCCAACCCCAACCTGGCCTGGCCGGTGCGCGGCAAGGTCGTGCGCGAATTCGGCCAGAAGCCGAATGGCGAACGCTCGGAAGGCATCTCGATCGCGGTTCCGGAAGGCACCACGGTCAAGTCCGCCGCCGACGGCGAGGTGATCTATGCCGGCAGCGAACTGAAGGGCTACGGCAATCTGGTTCTCGTCCGCCATCCCAACGGCTACGTCACCGCCTATGGCTACAACAGCGACATCCTGGTCAAGCGCGGCGACAAGGTCCGCGCCGGCCAGCCCGTCGCCAAGTCCGGCGCCACCGGCGGCGTCAAGGAACCGCAGCTGCACTTCGAGGTGCGCAAGGGGCAGCGCCCGGTCGATCCGAAAGCGCTGCTTGCCGCCAACTGATTTCGGCGACGTTGGGCTCCGGCAAGGCCGATCTTGCCGGCAGCCCGCCTGCCGCACGATGTCCTGGAAGAGCAGAGCATACCGCGCCGCCGTCCGATCCTTCGGGCGGCGGTTCGGCGTTTTGACTCAGGCCGTCGCCATCCGCAGCCGGCGAGCCAACGACAGTCCGAGCCGGGCGATGAAGCCGACGGCCGAGATTGCCCAGACGACCGCCATCACCAGCCACAGCGACACCGACGCGGCGATGCTGGCAAAGGTCAGCGCCGCGCCGCCGGCCATGGTCAAGACGCCGACGGTCGCCTTGCCGAACCGGTCGGCAACCCGGGCAAGGCGCGACACCTCGCCTGCGTCCCTCGCCTTGTCGAGCACCGTCAGCGTGCCGCGATAACCGGTCTTGCCGCCGATCGTGCCGATATCCGCCGCCAGCGTGCGGATCGCCGTCGCCGGCCCCGGCCGCAGGATGCGTCCCGCCAGCGCCCTTGCCGCGCCGATGTCGAGCCTCGCCGCCGATTTCGCCGCATCGACGAGCATGCCGGTGTCGACCGCCTCGCGCGCCAGAACGCCGAGCTGCCGGCGCAGCGGCGCCGAAATCCGCCCCAGCCGGTGCGCCGCCTTCACCGTGCTCGCCCCGACCTTGGCCGGCGCCGCCGACCCGAGCGTCATGACGGTCGCCCCGGTCAGCGTCAGCCCGATGGCGGCCAGCGCCACCTTGACCTCGTCGACGGCGTCGCCCGAGATGAAATTCCCGGCCTCGACCGTCAGGTCGCGCAGATCGCCGAAGCCGGTGAGGTCGGCGGCGACCGCCCCGGCCAGCGCCGCCTCGGTCGTCGCCTTGCCGGCGATGAAGCCTTCCCACGCCTGCGCCGGCGCCTGTCCGCCCTCGGTCGCGACCGCGCCGTCGACGCGCTGTCGCAACGCCGGAGGCAGATCGACGCGGCGCAGATCGGCGAGCGCCACGAGGCTCGAGGCGAGATCGGTGTCGGCCTTGCCGTCCTTGCCGGCCAATGCCCGCTCGATCTCGGCGGCATAATCGGCGGCGGAACGTTGCCCCAGCCGGTAGTCCGCCACCGCGACGGCATCGTCGCCGGCCCGAAAGGCGCGCCAGGCCGGTTCAGCCGCCGGCACGACCAGCAACCCGGCGCCGACAAGGCCGGTGCCGATGGCGATGGCTGCGATCGACCGGGTTCGAGACATGGAGGGCTCCGCGCAATGATCGGATCGGCATCAATCCAGACGATCGCGGCGCCTTCAAGGCCGCGCGCCGGTCGCCGCTCAGCCCGCCCGCGCCAGCAGCCGCTCGGCCCGCTTCAGGTGCGGTCGGTCGAGCATTTCGCCGTCGAGGCCGATGACGCCGGCATTGCCCGCTTGCGCGAAGGCCGCGATGATGCGCCGGGCCCGCTCCAGCTCCGTCGGCGACGGGGTGAACACCGCGTTGATCACCGCGACCTGCGCCGGATGGATCGCCATCTTGGCGGTGAAGCCGTCGCGTGCCGCGATCCGGCATTCGCGCTCCAGCGCCTCGAGATCGCGAAAGGCCGTATGCACCGTGTCGATCGGCGCGATGCCGGCGGAGACGGCGCCGAACAGGCACAGGTTCCGCACCATCCGGAACGGCTCGGTCCAGCCGCCGGCCTCGTCCTTCGACGACAGCACGCCGATATCGGCGCCGAGATCCTCGCCGCCCCAGGCGATGCCGTCGAGTCGGCGGCTGGCGCCGGCATAGGTGCCGAGGCCGAACACCGACGCGGCGGTCTCGGTCGCCACCGCCACGATCCGCGTCGCGCCGTCCGCCAGATCGGCCTCCGCCTCGCGCACCGCGAGCTTGGCGCCGAGATGGGCGATATCGCGGCCGCCGCCGGCCTTCGGCAGCATCACGCCATCGGGACCTGCCGGGATCACCGCATCGAGATCGGCGTCGATCTGGCCGCTGTCGAGCGCGTTGAGGCGGACAAAGAGCTTCGGCCGGCCGGCGGTGGTCATCGCCTCGCGCAGGAAGCCCAGCGTCACGGCGCGGGCCGCGGCCTTGTCGCCGGCGGCGACCGAGTCCTCCAGGTCGCAGATCAGCACATCGGTGCCGCTGGCAAGGCCCTTTTCCAGCTTCCTGGCGCTGTCACCCGGCACGAACAGCAGCGAACGCATCCCGTTCCTCGTTTCTCGGCGATGACCGAATTCGGTTCAGACCTCGATCAGTCCCGACGTCGGCCGTCGGCGCATGAAGGCCTGCCGGTGGCACTCCGCCACCAGCCGGCCGTTCTGATTATAGGCCCGGTGATGGAACTCGACGATGCCCGCATCCGGCCGCGACCGCGATTCCCGCTTGGCGACGATCTCGGTCTCGGCCCGGATCGTGTCGCCGTGGAAGACCGGATGGGGAAACTTCACGTCGGTCATGCCCAGATTGGCGATGGTGGTGCCGAGCGTCGTCTCGTGCACCGACAGCCCGATCATCAGCCCGAGCGTGAACAGGCTGTTGACCAGCGGCTTGCCCCATTCGCTCTTGGCGGCGAAGTCGAAATCGATATGCAGCGGCTGCGGATTGTAGGTGAGGGAGGAGAACAGCACGTTGTCCATCTCGGTCACCGTCCGGGTGATCGCATGCGGGATGACCGCGCCGATCGCGAACTCCTCGAAGTAAAGCCCTGGCATGGTCGCCTCCCGATCGATTCGGTTTAATCCCGTTCGCCAGCCCCGACATTGCCCGAACGTCAGGGCCGGCGACAAGCCCCGGCTGACGTGGCGACTGGCCGGAATCCGCAGTCCGAGACCGCGCAAACCCCTGAAGTCATGGCCGGAATTTGCACAAACTCCGCGAAATTAAGGAGTTGTTAACTATCATGGATGCATCGTTAACGCATCATCAACCGGTCTGAGGAGGCGCACATGCAAGTCGCCGACACGCCACGGATCTCGGATCGCATCAATCAGGCTTTTCAGGCCGCCTCCGAAACCACGGGGACGTCGTTCGAATATCTCGTTCGAACCGCCGAGCGCGAATCGAGCATGCGCCCCGACCTGAAGGCGACGACCTCGTCGGCGACCGGCCTGTTCCAGTTCGTCGACCAGACCTGGCTGTGGATGATGAAGGAGGAGGGCGCCGACCTCGGCCTCTCGCAATATTCCAACGCCATCACCGCAAGCGGCAACGGCCGCTATGACGTCGCCGATCGCGGCCTGAAGCAGGAAATCCTGGCGCTGCGCAACGATCCGACGATCTCGTCGATGATGGCCGGCCGCCTGACCCAGAAGAATGCCGCCCAGCTGACCGATCGCATCGGCCGCGCCCCCACCGATGGCGAGCTCTACATCGCCCACTTCATGGGCGCCGGCGGCGGCGCGCGGCTGATCAACCTTGCCCAATCCTCGCCCGACGCCAGCGCCGCCCAGGCGTTTCCGGCCCAGGCC
>JAEULV010000083.1 GCA_016793065.1 Hyphomicrobiaceae bacterium
GGATGGTTCACGCCATTCGACCGGCCGGGGATGCTCGGGCCTTATGACCTGAGGAACTGGCACAGCGAGAAAAAAGGTCAATAAACCATGCGCTTAAGCCATACCGTATCGGGCTTTCTCGTGATCGCGGCCAGCACGTGCTGGTTTGCTGGTCCGGCTGCCGCACAGGCGCCGGGACCGGGGTGGACGTGCACCACGTGGTCGGCTCCGGCCGCGCCGAGTGGGGCCCGGACCTGCCTGCAATGGACGACGGGCAGCGTGAATGCGCTTCCGCCGCCACCGCCATTTGTTGCAAAGGCCGTCTTGCCGACACCGCCGAAGGCCAAGCCGCAAACGACGACGATCAAGAAGAAGAAAAAGAAGAATAAATAGTCAAACTCTCTCGTTTGCCGCGAATTTTAAATCAAGCGGTAAATATCGACCCGAGATCAGGGTCGAAGACAGTTCAAAGTATGTCGTCAGACGCAAGAGCGCGACGATTAATCCTGGAGAGATCAAATGAACATGAAGTCGAAGCTGATGATGGCCGGTGCTGCCCTGATGATGATGGCGGCGCCTGCTTTCGCACAGGGTATGTCTGGCATGTCCGGTATGGGTGGCATGTCGGGTATGGGCGGCATGAGCGGCATGTCGGGCATGGCTGGCATGGCCGGCAACCCGAGCTCGAGCTGGGTTTGCACGCAGTGGACCCTCGGCAAGCCGGGTATGGCTGGCATGAGCGGCATGTCCGGCATGGGCGGAATGTCCGGCATGGGAGGACTGTCCGGCATGGGCGCCATGTCCGGTATGGGAGGCATGAGCGGCATGTCCGGGATGGGCGGCATGGCCGGCATGTCGGGCATGAGCGGCATGTCCGGCATGTGCGGCATGTCCGGGATGTCGGGAATGGGTGGTATGGGCGGCATGTCCGGCATGTCGGGAATGGGTGGTATGGGCGGCATGTCCTGCATGCAAGGCAGGGGCGGCACCCCCTGGACGGCCGCCCTGCCTGGCATGTGCGGAATGTCCGGCATGGGCGGCATGTCGGGGATGTCCGGCATGGGCGGCATGTCCGGTATGGGCGGCATGTCCGGTATGGGCGGCATGAGCGGCATGTCCGGCATGGGTGGCATGAGCGGCATGTCCGGCATGGGTGGCATGAGCGGCATGTCCGGCATGGCCGGCTCGGGCGGCGAATGGGTCTGCACCCAGTGGACCGCCGCGCAGACTGGCATGGGCGGAATGTCCGGCATGGGCGGCATGTCGGGGATGTCCGGCATGGGCGGCATGTCCGGCATGGGCGGCATGTCGGGGATGTCCGGCATGGGTGGAATGTCCGGCATGGGCGGCATGTCGGGGATGTCCGGCATGGGCGGTATGTCCGGCATGAGCGGCATGCAGGGCATGGACGGCCAGAAGAAGCAGTGATCGTTGCAACAGCGTGAGTGCGCGCCCGGCCGTTGATCGGCCGGGCCAATCCCGACGGATGTCGGGGCCGCGCATTCTCGACGAAGTTCCCGGAGCACCCGCCCTCATCGCTCCGGGGATCCGCGGGGCGCGACCGATTTCCTGCCGATTCCGGTCGCGCCCTGCCCCTTCTTCCGTCGACGCCCCTGTCACTGGCGGTCCGATCCCCATGTCCGAGCGGTTGCCGGCACGGGTGATGCGGGTTGCCGGCCGTGACGTTCGGTCGTGACGGGTTTGCGAGGGATGAGACACCGAGGACGACGGGCGACGGTTGACGTCTGCTCGACCGGTTCATTTGAATTGGGTGGCGTCATGCGATCCGCATTGGTAATTTCCGTCGCCAGCGGCCTGTTTCTGGCGATTGCCGCGCTGAATGGCGCAATCGGACCTGGCTCCTTCGGCGCGCCCGGCGGCGCGCAAGCTGCCGAGACCGCACAAAAGCCGGCGGCCAAGCCAGTCGCGGCCAAGCCGGGCGATCCGGCGGCGGTCGACTATCTGCGCGCCCAGTGGAACCCGATCCACTTCAAGCCGGCGATCGACAAGGCAACCGACGCGGATTGCCTTGGCTGCCATCAGGAGATCGGCAAGGCCAAGCCCCGCGATGCGTCGCCGGCCGGGGTCAAGGCCGCCGATACGCAGGCCTGGTACCAGACGCTGGATACCTACGAGGGTGCCCAGGCGGACTTCCACTGGCGGCACATCTCCTCGCCGTTCGCCAAGCAGGTGATGAACCTCTCCTGCACCTTCTGCCATCAGGGCAACGACCCGCGCGAGGAATCGCCGCATGTCACCGCCACCGACGGCAAGGGGGCAATCCAGACCGCGTGGGAGCGCAACGAACCGCCGTTCACCCTGCGCAAGATGGTCAACCCGTCCGAGACCTGCCTCAGGTGCCATGGCGCCTTCCCGGCGACGAGCATGGGGCTGGAAGGCAAGTGGCATGAGCTGCGCGAGGGCATGGAAAGCCCGGACGCGCCGAACGGCTGCCTGACCTGCCATGCCGACCAGTTCCGGCTGGTGCGCCATCAGGTGAATTACCTGAGGCCGGATGCGATCGAGAAACTGGCGGCGGCGGGGTCGTCCGACACCTGCTTCGGCTGCCATGGCGGTCGCGCCTGGTACCGGATTTCCTATCCCTATCCGCGTCACGACTGGAAAGACATGCCGACCGAGATTCCGGACTGGGCCAAGGACCGACCGAAGCAATCCGACGCGCGCTTCCTCACCAAGACCAAATGACGGGTGACGCCATGACCACGACCAAAGATCCCTCGGCCCCCGTTGACGCACTCGACCTCGACCGGCGCGGATTCCTGAAGACCGCGGGCGCGTTGACGCTGAGTGCCGGGCTGGCGCCGATCGTCGGCGCGGAGAAGGCGGAAGCCTTTGCCTACGAGCCGTATCCGCGCGATGACGACATGGAGACCGTCGTCACCAGCTGCGCCCACAATTGCGGCTCGCGCCACATGCTGGTGGCGCACAAGAAGGGTGACGTGATCGTCCGGCTGTCGACCGACGACGGGCGCTACCAGAAGGACGGGTTCTTCGGCAAGGATACCGAGGAAGAACCGCAGGTGCGTGCCTGCCTGCGCGGACGGTCGTACCGGTCGCGGCTCTATTCGCCGGAGCGACTGCTCTACCCGATGATCCGGGTGGGCGCGCGCGGCGAGGGCAAGTTCAAGCGCGCGTCGTGGGACGAGGCGCTCGGCCAGATCGCCGAGAAGATGGTCTACCTGCGCAATACCTACGGGCCGACGGCGCTGCTCGACCAGTCCTATGCCGGCGCGTCCTATGGCGTGCTGCACAAGTCGGACCAGATCGAGGGCCTGCTCGGCCGGTTCATGGGCATGTTCGGGTGCCGGACGTCGTCGTGGTCGGTGCCGTCGTATCAGGGCACGACGTTCTCGTCGCGCATCACCTACGGCACGATCGAGGACGGCAACGAGGACGACGCCTTCGCGCATTCGAAGCTGATCATCATGTGGGGCTGGAACCCGGCCTACACGTTCCATGGCGGCAACACGTTCTACTACATGCGCATGGCCAAGCAGCGCGGCTGCAAGTTCGTGCTGGTCGATCCGCAATATACCGACTCGGCCTCGGCCTATGACGCGTGGTGGATCCCGATCCGGCCGAATACCGATGCCGCGATGATGGCCGGCATGGCGTTCGAGATCTTCGCCAAGGGCTGGCACGACCAGAACTTCATCAACCGCTTCGTCCAGGGTATGGACCAGGGGACGATGCCGTTCTGGGCCAAGGGCCAGGAAAGCTTCAAGGATTACATCCTCGGCGTTTCCGACGGCCAGCCGAAGACGCCGGAATGGGCGGCGGAGATCTGCGGCGTGTCGGCGGCGGATATCCGCAAGCTCGCCGAGATGTATGCCACGACCAAGCCGGCGGCGCTGAAGGCGTCGTGGTCGCCGGGGCGCAATGCCTATGGCGAGCAGTACAATCGCATGGCGGCGGCGCTGCAGGCGATGACCGGCAATATCGGCATTCTCGGCGGCTGCGCCGAGGGCGTCGGCAAGGCCTGGCATTCGGAGGCGGTGGCCTATCCCTATGACGAATTCGCCAATGTCTGGTACGCCTCGATCAAGTCGGATCGCTGGGCCCATTGCGTGCTCAACTATCCCAACCTGAAGCGCGAGGAAATCGGGTTGTGGCCGCGCAACGACCAGCTCGACGGGGTGATCCCGAATATCCGCGGCATCTTCTGGCAAGGCTCGGACTGGCTCAACCAGCTGACCAACATCAACAAGCAGCTTCAGGCGATCAAGAAACTCGATCTGATCGTGTGCATGGACTCGACCATCACGCCGTCGGGCATCTGGGCCGACTATCTGCTGCCGGTCGCCACCCATTTCGAGCGGCATGACGTGGCGCTGCCCTGGTACAAGGGGCACTACTACATCCACCGGCCGAAGGTGATCCAGCCGCTGGGCGAGTCGAAGACCGACTTCCAGATCTTCACCGAGCTTGCCTATCGGCTCGGCTTCGGGCCGCAGTACAATCCGCGGGCAACGCGGGCGTATTTCAACGACGATACCGCCGTCGACGAAGCCTATCTGATGGCCTGGTGGGACAAGGTGCAGCATCACCAGCACGTCGAGATGAGTTGGGAAGAGTTCAAGAAGCGCGGCATCTACAAGTTCAAGCTCGACAAGCCGCATGTCGCCTTCCGCGACCAGGTGGAAAAGGGCATGCCGTTCCAGACGCCGTCCGGGCGCATCGAGATCTTCTCGACGGTGCTGGCGCAGACGCCCGACTGGACCAAGACCCAGTACGGCTATCCGATCCCGGCGATCCCGAAATGGGTGGAGCCGTGGGAATCGCTGAACAGCCCGAAGACCAAGCAGTTCCCGTTCCATCTGGTCACGCCGCATCCGCGCTGGCGGACCCACTCGATCTTCAACAACATCCCGTGGCTGAGGGAGACCTTCGAGCAGGAGGTCACCATCAACGCCTCGGATGCGAGGAAGCTCGGGATCAAGACCGGCGACACGGTCGAAGTGTGGAACGATCGCGGCAAGTGCATCGTGCCGGCCTATGTGACGGAGCGCTGTATGCCCGGCGTGGCGGTGCTGCACGAAGGCGCGTGGATGGATCTGGACAAGGACGGCATCGACCGGTCCGGCAATCCGGACTTCCTGACGCTGGACGAGCCGAGCCCGGCGGGTGCCTTCGCCTACAACACGATCCTGGTGAATATCGGCAAGACCAATCTCGCCCACAAGCCGGGATGGGACCAGTTGTCGACCGCCCGCAGCCACGTGTTCCGCCGCGATCTCTGATCTTGGTCAGAAACGCCAGAACCTTTGAATTCCAGGAGCCGTGACATGGCCAACACCGTCGACAAAGCCAAGATCAAGGAAGCGGCACAGGCGAAAAAGCGCGAGACCTACGTGCCGGTGGTGCCGGACATGCAGCTCGGCTTCATTCACAACAATGTCGATTGCATTGGCTGTCGCGCCTGCGAGATCGCCTGCAAGGACAAGAACGGCCTGCCGCCCGGACCCCGGTTCCGGCGGGTGCAGTATGTCGAGGGCGGGACCTATCCCGAGGTCTATGCCTACAAGATCAACATGTCGTGCAACCACTGCGCCGAGCCGGCCTGTTTGCCGACCTGTCCGACCGGCGCGATCTTCAAGCGGCAGAAGGACGGCATCGTCGATATCGACTCGACCCTGTGTATCGGCTGCCGGCGGTGCGAGGCGGCGTGTCCGTTCGGGGCGCCGCAGTACAACCCCGAACTCAACATCGTGCAGAAGTGCAACATGTGTGTCGACGAGATCGACGCCGGTCGTAAACCCTACTGCGTGATGGGCTGCATGATGCGGGTTCTCGACATCGGGCCGATCGACAAACTGCGCGACGGCACCCACGAGACGAAGGCGCGGGCGCCGCATGAATCGATCGTGCGGCAGGTCAAGAACATGGCCGATCCGGAACTGACCAACCCGTCGATCGTGTTCGTGGCACACTCGAAGGGCAGGGTGAAATGACGGCGGCAATCGCTCTCGACCACGTGCGGTTCATGCCGCGGGAACTGCGCGAGGCGATCGCGCAGGACCTCATGCTGTTGGCGCGGATCGCCGATCGCGAGGTTGATGGCGAGCTGGTGGCGTTCCTGCGCGGGCTCGACGTCGGCTTCTGGTTCGCGCTGAAGCTGGACGGGTCAGTCGCCAACGAGGGCATGGCGGTGATGCGGACGGCGCTGGAAACGTTGTCGTCGCCGCCGACCGGCGCCGAACTCGACGGGCTGGCGGCGGAATTCGCGCGGATTTTCCTGACGCATGGCTATAGCGCGGCGCCGAACGAATCGGTGTGGCGCGACGACAACGGGCTGGAGCGGCAGGAGCCGATGTTCGAGGTGCGCGACTGGTATCGCCACTACGGGCTGGCGGCGCCGAACTGGCGGTCGCGGGCCGACGATCATTTGGTGCACGAACTGGAGTTCCTGTCGCTGTTGCTTCGTCACGTGGACCAACCGGCGAGCCTCGGCGATGCGCTGCGCTTCCTGCGGGCGCATCCGCTGGTCTGGGTCCCTGCCTTCGGGCGGCGGGTGATCGGGCGTTGCGACGAATCGTTTTATGCCGGGTCGCTGTTGCTGCTGATGGCCTATCTGGAGGCGCTGGATCAGGCGCTCGCCGAGGCGACGGGGCTCAATCCGCCGCTCGGGGTGCTCAAGAAGGACCAGCCGGCGGCGCGCGAGACCGGGCCGGATTGCGGCAGCCCGCGCTATGTGCCGGGCGTGGCGCCGAGTTGGTGACAGATGGGCTGGTGACAGGCGGGAGGTCGCGGGATCACGTTGCCGGGCGACGCAATGGATGACATTGGCACGACCTCCACCCGGATCGGGTCGGAGGGCATTGGTGTTGGCGGATCGCGAATGGTTGCCTGCCGCGACGGACGGCCTGCCCTGTGGGAATGGGGTGGAACCTCGCGGTGCGACAATGACGGCACTAGTCGAAGTGATGGTTTTTCGCGAGGTTGTGAGCAGTGTTCGCATTGCATACATCTCAGGACGACAGACCGATCGGGCTTCGGCGCAAGGTCAAGTGTCGATGCATCGGGACGATGCGGCAACGCCAGCGCGGGCGGGCATGAAGGCCGACGAAGGCATGGTCGGCCGGGTACGGCGCGTTCCCCGCGGATCTGGAACCGAATGACCGCGCGATCGGTGTCGTTCCCGTCACCGCTTTCGGAACGGCGCCGGCCGGTAGGGGGCTTGAGCGCGGCAATCAGTGTTTTCGAGGCTTGCGAGGTGGATGATGGCGGACTTCGAGACGACGTGGCTTGAACCGATTCACAAGGTGATGCGGGCGGAAGGCCCAGGACCGCGCTTTGTCGTGTTGCCGACCTACCGCCCCGACATCGTCGAGCAGATCGCCGCGATCCTGGGGCTGGAATTCGTCGACTTCCGCGTGCTCGAAATGGCGCCGCACGGTTGGCAGGCGAGCCGGTTGCCGCTGTTCGCGCTTTACGAGGTGATCGCCAATATCGGGCGCGGGCTGGTCTTGCACAATGCCGAGGCGCTGCTGGCGACGAAGGACAAGACGGAGCGGGTGCGCTGGCTCGAGAATTTCGCCGTGGCGCAATGGAGCTGGCCGGTGGTGGTGCCGCTGACGCTCTATGCCGACGAATTGCCGGCGGGGAGCGTTCATGTGGCGCGGCTGCGCAACGAGGACCTGCCGGCGGAAAGCTGGCTGTTGCGGATGCGGGGCGGGGGCTGAGCGGTGACGATCTCGATCTTCGGCAGCCGCCTTGGTGGGCGGGTCCTGGTGGTGATGGCGAGCGTTCTCGGCGTCACATCCTTGCTGTTTCTCGCGCTGTTCGTGCCGATCTACCAGCGTGATCTGATCGGCGAGCGCCGGCAGGTGGCGGCCGAGCTGACCAGTATGCTGCAGATCTCGCTGGAAAACGCCATGCTGAAGCGCGACATCCCCGGGCTTTCCGGGATCGTCGACCGGCTGGGGGCGCGCTCCGGTGTCGAGGACGTGATGATCCTCAATCCGGACGGCGAGGTGCGGTTTTCCTCGGCGAAGGGGCTGCTCGGCACCAAGCTGGCGGGGCTTGCCGAACTCTGCCCGGATTGCGGCCTGACCGGGCGCACCAACGAGAGCGGCCAGGCGTTCCTGATGCGCAGCGACGGCATCGAGGTGCTGCGCAGCGTCAACGTGGTCGGCAATCGCGAACCCTGCGGCGAGTGCCACGGCAGCGTGGCCGAGCATCCGGTCAACGGGCTCCTGGTGGTGGACTATCGGGCGAACGACCTGAAGGTTCGAGCCGTCGGCAATGCGATCCTGCTGATGGTGGCGGGCGTCGTGGTGCTCGGCATGGCGCTGGCGGCGACGTATCTGGTGTTGCGGCGGCGGGTGTTGGTGCCGGTGCAGCATCTGGCTGCGACCAGCGCGGCGTTCGCCGCCGGCGACTACGGCGCGCGGGCGAAGCTGGCGGCCGATGCCCGCTGGGGCG
Source organism: Hyphomicrobiaceae bacterium (assembly GCA_016793065.1). Taxonomy (GTDB): domain Bacteria; phylum Pseudomonadota; class Alphaproteobacteria; order Rhizobiales; family Ancalomicrobiaceae; genus JAEULV01. The sequence continues at coordinate 8,425 of JAEULV010000083.1, forward strand.
ACGACGAGATCACCGACCTCGGTCAGGCGCATGACCGCATGGCGGAGCGGCTGGAGACGACGATCCGCGATCTGGAGCGCAAGGAGCATTTTCAGCAGGCGCTGATCGACGCGGTGCCGGACGGCATTCGCGTCATCGACGAGGATTTTCGGGTGGTGGCGGCAAATGCCGAGTTCTGCCGGCAGGTGGGGCGCTCCCACGGCGAGGTGGTCGGGGCGCCGTGCTATCGATCGAGCCACGGGCGCGACGCGCCATGCGTGCCGACGCTGGTGATCTGCCCGCTGGCGGAAGTGGCCAAGGGCGTCACCTCGGTCAAGTGCAACCACACCCACACCCATCGCGACGGCGCCGGGTTCATGGTCGACGTGGTTGCCGCGCCGCTGACGATCGAGACGCCGGCCGGGTCACGGCGGCTGCTGGTCGAGTCGATCCGCGACCTGAGCCGGGCGATGGACGCGTCGCAGGAGCAGCGGTTGGCGGAAATCGGCCAATTGGCGACCGGCGTCGCCCACGAGATCTACAACCCGCTGACCTCGGTGCGACTGGGGTTGCGGGCAATCGGCAAGGCGGAGGAACAGGGCGCCGATCCGGCGGTGATGCGCGACTATATCGACATGGTCAATGCCGAGATCGACCGTTGCATCGACATTACGGAGCGGATGCTGCAGCTGAGCCGGCCGCCGGGCGACCAGGCGGAACTGGTCGATGTGGCGCCGGCGATCCGCGACGTGATTTCGCTGTTGCGCTTCGATGCCGAGCAGCGGCAGGTGAATGTCGGCTTCGATGCGGCCGAGGCGCCGCGCGTGCTGGCGTCGCAGTCGGAACTGCGGATGGTCGTGCTGAACCTGATGCAGAATGCCTTTCACGCCATGCCGCATGGCGGGCAACTGCGGGTGTCGGTGACGCGGCCGCTGCCCGGCAAGATCGGCATTGCCGTCAGCGATTCCGGCGTCGGCATCCGGGCGGACCACATGGCAAAGATCTTCTATCCGTTCTGGAGCTGGCGCAGCGACGGTTCGACCGGCAGCGGACTCGGCCTTGCCATTTCCAAGGCGGTGATCGAAAGATGGCAGGGTGAGATCAAGGTCGAAAGCGAGGTCGGCAAGGGCACGACCTTCGCCATTCTCCTTCCCGACGCAGACCGCAACCCGCAGGCAGATCTCCCGTGACCGCTCGCCAGACCATCCTCGTCATCGACGACGACGTGACGCTCAACCGGCTGATGTGCATGCAGCTGAAGGGGGCGGGCTATCACGCGGTCGGCGTTCACCGGTGGTCGGAGGCGCGCGACCAGCTGGCGAAAATCGAGCCGGCGCTGGCGCTTCTGGACATGAAGCTGCCGGATGCGCACGGGCTCGACTGCCTGGTGGAACTGGCGGAGAATTGCAGCGTGATGGTGCTGACCGCCTATGGCTCGATCGACCAGGCGGTGCAGGCGGTGAAGGTCGGCGCGTTCGACTATCTCACCAAGCCGATCAACCCGGATGCGCTGGAAATCTCGGTCAAGCGGGCGCTGGCGGCGAACTCGTTGAAGCGCGAATACGAGTATCTGAAGCGGCGGCTGGAAACCGGGGTCGCCTCGACCATTGTCGGGCAATCGTCGGCGATGGCGGCGCTGCGGCGGATGATCGGCGTGGTTGGTCCGTCGGATACGACGGTGCTGGTCCTGGGGGAATCCGGCGTCGGCAAGGAACTGGTGGCGCGGGCGGTGCACCAGGCAAGCCCGCGGGCGAGCGGCAATTACGTGGCGATCGACTGCTCGACGCTGCAGGCGAACCTGTTCGAATCGGAGCTGTTCGGGCATGAGCGCGGCGCCTTCACCGGGGCGGACCGGCGCAAGGAAGGCCTGATCGAGGTCGGTGCCGGCGGCACGGTGTTTCTCGACGAAATCGGCGAAATGTCGCTGCCGCTGCAGGCGAAGTTGCTGCGCGTGCTGGAGACGGGTCAGTTCCGCCGGGTTGGCGGCACCCGCGACCTGACCGGCGACGTGCGCTTCGTCGCCGCGACCAATCGCAACCTGGAGGCTATGTGCCAGAAGGGCACATTCCGCGAGGATCTCTACTACCGGCTGGCGGCGTTCGAACTGAAGGTGGCGCCGCTGCGGGAGCGGGCGGAGGACATCCCGGCGCTGGCGGAGCACTTCCTGCAATCGCGCGACTTCGCCCGCAACGCGCGCAAGCACTGGACGCCGGCGGCGCTGGAGACGCTGATGCGCTACGACTGGCCGGGCAATGTGCGCGAATTGCGCAATATCGTCGAACGGGCGGCGCTGGTGTCGGGCGGCGAGGCGGAAATCCGGCCGGGGCACCTCGGGCCGCTCAACCGCAAGGCCCGCTCGACCTCGGGCTATTCGTTCAATTTCGACAAGCCGCCGACCATGGACGAGTTCCGCGAGGTGTATCTCGCCCGCCTGCTGCAGGAGCAGCAGGGCAACCGGGCGCAGGTGGCCGAGATCATGGGCGTCAGCGAGCGCAGCCTCTACCGGATGATCTCGACCCTGCGCGAGCGCGAAGGCAGCGACGCGTGAGGTGGGCTGGGGTGTTTTTTTCCCGGTGATGGATTAGGGTGCGGCGCAATCGTCCTCATCGCGGATAGGCCCATGATCGCGCAGACCCTCGACGCCAAACGCATCCTGCTCGTGATCGGCGGCGGCATCGCGGCCTACAAGTGCCTCGACCTGATCCGCCGGCTTCGGGAGCGCGGGGCGCGGGTGCGGGTGGTGATGACCAAGGCGGCGACGGAATTCGTCACGCCGCTGTCGGTCGGGGCGCTTTCCAACGACCGGGTCTTCACCGAGCTGTTCGACCTCGACGACGAGCGCGAGATCGGCCACATCCGGCTGGCGCGCGATGCCGACCTGATCGTGGTGGCGCCGGCCAGCGCCGATCTCCTCGCCAAGATGGCGACGGGACTGGCGCCGGATCTGGCGACGGCGGTGCTGCTGGCGGCGGCGGTGCCGGTGCTGGTGGCGCCGGCGATGAACCCGAAGATGTGGGAGAACCCGGCAACCCGGCGCAACGTCGCGCTGTTGCGCGCCGACGGCGTCGGCTTCGTCGGGCCGAATGCCGGGGAAATGGCCGAGCGCGGCGAGGCCGGCGTCGGGCGGATGGCCGAGCCGATGGAGATCCTGGCGGCGATCGAGGCGCGGCTAACGGGCGCGCGGCCGCTTGCCGGCATCCGCATGCTGATCACCGCCGGGCCGACGCACGAGCCGATCGATCCGGTGCGCTACATCGCCAACCGCTCGTCGGGCAAGCAGGGCTATGCCATCGCGGCGGCGGCGGCCCGGGCGGGGGCGGCGGTGACGCTGGTGTCGGGGCCGGTGACGCTGCCGGATCCGGCGGGGGTCGCCGTGGTGCGGGTGGAGACGGCGCGGGAGATGCTGGCGGCGGCGCTGGCGGCGTTGCCGGCCGATGTGGCGGTGATGGCGGCGGCGGTCGCCGACTGGCGGGTGCGGGCCGAGGCCGGCGAGAAGATCAAGAAGGACGGGTCCGGCGTGGTGCCGAGCCTCGCCTTTGTCGAGAATCCGGACATCCTGGCGACGATCGGCCACCATGCCAGCCTGCGGCCGGGACTGGTCGTCGGCTTTGCCGCCGAGACGCAGGACCTGATCGCCAACGCGACGCGAAAACTTGAGAAGAAGGGCGCGGATTTCATCGTCGCCAATGACGTGTCGCCGGAAACCGGCATCATGGGCGGCGATCGCAACACGGTGCGGATCGTGTCGCGCGACGGCGTCGAGGACTGGCCGGACATGGGCAAGGACGCGGTGGCGGAGCGACTGGTGACGGCGATCGCGCAGCGGCTGGGCCGCGCGGCTCACGGCGCATGATCGCGTTCACGATCAAGCTGGTGATCGGTCTTGTCGCGGCGGTCGGACTGATCGACCGGCTGCGCGGGACGCGGCGGTTCGACCGGCGGTTCCTGACCGAGGCGCTGTTCACGTTCCTGGCGGCATTCGTGTTCGTGATGGTCGGCTCGGCGCTCTATGCGCTGGCGGCGCCGTTCTCGCATCGCGCCGGGCTTGGCGGAGCGCTGGCGTTGTTGCTGTTTCTCGTCACCTATGTCGGGTTTGCCGGGCTGTGGCTGGCGCGGATGGCGCCGAAATCGCGGCCGCTGCCGGCGTGGGTCGGCCAGCGCTTCGGCGCGATCGACGTGGCGCTGCTGGCTCCGATCGGGCTGATCCTCGGCGGGCTCTACTGGTACGGCGGCTGAGCCCGTCCTGAAGGGCGCGGGCTAGAGGCGGCGCAGCGAGCCCGGCTTGGCGAAGGGATGGTCGCGGCCGACGGCGCAGATGCGCTGGACCAGGCGCTGGTCGCGCAGCAATTCGGTGCCGTCGTCGAGGCGGCCGTGATCGAAGGCGACGATCACCAGGCCGGCGGCGATGGCGATGGCGGCGAGTTCGTTCGGCTGCAGCGCGAAGGCATCGCGCACCGGCTTGCCGCCATGGATCTGGCCGCGCACGAAGGTCTCGTAGATGAGCATGCCGTCGTCGGCGACGGCGGCGCAGATCGCCGGCAGCAGCGGACGCCAGAGATAATAGGTGACGATGACGGCGCCGAAGCGCTCGCCGGCGAAAGGCGGCGGGGCGCCGGCCTCGAGATCGGCGGCGATCAGCCGCAGGTCGGGCCGGCCGGCGAGGTCGGCGAGGCCCTTGATGTCGCGATCGACGCCGGTCGCCGGGTGGCCAAGGGCGAGGGCGGCGCGCAGGTGGCGTCCGCCGCCGCAGGCGACATCCAGCACCGACCGGCCGGCGACGACATCGGGCAGGAAGCGCAACACCCACGGGCTCGGCGCCGGGCGAAACGGGTCGATGCCGCAATCCGGGGCGGGCGACGCGGACGGGGAGGGATCGGTCATCGGCTGGCGGGTCCGTGCTGGCTGAATGGGCGGTGTCCGGGCTGGGGGCATCCGGGCTGGGGGCGGCGGCAGCATGCGACGGATGCCGGACGGGCGGCAAGCGCCGGCGGCGATGCCGGTCGCGGCGGGGCGGGGCAATCGTCACCGGACCGTCGCAGGCCATTGGCAATTAGTCACATGAAGCCTTGGAAACGCGAGTCGAATGCGACGAAGGACCAAGCGGGACTGGCGGTCGACCTGCGTGACTCTACCAAAGTCTTTCCAAGGTCTTATGGACGTCTGCAATCGGTTGAGATAATCCGGGATCAAGGGAAAGGCGGTCAGGAGGGAGGCTGCCTTTCTGCGTTTCTTTGGGAGGAAACCGCATGTCTGAGAACGTATTTCCGGTGCCTGCCGCCACGGCGGAAAGTGCCCTTATCAACAATGACAAGTATCTGGCGATGTACGAGCAGTCGGTGAAGGATCCGGAAGGGTTCTGGACCGAGCACGGCAAGCGCATCGACTGGTTCAAGCCCTTCACCAAGGCCAAGAATACCTCGTATGATCCGCACAACGTGTCGATCAAGTGGTTCGAGGACGGCACCACCAACGTCGCCTATAACTGCGTCGACCGTCACGTTGCCGCCGGCAAGGGCGATCAGGTCGCGATCATCTGGGAAGGCGACGATCCGAAGGATGACGCCAAGATCACCTATGCCCAGCTGAAGGACGAAGTGTCCAAGCTGGCCAATGTCCTGAAGGACAAGGGTGTCAAGAAGGGCGACCGCGTCACCATCTACCTGCCGATGATCCCGGAAGCGGCCTATGCGATGCTGGCCTGCGCCCGCATCGGCGCGATCCACTCGATCGTGTTCGGCGGCTTCTCGCCGGACAGCCTCGGCGGCCGTATCGAGGACTGCGACTCGAAGGTGGTGATCACCGCCGACGAAGGCCTGCGCGGCGGCCGCAAGGTTCCGCTGAAGGCGAATGTCGACGCGGCGGTGGCGAAGATCTCCGGCGTCGAGACCGTGCTGGTGGTGCGTCGCACCGGCGGCAAGGTGGCGATGACCGCCGGTCGCGACTTCTACTACGACGACCTGACGGCGGCGGCCTCCACCGACTGCCCGTGCGCCGAGCAGAACGCCGAAGATCCGCTGTTCATCCTCTACACCTCCGGTTCGACCGGCAAGCCGAAGGGCGTGCTGCACACCACCGGCGGCTATCTCGTCTATGCGTCGATGACGCATCAGTACGTGTTCGACTACAAGCCGGGCGACATCTACTGGTGTACCGCTGACGTGGGTTGGGTCACCGGCCACAGCTACATCGTCTATGGCCCGCTCGCCAACGGCGCCACCTCGCTGATGTTCGAAGGTGTGCCGACCTACCCGACCGCCGGCCGGTTCTGGGATTGCGTCGACAAGCACCAGGTCAACATCTTCTACACCGCCCCGACCGCGATCCGTTCGCTGATGGGCGCCGGCGAGGAGCTGGTGAAGAAGACGTCGCGCAAGTCGCTGCGCATCCTGGGTTCGGTCGGCGAGCCGATCAATCCGGAAGCGTGGATGTGGTACTACAATGTGGTCGGCGAGGGTCGTTGCCCGATCGTCGACACGTGGTGGCAGACCGAGACCGGCGGCATCCTGATCACCCCGCTGCCGGGCGCCACCGCCCTGAAGCCGGGCTCGGCGACCCGACCGTTCTTCGGCGTGCAGCCGGCGGTCGTCGACGCGGAAGGCAAGATCCTCGAGGGCGCGACCGAGGGCAACCTCGTGATCACCGACTCGTGGCCGGGCCAGATGCGCACCGTCTACGGCGATCACGAGCGCTTCGTGCAGACCTACTTCTCGACCTACAAGGGCATGTACTTCACCGGCGACGGCTGCCGCCGCGATGCCGACGGGTACTACTGGATCACCGGCCGCGTTGACGACGTCATCAACGTTTCCGGTCACCGCATGGGCACGGCGGAAGTCGAGTCGGCGCTGGTCGCCCACCCGAAGGTCGCCGAAGCCGCCGTGGTCGGCTATCCGCATGACCTCAAGGGTCAGGGCATCTACGCCTATGTCACGCTCATGGACGGCATCGATCCGTCGGAAGAGCTGCGCAAGGAGCTGGTGACCTGGGTCCGCAAGGAAATCGGCCCGATCGCCTCGCCGGACCTGATCCAGTTCTCGCCGGGCCTGCCGAAGACCCGTTCGGGCAAGATCATGCGCCGCATCCTGCGCAAGATCGCCGCGAACGAGCATTCGGCGCTCGGCGATACCTCGACGCTCGCCGATCCCGCGGTCGTCGACGATCTCGTCAACAACCGGATGAACAAGGGCTAGCTCAGGCCGCGCGCACGCCGTCGAGGAAGGCGCGCACGTCGCCGCGCAGGCGGTCGGCCTGCGTGGCCACGCCCGACGCGCGGTCCTTGACTTCGCTCGACGCACGGCCGGTCTCGTCGGCCGACTGCGCGACGCCGACGATGTTCGTCGTGACCTGCGTGGTCCCCGTTGCGGCCTGCTGGACGTTGCGGGCGATCTCCTGCGTGGCCGCACCCTGCTCCTCGACCGCCGCGGCGATGGCGCCGGAAATGCCGTCGAGCGCACGGATCGTGCCCGAGATGCCCTCGATCGCCTCGACCGTCTTGGCGGACGCCGCCTGGATGCCTTCGATCTGCGCGCCGATCTCCTCGGTCGCCTTGGCTGTCTGGGCGGCAAGGCCCTTGACCTCGGACGCCACGACCGCGAAGCCCTTGCCGGCATCGCCGGCGCGCGCGGCCTCGATCGTCGCGTTGAGGGCCAGCAGGTTGGTCTGGCTGGCGATCTGGTGGATGAGCTTGGTGACGTCGCCGATCTTGCCGGCCAGCACCACGAGGCCCTGGACCGTCTCGGTGGTCTTGGCGGCCTCGTCGACGGCCTGACGGCTCATCGTCGC
>JAEULV010000010.1 GCA_016793065.1 Hyphomicrobiaceae bacterium
CCGCGCGTTTGTCACTTCGAGCGCTTCGAATCCGGATGCATCGAGGAATCGAACAGCCGCGTCGAATGGCCGATGACGTGCTCGGTGGTGCCGACGATCAGCGGATCAGGCCCGGTGACGACGCTCAGGTCCTTGTTGGGATAGGGCAGCGACGTCAGGAAGTGCTGCAGCGAATTGAGCCGCGCCCGCTTCTTGTCGTCCGACTTGACGATGGTCCACGGCGCATCGGCGGTGTCGGTGTAGAAGAACATCGCCTCCTTCGCCTCGGTATATTCGTCCCACTTGCCCAGCGACGCCCGGTCGATCGGCGACAGCTTCCACTGCTTCAGCGGATCGGTCTCGCGCGCGGTAAACCGCGCCCGCTGCTCCTCGCGCGACACCGAGAACCAGTATTTGTAGAGCCGGATACCGGAGCGCACCAGCATCCGCTCGAAATCCGGACACTGCCGCATGAATTCCAGATAGTCGTTCGGCGTGCAGAACCCCATCACCCGCTCGACGCCGGCGCGATTGTACCAGGACCGGTCGAACAGGATCATTTCGCCAGCGGCCGGCAGATGCGCAATATACCGCTGGAAGTACCACTGGGTCTTCTCGCGCTCCGTCGGCTTCTGCAGCGCCACCACCCGGGCGGTGCGCGGGTTCATGTGCTCCATGTAGCGCTTGATCGTGCCGCCCTTGCCGGCGGCATCGCGCCCCTCGAACAGAACGATGATCTTCTGCCCGGTTTCCTCGACCCAGCGCTGGCACTTCAGCAATTCCCGCTGAAGCTCCACCATGTGGTTCTCGTAGGGCCCGGTGCGCATCCGCGTCGCGTATGGATATTCGCCGGTCTCGAACACCCGCTGGATCGCCGCCGGATCCCGCCGCATCACCGCGATCCGATGCGCCGGCGATGCCTCGATGTCCGCAGGCTTCTCGGCCGCCGCTGCCTTCGGCGCCGTCTTCGGCTTGGCCGCGGCCGGCTTCGTCGCCGATCGGGCCGGCGCGGCCGCCTTCACCGCTGGCGCGGCGGCGTCGCTCGCCGGTTTTGCCTCGACTGGCGCGGGAGCGCTCTCGGCCGCTGCCACGGGTGCCGGGCCGCTGGCCGGGAGCGCGGGATTTATGTCGTCGGAATCGATCTTTGCCATGGTCACCTCGTCGAACTCACCACCGTCGGCCGGTTTCAAGTGGTCGACGGTGCACCCGTCATCGGTTTGTCATAGTGGCGAGATCGACCACCATCGCATTGATCTTGCGCAATGAAAACGGAACAAAAGAAAAACAACATATTTATATACGTGACATAGCAGCCATCGGATGGTAGATATTAAGAACGGCTCTTTCGGAAGAAAGGGATTGTGGATATACTTTTCTCAGTGCTTCAGCGCGACGATCCTAGTACACTCATTTTGAGCGAGGGATTGAGCGAAAGAGACGTGGTTGATGGCGTCGTTGATATACGACAAGCGTTGAGCACTCTTGCGGATGCAGGACTTATCTGCCGCGATACTCGGCGGTGATAGCGCTTGCGAATGTTCGCAATACATACTTAAGTTTTTCGGTAGTATTGTGGCTGCACTCGTAGTTGTGTACATCACCAAGAAGCGTTGTCGTGTAGCGATTATCTATGAAGCTATCCGAGACGAAAAAGGTAGCGCCAGCTTCAACCTTAATATGCTTCCCGTCATCGTAACCATTCGTCACATAGTTCTTTTTCCGTTGATTTTGCGTCTTTAACAGTTCGGCTTCATGTCCAACAGCATGTCTAATACGCTCATTGTACTTAAAGCCATCACGAAAGAGTTTGTTGGCTTCATCCAGCTTAGCCCTATCAGCGGCGTCTCTTAAAATAGGACAACGCCCTAATCGTTTGTTAAACGCATCGACCGTAATTCCAAAGTGATAGATTGTCATCGCGCCTTCGCGGCCTGCTATGTGTTGCCATTGACGGAATTTTTCTATTTCTGGATTCAGAGACTGACGAATATTATTTTTATTATCTTGAATTTTTGAAAACTCGACGAAATAAGATGAGATGTCTTCATATTTACCTTGGTCCAGACACGACAATTCTTGATCGAGGTCGGTCAGCTTCTCTCGTAGGTCACGTTCAATATGCGCTGCCATCGCTACGCCTGCATTGTATAGTTCGACTGCGTAGTAGAAGCGCTTTGCGTAGCGGTCCATATCGTCCAACGCGTCAACGATCTCTCTACAAGCCTCTTCTTCCGCAGTGCTCATAGAGATCATGCGATTCGGCAGCGAGAAAGACATGATTGCCTCCAAAGAGCGAACACCTGACGGGGAGATTCAAAAATAGCGCGAATCCGAGATGATGCATTGCGCGGCGCCCTCTCATCCCCACCGAAGCCCACGAGCCTGCCTCAGAAGTCGGCGGCAGAGGTTCGGCGAGGTATTTGGGCCTCTCGTCAGAAGGTGACCTCGCCGATATCGAGATATCAGCAAGGTCGCCAACGCCGCGAGAGGGCAAAAGACCCGGCGATCGGACCCGTCGGAGCTTTTAAGACAGGCTCTCAGAGGATCGACTGCCCGGTCTTGGCCCAGTCCTTCATGAACGCATCGATGCCCTTGTCGGTCAGCGGATGCGACAGCAGCGACTTGATCGTCGCCGGCGGGATCGTGGCGCAATCGGCGCCGGCAAGCGCCGCCAGCTTGACGTGGTTCGGAGTACGGATCGACGCCGCCAGCACCTGCGTCGTCAGCTCGTCGTAATTGTCGTAGATGGCGCGGATCTCCTGGATCAGCTCCATGCCGTCGAGCCCGATATCGTCGAGCCGGCCGACGAACGGCGAGATGTAGGTGGCGCCGGCCTTGGCCGCCAAGAGCGCCTGATTGGCGTTGAAGCACAGCGTGACGTTGGTCTTGACGCCCTTGCCGGTCAGCGCCTTGCACGCCTTCAGCCCGTCCCAGGTCAGCGGCAGCTTGATGACGACATTCTTGGCGATCGCCGTCAGCACCGCCGCTTCCGCCAGCATGCCGGCGGCATCGGTGGCGATCACCTCGGCCGAAACCGGTCCGTCGACGACGGCACAGATCTCGGCAATCACCTCCTTCATCGGCCGGCCGGCCTTCATGATCAGCGACGGGTTGGTGGTGACCCCGTCGAGGAGACCGGCGCTGGCAAGGTCGCGGATTTCGGTGACATCGGCGGTATCGACAAAGATCTTCATTTGACAGTCCCGTTCAGCAAGATCGGATGCTCGATCCGGATGTGGCACCGGCTCCCGCCCCTGTCAAACGATTAGCGGCGGGCGCGACACATTGCCGGACGACCGGATCGAGCCATCCGGATGACCGCCTTCATAAACGGAATAAATTGGAGAAAAGCAATATATTCTTGATTGAATGAACAGCCTTTCGCGCCAATCCACGACCGGCGCCGGCTACTCCCCAACCGCCCGCCCCGATCCCCGTCCACCGGAAAACCGCAACCGGATTCGCCAATTTGGTAACGCCGCGCTGCTACGATCGCTGTTCTTCGACGGGAGACGGACAATGGCGGTTCTGGTGACGGGTGGCGCGGGCTATATCGGCAGCCACATGGTTTGGCGCTTGCTCGATGCCCACGAGGATGTCGTGGTGCTCGACAACCTGACCACCGGCTTCCGCTGGGCCGTGGCGCCGGAGGCACGGCTCGTCGTCGGCGACATCGCCGATGCCGCGCTTCTCGACCGCATCTTCCCCGAATACGGCATCGACGCCGTCATCCACTTCGCCGGCGTCGTCGTCGTGCCGGAAAGCGTCGTCGACCCGCTGAAATACTATCGCGAGAACACCTCCAAGTCCCAGGCGCTGATCGCGTCCGCCGTCCGCCACGGCGTCAAGGCCTTCATCTTCTCCTCCACCGCCGCCGTCTACGGCGAGCCAGAGCGATTCCCCGTCGGCGAGGACGATCGCAAGCTGCCGACCTCGCCCTATGGCATGTCGAAGCTGATGGTCGAGCGCATTCTCGCCGACACTTCCGCCGCCCACGGCCTGCCCTATGCGGCGCTGCGCTACTTCAACGTCGCCGGCGCCGATCCCGCCGGCCGCACCGGCCAGTCGACCGCCGGCGCCACCCACCTGATCAAGGTCGCCTGCGAGACCGGTCTCGGCAAGCGCGACCGCCTGACCATCTTCGGCACCGACTACGACACCCATGACGGCACCGGCGTGCGCGACTACATCCACGTCAGCGACCTCGCCGAGGCCCATGCGCTGGCGCTGCAATACCTGCGCGACGGCGGCACCAGCTTCGTCGCCAATGCCGGCTATGGCAGCGGCTTTTCCGTGCTTGACGTCGTCAAGGCGATCGAGGCCAATCTCGGCCTCAAGCTGCCGGTCACCTACGAAGCCCGCCGCCCCGGCGATGTCGGCGCCGTCGTCGCCCGCAACGAGCGGATCAGGTCGCTGCTGCCGTGGCAGCCGCGCTATCAGGACATCGACAAGATCGTCGCCACCACCCTCGCCTGGGAACGCTCGCTCGCCAGCCGCAACGACCTGCGCGGCTGATCGCCAGGCAACCGATCAATCGAACGGCCTCACGCCAACCCGACGATGCGGCGGATGTCGGCCGGGCTGACCCCCTGCCCGCGCAGCTGCCGCAGGCCGGTTGCCTGATCCGATTTCGACAGCTTGCGGCCGTCATTGTCATTGATCAGCCGGTGATGCCGGTATTCCGGTTCCGGCAGGCCAAGCAGCCGCTGCAACAGCCGGTGAACGCTGGTGGCGTGAAACAGGTCCTGCCCCCGCACCACATGCGTCACCCCCTGCAGGGCGTCATCGACCACCACCGACAAATGATAGCTGGTGGGGATTTCCTTGCGCGCGATCACCACATCGCCCCAGTCCCGCGGCCGCGCCGCGATCACCCCGGTCTCGCCGACCGGGCCTTCGCCCGTCTCGGTCCAGTCGAGCCCGCCGCCGGCCGCCGCGATCGCCTCGTCCATCTTCAGCCGGAACGCATAGGGCATGCCGGCGATCATCTTCTCCTCGATCGAGGCATCCGGCATGTGGTGCTCGTCGCTCGGATAGAGCGGCGCCCCGTCGGGATCGAGCGGCCACTCCTCCCCCAGGCTCTCGGCCGCCGCCACCCGCGCCTTGATTTCCGCCCGCGTCAGGAAGCCGGCATAGAGCAGGTTCTTCGCCCACAGGCTTTCCATCGCCTTGCGATAGGCGTCGAAATGATCCGACTGCCGCCGCACCGGCTTTTCCCACTCGATGCCGAGCCAGGCCAGATCCTCGTAGATCAGCTGTTCGAATTCGGGTCGACACCGCGTGACATCGATGTCCTCGATGCGCAGCAGGAACCGCCCGCCGGTCTGGCGTGCCAGGTCGTAGTTGATCAGCGCCGACAGCGCGTGCCCCAGATGCAGTTCGCCGTTGGGGCTGGGCGCGAAGCGATAGACGGGAGTGGACATCAAGGAGCTCATCGATTTCGCTCGGACGATTGCCATATCGGATCGAACCGGCAAAATGTCCATGGGATGCCGCGCGACCCGGATATGAAATCCGGCCGCCCTCCCGCGCTGGCGCGGCAACCCGCGTCGGACCGAACTGCTTCGCCGCCGCCCGTTCGGGGCCGCGCCAGCCTCCGGGGGAATGACCGATGCGACGGATCGAGACGCTTGACGACATCGCCGAGGGTCTCGACGCGCTGGTGGCGCTCGACCCGCGCCTCGGGCCGATCCGCGCCGTCGCCGGCGACGTGCCGTTGCGCCGGCGCCAGCCCGGCTTCCAGGGCCTCGCCGGCATCATCACCGGTCAGCAATTGTCCATCGCCAGTGCCCGCGCCATCTGGGCCCGGGTCGAGGCCGCGATCGTTCCCTTCGACGCCGCCACCTTCGCCGCCGCCGACGACGCCACCCTGCGCGCCTGCGGCCTCTCCGCCGCCAAGATCCGCACCCTGCGCGCCGTTGCCGCCGCCGAATGCGACGGCCAGATCGCCTGCGACCGCATGGGCGACATCCCCGCCGCCGAGGCCCATGCGGCCATGGTCCGCCTGCACGGCATCGGCCCATGGACTGCCGACATCTTCCTGCTGTTCTGCGTCGGCCATGCCGACATCTGGCCGGCGGGCGACCTCGCCCTCGCCGAGGCGCTGCGGCTTGCCTTCGATCTCGACGCCCGCCCCGCGCCCAAGGCCTACGCCGCGCTCGCCGAACCCTGGTCCCCCTGGCGCGGCGTCGCCGCCCGCCTGTTCTGGGCCTACTACGCCGCCCGCAAGGACGGCCGCGAGGGCGTCATCGGCTGACGGCCCGCCCGGTCATACGCTCCCCCTCATATCAGGTCGCGCGCGATCTTCTCGTCCCAGTCCCGCGTCAGCACTTCCCTGCCGTCCTCGAACGCCGTCAACCGCGCCTTCAGGTGGAAGTGGCTGGCGTCGCAGGTCATTTCCACCCGCGTCCGGCTCTCCGTCCGCCAGCCGTCGCGGCCCATGGCATAGGTTTCGGTCAGCACATAGCGCGCCGAGAGCGGATCGTCGTCGCGGATCGACAGCTCGCGCTTCAGCGAATGGGCAAGCTCGGTACCAATGTTGTCGAGGCGGTTGATGCCCTCGCCGAACAGGCCGCCAATGCCCTCGGTGACATAGGTCGTGATGCCGTTGACGTGGTCCTGCAGGCTGTAGCGGCTGATCGAGCCGCGATCGATGCAGGTCTTGCGCGCCTGCGGGCCATGCGCCGGCGGCGGAAATGCCACCGCCCCGTCGCCCGGCAGTGCCGCCCGCACCGGCAGTTCCAGCCGGCTGTCCCCGGTCGAGATCGTCACGCTGGCCCGCCCCGGCGCCGGCCAGACCAGCGGCCAATAGGCCGTGCCGATCGACACCCGGATCCGGTGTCCCGTCGGAAAGCGGTGGCCGCAATCGCAGAGCTTGACCGTCACCGCGTATTCTCGCCCCGGCTCCAGCGGCGCCGGCTCCGCGTGGCTGTCGCGATGGGTCAGGTTGAGCACCTGATAGCTGACCCGGGTCGACCGCCCGTCGGGATGAACGTCGCAAAGCCGCACCGCGATCTGGGCAATGGCGGCATCGCTCGACACCACCAGCCGCAACACCGGCGCGCCGAGGATATCGACGGCGGCATCGAGCGGCGCCGTCTCGAAATTGAGCGAACCGCCATCGTCGAGCCGCTGGTCGGTCGGGTTCTCGCCAGCGCAGCCGGTGCCCATCCACTCGCCCGCCGCCTTGCCATGGCTTTGCGGCGAGGCGATCGTCAGCCGCGCCGCCGGACCGGGCTCGCCGTCGAGCCGCCCCGAGCCGAGCCCCGCGCCGTGCAGATGCAGCACCCGCGCAGTGATCGTCGGCGACGGCCAGACCGGTTCCCCCACCCAGCGCCCCGGCGCCTCGGTGCGCGTCCCGTCCGGCGCAACCGCATCCTCGATATAGGCGCGCAGCATCGGCTCGGCCTCGATGCCGTTTGCCTCGCCCTTCAGCCAGCGGTCCCACCAGCGCGTCGCCTGCTGCAGGAAGCCGATCGCCGGACCCGGCGTGCCGTCCTGCGGATAGATATGCGCCCACGGTCCGATGATCCCCTGCCGCGGCACACCGAGCCCCTCGAGCAGTCGCGGCACCGTATTGGTGTAGCTGTCGGCCCAGCCGCCGACCGCCATCACCGGACACTCGATCGCGGCGAAATCCTCGCAGACCGACCCGTGGCGCCAATAGTCGTCATAGCGCTGGTGTTCAAGCCACAGCGCCGGAAACAGCGGCATCCGCCGCAGTCGCTCCACCCAGGCCGCACGCCACCCCTCGCCGACGATGTCCGGATCGAGCGGCCGCGCCTGATAGGCCAGCATGATCGCGCCCCACCACAGATTATCGTTGAGCAGGCAACCGCCCATGTAGTGGATGTCGTCGGTATAGCGGTTGTCGGTGGAATTGCAGGTGATGATCGCCTTCAGCGCCGGCGGCCGCCGCGCCGCCACCTGCAGCGCGTTGAACCCACCCCACGACTTGCCCATCATCCCGACCGCGCCTGAACACCACGGCTGCGCCGCGATCCAGGCGATGACCTCGAGCCCGTCGTCCTGTTCCTGCAACAGGTATTCGTCCGCCATGTGCCCGTCGGACTCGCCCGTGCCGCGCATGTCGACGCGGACGGCGGCATAGCCGTGCTCGGCGAAATAGCCATGCATCGGCTCGTCGCGCCCGCGCGTCCCGTCGCGCTTGCGATAGGGGATGTACTCCAGCACCGCCGGAACCGGCACCGCGTCGGCATCCGCCGGCAGCCACAGCCGCGCGCCGAGCCGCGTGCCGTCGGCCATCGGGATCCACAGGTGTTCGATCACACGCACCGGCATGGCACAATCCAATCGGCGGGGGCGACGGCGACGCCGGCGATCGGCGGGCTTTCCCCCGGTAGTTCCGATCCGATCACGGCTCGCCGCCGCCGGCCGTGCTTCAAACCGCCGCTTTCGTGCGCCAACCCGTCATCCGACCAGATGCGTCAACAGCGCCCGCAACGCCGCCGGCTTCACCGGCTTCTGCATCACCTCGGCGCCGATCGCCGCCGCCTCGGCATAGATCTCCGGGCCGCGATCGGCGGTGATGATCACCGCCGGAATATCCGCCCCCCAATAGGCCCGCAGCGCCCGCACCGCGATGATGCCGGTGTCGCCGCCGTCGAGATGATAGTCCGCCAGGATCACGTCCGGCTGGCGCGTCACCGCCGATTGCCGGGCCTGGGCGTCAGCGGTTCCCCGCGCCGCCACCACCGAGCAATACCAGCGTTCGATCAGCGCCGTCGTCGCCTCCCGCACCGTGTCGTCGTTCTCCACCACCGCGATGCAGGCCCCCGAAAGGCCGTAGCCCTGCACCGTGCAGGCATCGAGGCTCGACGGCGCCGCCGGCGGCAGCGGCTCGATCATCGGCATGGTGATGGCGAAGGTCGAGCCATGCGCCATCCGGCTGTCGAGTTCCAGCGCATGCCCGAGCGCATCGACCAGCCGGGCGACGATCGACAGGCCGAGCCCCAGCGCCGTCTCGCCCGGCGGCGCCGCCGCGCCGGCCCGGTTGAACTCCTCGAAGATCGCCACATGCTGGTCCTCGGGAATCCCCGGACCGGTATCGACCACCTCGATGCGCACGTTCGGCCCGCGCCGGCGCGCCCCGACCAGCACGCCGCCATGGGTCGTGTAGCGCACCGCGTTGGAAATCAGGTTCTGCAGCACCCGCCGCAGCAGGATCGGGTCGCTCTCCACCCACAGACCCGACGGAATGATCTTCAGCCGCAACCCCTTGCGCCGGGTCACCGGCTCGAAATCCGAGGCGAGGTCGGCGAAGATATGCCCGAGCGGCACCGACTTCTTCGCCGGAATCACCACCCCCGCGTCCAGTTGCGAGATGTCGAGCAGCGTCTTCAGCAGGTCCTCGATCGTCGTCAGTGCCCGGTCGACCTGCCGGGTCAGATGCGTCGCCTCGGCATTCATCGGCACTTCCGCCAGCGCCGACGCCGTCAGCCGCGCCGCGTTGACCGGCTGCAGCAGGTCGTGGCTGGCAAAGGCGAGAAAGCGGGTCTTGGCCAGATTGGCCCGCTCGGCCTCCTCCCGCGCCGTTTCCGCCTCGGTACGGGCCCGCTCTGCCTCGGTGCGCGCCCGGTCGGCCTCGACCCTGGCCTTTTCCAGCTTGCGCAGCGTCCGGGTCAATTCCTCCGTCCGCTCGCGCACCTGTCGTTCCAGCCCGATCGCGGTCTGGAACAGCGAAAAGCCCGAGGGCTGGAACTCCATCGACCGCTCGACCCGGTCGACCAGCGCGGCGTTGATCTTCTCCAGCTTGGCAACCCGACGCGCCAGCGCGGCGATCGTCGCCGCGTCAGTCGCCGGCTGCGACGCCATCGGCGCCGGCGCCGGTTGCGTCGGCCGGGTCGGGGTCACCGGTGTCGGGTCGAGTTCGATGCGGCCGTGCATCAGCGCGCCCCCGAACGGCCGATGGCAATGCCGGTGAAGGTCTGGTTCAGGTGCATGGCCTTGTACTGTTCGCCGTAAGTGTTGAAGCCGAACACCCGGTAGCGGCGATAGATGTCCGACATCGCCCTGAGGGCCTGCCGGTGCTCGGCGTCGAGCCGGCGCAGCACGCAGTCGAAGCCCAGCACCAGATCGATGCCGCCAAGGCTCGCCTCGATCCCGGCGAGCGTCTCCTCCAGGCTTGCCGCAAGGTCGCGCGCCCGCCCCGCCGTCAGCACCACGCCGTTCTCGATGGCGCAGAAGAACTGCAGGCTGCCGTCGGGATTGAGCTTCTGGATCGAGCGGCAGTAATATTCGCCCCCCACCCGCACCAGCACCGGATGCGCGGCAAAGCTCATCGGCGTCAGGCCGTTGGCCTCGATCCCCATCGCCTCGGCATAGGCCAGCGCCGCCACCTCGGCGTCGAGCTCCTTGACGATGCGCCGCTCGGCGTCGCACTCGGTAACGACGAACTTCAGGTTGGTCGGCTCGAAATTGTCGGCCTTGAACAACTGCACCGGATGCCGGGTCCGGATCAGCAGCAGCACGCCGGCATTGGTCACCGCCTGGCCGTCATGGAAGATATGGGTGCGCTCGAACGCCAGATCGTCGCCGGCCGATCCGCCGATCACCGGCACGTCGCCGAGCGCCCGTTGCAGCGTCGCCAGCACGATCTCCTCGCGCTTGCACAAGCCGTCGAGCAGCGTCAGCGCGAACAGGCTGTCGCGGCTTTCGTCATCCTCGTCCGGCGCGATGACCGGCCCCTCGCCGAGATCGGGGAAGCTCGCCAGCACCCGCCGCACCACCCGCGTGCCTTCCTCGACGCCGAAATGATCGAGGTCCGGCAGCAACGCCGAGGCGATGGTGAAGTCGCTGGTCGGAAACGCCATCACCACGATGCTGGCTTCGGTGATGCCGAGCGTGCCGATCTCGCCGGACGTGGTGCAGCCGGCAAACGGAATGTCCGGAAAACGCTCGACCAGCCCCGCGGCAACGTCATCGGCCTGATACCGCGACGAGGCATAAATCAGGACGAATCCAACTGCCTCGCCGGCGAGCGCGTCGGCGATTTCATTCAACGCCTGGCGGGCGTCCGGCAAATTGGAGCCGACAACGCGAATTCCGCACTCGAATTGCAGCGGCGCTTGGGGGTGCCCCAATGCCCTTCCTCCCTGATCGAGGTTTCGCCCCGGGGACCCGTCCCGAAAACGATCCTCTCCTTGTCTTTTGTCGTCAATCGTCGCTCGCAAAGCATGGCGACGCAAGAGGCAATTCCGGCGACGTCGGAAAACAGGTCGCATTCGACAAAGTGCCGGCCATGAGCGAGGTTGCCAACAGCGCCGCGCCGCCGCGACCGAAAGTACAATTTCGAACCGATCTAAATGAACGCTAGCCTGCGTAGTATCACTGGCCTCCACCCAGCGGCTGCCAGCAATTCGGGGGGAATGACACATGGAGATGACCGGGTCCTATCGGATCGCGGCCGATCGCCAGACAGTCTGGGAAGCGCTGAACGACGTCGACGTTCTGAAGGCGTGCATTCCCGGCTGTCAGGATCTGCAGAAATTGTCCGATACCGAGATGACCGCCAAGGTCGTCCAGAAGATCGGGCCGGTCTCGGCGACATTCACCGGCAAGGTCACCCTGTCGGAGTTCGATGCGCCCAATGGCTACACCATTTCCGGCGAAGGCCAGGGCGGCGTCGCCGGCTTTGCCAAGGGCGGCGCCCACGTCAAGCTGACCGACGATGCCGAAACGCCCGGCGGAACGGTGCTGCACTATGACGCCAAGGCCCAGATCGGCGGCAAGCTCGCCCAGCTCGGCTCGCGACTGATCGACGCCACCGCCCGCGCGCTCGCCGACCAGTTCTTCGCCAAGTTCGCCGCCGCCGTCACCGCCCAGGCCGCCGCCAAGGCGCAGCCGGTCGAGGCCGGCGTCGAAATGGGCCGCGCCGCCGGACCGGCGATCGAAGCCGCCATCGCGGCCGCGTCGGCGCAGACCTCGCCCAAGGGCGGCCTGCCCAGCTGGACGTGGATCGCGGTCGCGGCCGCAGTTCTCGTCGGCGCAATCCTGTTTCTGGCCCGATAGATTTCTCCCCCGGTCGCCAATGGCGTTCGGGGGCGATTCATCTTGACTTCAATCGGTTCGATCGACTTCAATTGCACCCGAAGTCGAAAACCAAAAACGATCAGACGGCAATCTGGGAGGATTGAGAATGGCGCGGATAAGCATGGTGGTGAACGGCAAGGCCGTCACGGCGGAGGTCGAGGATCGAACCTTGCTGGCGGCCTTCCTGCGGGAAAACCTCAATCTCACCGGCACTCATATCGGCTGCGACACCTCGCAGTGCGGTGCCTGCGTCGTCCATGTCGACGGCCGGGCGGTCAAGTCCTGCACCATGCTGGCGGCACAGGCTGCCGGCTCCAGCGTTACCACCATCGAGGGCCTCGCCGCTTCCGACGGCACGCTGCACCCGGTTCAGGCCTCGTTCAAGGAAAACCACGGCCTGCAGTGCGGCTTCTGCACCACCGGCATGATCATGTCGTCGGTCGACATCATCAACCGCTACGGCGGCGTCCTCGATGAAGCCACCGTCCGCCACGAGCTCGAAGGCAATATCTGCCGCTGCACCGGCTACCACAACATCGTCAAGGCGGTGTTGGCGGCGGCCGAGAAGATGGCGCCCGCCAACGTCGCGGCCGAGTAAGGACCGACCGTCCGGTTCGATCCCGTCACCCCGTCCGCTCCGCTCGATGGATCGGACGCCGCCGCATCCAAAACGCGGCCGGTGACGTCCGCCAAGGCCCGGGTGCGACGACGGCAGGCCCGCCCTGCCCCCGACGCGCCGCTCGACGATCCGCCCCATCCCGCGAGGGATCCGTCGGCGCCACTGGCGCCCTCCGGCGGGCAGGATCGCCGAAACAAGCCTTCGCGCGGCTTCGAACCGACGTTGTTTCAGTCCAGCCACGGCCGAATCCACACAATTCTTGGAGGAACCCCCATGGGTGTCGAAGGCATTGGAGCGCGCGTTCAGCGCAAGGAAGACAAGCGGTTCATCACTGGCAAGGGCCGCTACACCGACGATTTCAAGATGGCCGGCATGGGACATGCCCATTTCGTCCGGTCCCCTCACGCCCACGCCAAGGTCCGCTCGATCGATACCTCGGCGGCGGAAGCCATGCCGGGCGTGATCGCCGTCCTCAACGGCACCCAGCTGGTCGCCGACAAGGTCGGCAACCTCATCTGCGGCTGGATGATCCATTCCAAGGACGGCACCCCGATGAGGATGGGCGCCTGGCGCGCCATGGAGCCGGAACAGGTCCGCTTCGTCGGCCAGGCCGTCGCCGTCGTCATCGCCGAGACCAAGAACCAGGCCCGCGACGCCGCCGAGGCCGTGGTCGTCGACTATGACGAACTGCCCGTCGTCGTCACCACCGCCGACGCCCTCGCCGCCGGCGCTCCGCAGTTGCACCCGGAAGCCCCGGGCAACCTGATCTACGACTGGCACATCGGCGACGAGGCCGCCACCGCCGCCGCCTTCGGCAAGGCCGCCAACGTCGTCGAGATGGATATCTTCAACAACCGCCTCGTGCCGAACCCGATGGAGCCGCGCGCCGCGCTTGCCTCCTGGGACGAGTCCGAGGACCACTACACGCTCTACACCACCTCGCAGAACCCGCACGTGGCGCGCCTGGTGCTGTCGGCGTTCTACAACATCGCCCCGGAACACAAGCTGCGCGTCATCGCCCCCGATGTCGGCGGCGGCTTCGGCTCCAAGATCTACATCTACCCCGAGGAAATGGTCTGCCTGTGGGCGTCCAAGCGCATCGGCCGGCCGGTCAAGTGGAACTGCGACCGCACCGAGGCCTTCCTCACCGACGCCCATGGCCGCGACCACGTCTCCAAGGCCCGCATGGCCTTCGACGCCGATCACAAGCTGCTCGGCCTCCAGGTCTCGACCGTCGCCAATATCGGCGCCTACATGTCGCTGTTCTCGTCCTGCGTGCCGACCTATCTCTACGCCACGCTGCTGTCGGGCCAGTACAACATCCCGGCGATCTATGCCGAGGTGAAGGCGGTCTACACCAACACCGTGCCGGTCGACGCCTATCGCGGCGCCGGTCGCCCGGAAGCCACCTATCTGCTCGAGCGGATGATGGAAACCTCGGCGCGTCAGCTCGGCATTTCGCCGGCCGAACTGCGCCGGCGCAACTTCATCACCCAGTTCCCGCACCAGACGCCGGTCATCATGTGCTATGACAACGGCAACTACGGCGCCCATCTCGACGCCGCCGAGGCCGCCGCCGACGTCGCCGGTTTCCCGGCCCGCAAGGCCGAGGCCGCCCGTCGCGGCAAGCTGCGCGGTCTTGGCTACTCCTGCTATATCGAGGCCTGCGGCATCGCCCCCTCGGCCGCGGTCGGTTCGCTCGGCGCCGGCGTCGGCCTGTGGGAATCGGCGGAAGTCCGCGTCAACCCGGTCGGCACCATCGAGATCCTGACCGGCTCGCACAGCCACGGCCAGGGCCACGAGACCACCTTCGCCCAGCTCGTCTCCGAGCGTCTCGGCGTCGGCGTCGATCAGGTCCAGATCGTCCATGGCGACACCGACAAGGTGCAGTTCGGCATGGGCACCTACGGTTCCCGCTCCGGCGCCGTCGGCATGTCGGCCCTGCTCAAGGCGCTCGAGAAGGTCGAGAGCAAGGCCCGCAAGATCGCCGCCCACCTGATGGAAGCCGCCGAGGGCGACATCGTCATCGAGAACGGCGAGCTCAAGGTCGCCGGCACCGACAAGAAGCTGCCCTTCGCCAATGTCGCGCTCGCCGCCTACACCGCCCACAACCTGCCGGCCGGCATGGAGCCGGGCCTGAAGGAAGGCGCGTTCTACGATCCGCAGAACTTCACCTTCCCCTCTGGCACCTATATCGCCGAAGTCGAAATCGACCCGGCGACCGGCAAGACCGAGGTCGTCAACTTCACCGCCGTCGACGACTTCGGCCGCATCATCAACCCGATGATCGTCGAGGGCCAGGTCCATGGCGGCATCGCCCAGGGCATCGGCCAGGCCCTGATCGAAGGCACGTCCTATTCCGACAACGGCCAGTTGCTGACCGCGTCCTACATGGACTACGGCATGCCGCGTGCCGATGACGTTCCCTCCTTCGGCATCCACCACACCACCACGCTGTGCCTCACCAACCCGCTGGGGATGAAGGGCTGCGGCGAGGCCGGCGCGATCGGTTCGCCGCCGGCGGTGATCAACGCCATCACCGACGCCATCGGCGCCAGCATCGAGATGCCGGCCACCCCGCAACGGGTCTGGGCTGCCATCAACGGTGGCATGCGCGCCGCGGCCGAGTGACGCCGGGTCGTTGAACCCGTCTGCCCTTCTCCCCCGGGAGAGGGGCAAGGCAGCCGCCCGGCCCCGCCGCCGCGACCTGCCCTCGGCATCCTCGCCGCCCCCGCATCCGCCCCCGCATCCGCTCGCGCCTCGCGCGCCGGCGGATCGACGGCGCCGGCGGCCTCTGGTGAAACCAACCTTTCTCTCGGGAGATCCATCCCATGTACGCCACCACCTACCATCGCCCGGCAAGCCTCGCGGAAGCGTCCGCCCTGCTCGCCAATGCCGACGAGGCCAAGATCCTGGCCGGCGGCATGACCCTGCTGCCGACCATGAAGAACCGTCTGGCGGCGCCCTCCGATCTCGTCGATGTCGGCCGCCTCGCCGAACTCGCCGGCGTGTCGCTCGCCGGCGACACCCTGACCATCGGCGCCGCCACCAAGCACTATGAAGTCGCCGGCTCCGCCACGGTGAAGGGCGCGATCCCGGCCTTGGCCAAGCTCGCCGGCGGCATCGGCGACCCGCAGGTCCGCCACATGGGCACCATCGGCGGCTCGATCTCCAACAACGACCCGGCCGCCGACTATCCCGCCGGCCTCGTCGGACTTGGCGCCACCGTCACCACCAGCAAGCGGACGCTCGCCGCCGAGGACTTCTTCGCCGGCCTGTTCTCCACCGTGCTCGATGCCGGCGAGATCGTCACCAAGGTGTCGTTCCCGGTTCCGGCCAAGGCCGCCTACGCCAAGTTCCCCAACCCGGCGTCGCGCTATGCCATGGCCGGCGTCATGGTGGTCAAGGCCAGGGACGGCTCGGTGCGGGTCGCGGTGACCGGCGCCGGCGGCAATGGCGTCTTCCGCTGGCACGCCGCCGAGGCCGCGCTGGCGGCCAGCTTCTCCGCCGCCGCCCTTGATGGCCTTTCCGTCGATGCCGGCGACCTGATGTCTGACATCCATGGCTCGAGCGAGTACCGCGCCAACCTGGTCAAGGTGATGACCCAGCGCGCCGTCGCCGCCGCCGGCTGATCCGCCGCCGCCGGTCGCCGGAACGCTCCCACCAGAGACACCGACGGGGCCCGCGTGGCCCCGTCTTGCTGTCCGCGCCGCATTGGCCCCGCGGCGAAGCCCTCGCAACACCGGGCAGCACCTGCCCCACAACGAAAAAGCGCCCGGTTGCCCGAGCGCTGGCTGTCGCTTGCCGATACGGTCGCCGATTACTGCAGCACCACCACCTGGGTGCCCGGACGAACCCGCTCGTACAGATCCTCGATATGGGCATTGTGCATGCGGATGCAGCCATAGGAGGCGAAGGTTCCGATCGAGTCCGGACGATTGGTGCCGTGAATGGCATACTGGTCGCGATCGAGCACCATCACGCGGGTGCCCATCGGATTGCGCGGGCCCGGCGGGATCAGGTTCGGCAGTTCCGGCTTGTCGCGCTTCACTTCCGCCGGCGGAATCCAGTAGGGATGCTTCTGCATCTCGCGGATCGCCGCCGTGCCGGCCCAGCGCTTGCCGGTCTTGCCGACCGCTACCGGATAGCGGATTGCCGAACCGTTGCCGAGCACCAGGAACAACTGGCGCTGGCTGGAACTCACCACGATCGTGCCGGCCGAATACTGGCCATTGAACGGCACCACTTCCCGCGCCTCGACATGGGTCGTCGCAACCCCGATCGCAAACCCGAAAACACCCGCGGCGACGAGCGCCCAACGCCAGAGATTCTTCATGACCCACCACCCTGTCATCACTTCAGGCCGCGAGTTTCCGCTGTGCCTTGACTTGAAGGTTGTTCCTTCGTTGTGATGAGTTCTAGCAGGTACCTATTGAAACTACGTCAGGAAACGCGGTCACCAACTTCTCAAGGGACGTGGTGACCGTGTGATTCAGACAAATGTACCGACGTTAACTTGCATTTCGATCGGGTTTAATTGACAAATCCGCAAGGTTAATTTGCCGTATCAAATTCGGCGACGCGCCGGCGCAAAGGTTAACGCCTGAGCCTGAGCAAAACACCGGCCGGGCAGCCGGCGATCAATCCGCCTTGCCGGGCTTTTCCGGCGCCTCGAGGCCGAAATGCTGGAAGCCGGATTCGAGCTTCGGCCGTTTCGACGACAGCGTGCGCGAATTGACCCCTGCCCACGAGATTTCGCCGGAAAGCCGGCCGAATTCGATCTTCGGGCAGCGGTTCATCACCACCTCCAGCCCCGCCGCCTCGGCCCGCGCCGCCGCCTCGTCATTGCGCACACCAAGCTGCATCCACACCACCTTGGCGCCGATGGCGATCGCCTCGTCGACGATGGGGCCGACATGCTCCGATGCCCGGAACACGTCAACCATGTCGACCCCGCCGGGGATGTCGGCGAGCCGGCCATAGACCAGTGCGCCGGCGATCTCCTTGCCGGCGATGCCGGGGTTGACCGGGAAGACGGCATAGCCCTTCTGCAACAGATATTTAAGCACGAAATAGCTCGGCCGGTTCTCGTTGGCGCTGGCGCCGACGATGGCGACGCGCCGGCAGCGCTGCAGCACCGAGCGGATATAGCTGTCGGAATAGCTGTCGTGGTTCATTTTCCGTCCGTCAGGTCCTGCCGGACCGCCTCGATCTTGTCCTCGACCGCGTCGATCGCCACCGCCGCCGCCCGCCGTCCCTTGATCACCAGCAGCGACACCAGGCTCGCCATGCCGATGCCGCCGATCAGCAGTCCAACCGCGAACACCCATGCCGGCCAGGCCCCGGTCGAAACCACGCCGCCGCCCAGCGCGATCGCCGCCAGTCCGCCGGCGACCGGCAGCAGCGGCCGCCAGACGTGGCAGAAGCGTGGATAGGAATCGGTCGCGGCGGCAACGGGCTGGACGGACATCGGGCGTTTTCCTTGTCGGAAGCACACGCCGTTATGTAAGGGCTTTTTACCCGCCTTGCCACTGCGGCGGCCGCTTTTCGATGAAGGCCTGGATGCCCTCTTCCGCGTCAGGGATCATCATGTTGTCGACCATCACCCGCGCGGCGAAATCATAGGCCTCCGCCAGCGGCATTTCCGCCTGGGCATAAAACGCCTGCTTGCCGATCTTCAGCGTCCGTCCCGACTTCGCCGCGATCCGCGTCGCCAGCTCCGTCGTGGCCGCCGTCAGTTCCGCCGCGGCGACGACCCGATTGACCAGCCCCATCTCGGCGGCCCGCTCGGCCGCGATCATGTCGCCGGTCAGCAACATCTCCATCGCGTGCTTGCGCCCGAGATTGCGCGACAGCGCCACCATCGGCGTCGAACAGAACAGCCCGATATGCACCCCCGGCGTACAGAACCGGGCGTGATCGGCGGCGATCGCCAGATCGCAGGACGCCACCAGCTGGCACCCCGCCGCCGTCGCCGTGCCCTGCACCTCGGCGATCACCGGCTTCGGATGCCGGACGATCGTCTGCATCAGCCGCGAGCAGGTGGTCATCACCTGATCGAAATAGGCCCGCCCCCGATCGGCGTCCCCCCGCCGCGCCGTCATCTGCTTCAGGTCATGCCCCGAACAGAACACCGGCCCCGCCGCCGCCAGCACGATCACCCGCACCCGCGGATCGTCCGTCGCCGCGTCGAACGCCGCCTGCAGCCCGGCCAGCATCGCCTCGCCCAGCGCGTTGCGCTTGTCCGGCTGGTTCATCGTCAAACGCAGCAGGCCGCCTTCACGGGTGGCAAGCACGGCAGGGGTCGCGGTCATCAGGGGCTCCGATCGCGGCAAGGGAAAAGGGGAATGTCCCTGTTTTTATGCCGGGTTGCCCTGCGACAAAAGCGGCTTGCCCGCATAATCAGGCTTCGGGAAACTCGCCTTCATTAACTTGATCGCTCGGGAGGACCGATGTCCGAATTCAAGCCGCAGATGACCGTCGCCGAAATCGAGGCGTTCCTCGATCGCGAGTTCCCGCAGATCCACGACGGCGGCCGCTGCTTCTTCGTCGACTCCGTTGCCCCCGGCGAGGCAAGCCTGCGGCTGCGGACCGCCGAGCGCCACCTGCGCCCCGGCGGCACCGTCTCAGGCCCCACCCTGTTCACCCTCGCCGACCTCGTCGCCTATGTCGCCATCCTCGCCCATATCGGCCCGGTGGCGCTGGCGGTGACCACCAACCTGTCGATCAACTTCCTGCGCAAGCCCGAACCCGGCGACCTCATCGGCCATTGCCGCATTCTCAAGCTCGGCCGCAGCCTCGTCGTGGTCGAAGTGACGATCCGCGCCGACGGCCACCCGGCCGCCGTCGCCCACGCCGTCGCCACCTATTCGATTCCGCCCCGCCGCAATGCGGTATCATGATACCATTCAAAGCGGACTATAATACCGCACTGAAAAACATCCTGATTTTCAAATGCCTTAAGTGGGGAAAACCGCCGTACACGTTGACACGTTTCGCTCAAGACTGCGACATTGCCTGTTGACGATCTCCCGTCGCTTCTGTACACACCGCCTCGATCAGCGGCGGCCTTCGTGGCCGCCGCATCGTTTGTCGTCGGGCTGGTTCGCGGGTTTCCCGTCGATCGGCACGGCGAGAGACAAAGTTCACACCGGTCAAAGCACGAGCGCACACATGAAATGCTATCAGGCTAAGCCGGCGGAGGTCGAGAAGAAGTGGGTCGTGATCGACGCACAGGGGCTCGTTGTCGGACGTCTGGCGACCTTGATCGCCATGCGTTTGCGCGGCAAGCACAAGCCGACCTATACGCCGCACGTCGATTGCGGTGACTATGTCATCGTCATCAACGCCGAGAAGGTTGTCTTCACCGGCGCCAAGTACGAAGACAAGGTCTACTACCGCCACACCGGCTATGCCGGCGGTATCAAGGAAACCAATCCCCGCCGGATTCTCGAAGGCCGCTTCCCGGAGCGCGTCCTCGAAAAGGCCGTCGAGCGCATGGTTCCGCGTGGTCCGCTCGGTCGCAAGCAGATGACGCATCTGCGCATCTTCAAGGGCGCCACCCATGATCACGAGGCTCAGCAGCCGGAAGTGCTCGACGTGCGCGCGCTGAACCGCAAGAACGCGAGGGACTGACCATGGCCGAGATCCAATCGCTCTCCGACCTCGGCACCGCCATGGGCGCGCAGTCGGCTGATGCCGCCGCCGCTCCGGTGCATGTCCAGAAGCTCGACGGCTTCGGCCGCGCCTACGCCACCGGCAAGCGCAAGAACGCTGTCGCCCGCGTGTGGCTGCGTCCCGGCTCGGGCAAGATCGTCGTCAACGGTCGGGAATTCGGCGTCTATTTCGCCCGCCCGGTCCTGCAGATGCTGATCCTGCAGCCGATCCTCGCCGCTGCCCGCGATGGCCAGTATGACGTGATCGCCACCGTCGCCGGCGGCGGCCTGTCCGGCCAGGCCGGCGCGCTGCGTCACGGCATCTCCAAGGCGCTCACCTATTACGAGCCGGCCCTGCGTGGCGTGCTGAAGCCCTTCGGCTTCCTCACCCGCGACCCGCGCGTCGTCGAGCGCAAGAAGTACGGCCGCCGCAAGGCCCGTCGTTCGTTCCAGTTCTCGAAGCGCTGATCAGAGCCGCTTCCAGTCCAGAACTCCAAAGGGGGCCTTTCGGCCCCCTTTTTCATGCCGCCTCCAGCCGGTCTTTCGCCTTCGCGCTCCGCATTCGCACACCGGCGCGCCGGGCAACTGGCGAGCCGGCGGCCGATGCTGTATCTCTCGTCCCGTGTCGCGCTTCCCTCACGCGACATCGCCTCGAGGATCAGCCATGACCCGCACAACCGCCATCGTCGATCTCAACGCCGACATGGGCGAGGGCTACGGCCCCTGGTCGATGGGTGACGACATCGCGCTGCTCGACGTCGTCACCAGCGCCAATGTCGCCTGCGGCTTCCATGCCGGCGATCCCTCCACCATGGCCGCCACCTTTGCCGCCGCCCGCGTCCGCGGCGTCGCCATCGGCGCCCATCCCGGCTTCGACGACAAGCCCGGCTTCGGCCGGCGGCCGATCCCCCACACCACCGCCGAGGTCGAGCGCCTCGTCGCCTACCAGATCGGCGCCGCCCAGGCCGTCGCCGCCCTTGCCGGCCATCGCATCAGCTATGTCAAGGCCCACGGCGCCCTCAACAACATCGCCCAGACCGACACCGGCATCGCCCGCGCCATCGCCGCCGCCACCCGCGCCGTCGACCGCGACCTGATGCTGCTGGTCATGCCCGAGACCGCCGCCGAGCGCACCGCCCGCGACGCCGGCCTGGTCATTGCCCTCGAGGTGTTCGCCGACCGCGCCTATCTCGACGACCTGACGCTGGCGCCGCGCAGCATCCCCGGCGCGGTGCTGCACGATGCCGAGGCCATCGCCGCGCGCGTCACCCGGATGGTCACCACCGGCCGCGTCGAGACCGTGTCCGGCGCCACCCGCGCCGTCGGCATCGACTCCATCTGCCTGCATGGCGACACCCCCGGCGCCGTCGCCTCGGCCCGCGCCGTCCGCGCCGCCCTTGCCGCCGCCGGCGTCCGCCTCGCGCCCTTCGCCGGCATCCCGGCATGACGCGCCCGCCGCCGCGCCTCCTGGCCGCCGGCGATCGCGGCCTCGTCGTCGAATTCGCCGACCGGATCGATCCCCGCGCCGAGGCCGAGGTCCGCGCCCTCGATGCCGCCCTGACCCGGGCGGCGCTGCCGGGCATTGACGAACTGGTGCCGACCTACCGCTCGCTGCTGATCCTGTTCGATCCCGAACGCCTCTCCGCCATCGCGCTCGAGGCAAGCGTCCGCGATCTGCTCGGCCATCCCCACGCCCCGCCGCCGCCGCGCCGCTGGATCGTCCCGGCCTGCTACGATCCGGCCGTCGCCGAGGACATTGCCGAAGCCGCCGCCCGCCTGGAAATCACCCCCGAGCGCCTGGCCGCCGCCCATGCCGGCGCCACCTTTCATGTGGCGATGTACGGCTTTGCCCCCGGCTATGCCTATCTCTCCGGCTGCCCGGCCGAGCTGGCGATCCCCCGCCGCGCCACTCCGCGCGGCATCGTCCCCGCCAACAGCCTGCTGATCGCCGGCGGCCAGGCGCTCGTCGCCCCGGTTCCGATGCCCACCGGCTGGTACATGGTCGCCCGCACCCCGGCGCGCACCCTCGATCTTGCCGCCCCGGCGCCGTTCCTGTTCGACGTCGGCGACGAAATCCGCTTCGAGCCCATCGACGCCGCCGCCTTCGCCGATCTCGACGCCCGCGCCGCAACCGGCGAACCGGTCATCCGCGCCGCCACGACCGCCGGAGGCCCGTCCGCATGACTGGCCACCTCGTCGTCGTCCAGGCCGGCCCCGGCGTCACCATCCAGGATCGCGGCCGGCGCGGCCTGATGCGCTACGGCGTCACTCCCGCCGGCCCGATGGACGCCGCCGCCCACGCCCTCGCCAACGGCCTCCTCGGCAATGCCGCCGATGCCGCCGTCGTCGAAGTCTCCCTCGGCGGCCTGACGCTGCGGGCCGAGGCTGCGCCGGTGCCGCTGGCCTTTGCCGGCGGTGCCTTCGACATCCGCGTCGATGGCCGCATCGTCGGCCCGACCGGGCGACTGCTGCTGCCGCCCGGCGCCCTTCTGTCGATCCGTGCCGGCGCGCGCGGCGCCTATGCCTGCCTCGCCGTCGCCGACGGCATCGCCGTCGCCCCCGTGCTCGGCAGCCGCTCCACCCACATCCGCTCCCGGCTCGGCCCGTTCGGCGGCCGCGGCCTCGTCGCCGGCGATGTGCTGCCGGTCGGCTCGTCCCGCCTGGCCGGCGACGATCGCACCGGCCTGCCCGCCCTCGACCATGGCGACCGGCCGATCCGCATCATGCCGGGGCCGCAGGCCGACCTGTTCGCCGACGGCGAGCTCGATCGCCTCGATACCCTCGACTTCGACATCGGCGCCCGATCCGATCGCATGGCGCTGCAGCTGGAAGGCCCGCGCCTGCGCCATCGCGCCGGCCACGACATCGTCTCCGACGGCATCGTCATGGGCGCGATCCAGGTCCCCGGCGACGGCCGCCCCTTCGTGCTGATGGCCGACCGCCAGCCGACCGGCGGCTATCCGAAGATCGCCTGCGTCATCAGCGCCGACTTGCCGGCGCTAGCGCAGAAGCGCCCCGGCGAGACGCTGCGTTTCACCCGGGTCGACGCCGCCGCCGCCGCCCGCGCCCTCGCCGAACGCCGCGACGCGCTCAGGGCGGCGCTCGCGCAAGCCGCCGCGACCGGCCTCGATCCCGAAGCGCTGTTGTTCGCCAACCTGATCGGCGGCGTCGTCGATGCCCTCGACGATTGAATCCGCCTCCCCCCCGCGAAACCGCCCGCCGGCGGACCCTTTCCAATCCCGCCGATCTGTGCCATAAGCCCGCTCGCACGGGGGAGCCGTTTCGACGGCTTGGCCCCCGCGTTGCTGTTGCGCGACCGCGCTGGACGACATCCCGGCCCGGCCCTCGCAACCGCATCTCCCATAACCAGAAAGGAAAACCCGATGTCGATCACCGCCGAACGCAAGCAGCAGGTTGTCGCCGAATACGCCACCAAGCCGGGCGACACCGGTTCCCCGGAAGTGCAGGTCGCGATCCTGTCGGAGCGCATCGCCAACCTGACCGGCCATTTCAAGAGCCACGTCAAGGACAACCACTCCCGCCGGGGTCTGCTCAAGCTCGTTTCCCAGCGCCGCCAGCTGCTCGACTACCTCAAGGGTAAGGACGAAGCCCGCTACAAGTCGCTGATCGCCCGCCTCGGCCTGCGCCGCTGATCGGCCGCACGCCCGAACGGTAACGAACCCTGCCGACGCGCCCCGGCGCGTCGGCCCTTTGACCGGAATGCCTCCGGGTGGCCGCGTGAATATGGGCCACGGACGCGCATTCCCCGCGGCGGATTTCCGCCAAGACCCGCGCCGGCATGGGGCCAGCCGGGTGACCCGCAAGAACCAATCGTCCCGGACCGAGCAAACGCCCATGGGCCATGGCAGGATCGCAAGCCGCTTCGCGGACCCTTTCGAGGGCTCCGGAGCCGCATGCCGTCTTGCTCATGGCTCGTATCCCGCTTGTCCGGGTCCGTCCGTCCGACAAGGAAACGTGACCCATGTTCAATATCAATAAGGTCGAACTCGACTGGGCCGGCCGCAAGCTGACCCTCGAAACCGGCAAGATCGCCCGCCAGGCCGACGGCGCCGTCCTCGCCCGCTACGGCGACACCTGCGTGCTCGCCACCGTCGTCTCCGCCAAGGAGCCGAAGCCGGGCCAGGACTTCTTCCCGCTGACGGTCAACTATCAGGAAAAGACCTACGCCGCCGGCAAGATCCCGGGCGGCTACTTCAAGCGCGAAGGCCGTCCGACCGAGCGCGAGACCCTGATTTCGCGCCTGATCGACCGCCCGATCCGCCCGCTCTTCGTCGAGGGCTACAAGAACGACACCCAGGTCGTCGTGACCGTGCTGTCCCATGACCTCGAGAACGATCCGGACATCGTCGCCATGGTCGGCGCCTCGGCCGCCCTGTGCCTGTCCGGCGTGCCGTTCATGGGCCCGATCGGCGCCGCCCGCGTCGGCTACATCAACGACGCCTTCGTCCTCAACCCGACCATCGATCAGGCCAAGGAGTCGAAGCTCGACCTCGTCGTCGCCGGCACCACCGAAGGCGTGATGATGGTCGAGTCGGAGGCCCAGGAACTCGACGAAGCCACCATGCTCGGCGCCGTCATGTTCGGCCACACCCACTTCCAGCCGGTGATCAAGGCGATCGTCGCGCTGGCCGAGAAGGCCGCCAAGGAGCCGCGCGACTTCCATCCGAAGGATCTGTCGGAAGTCGAAGCCGCCGTCCTCGCCGTCTGCGAAGCCGACCTGCGCGCCGCCTACAAGCTGACGCAGAAGCAGGAACGCTACGCCGCTGTCGACGCCGCCAAGGCCAAGGTCACCGCTGCCTTCGCCGCCTCGGGCGACGAGCCGGCCAAGTACGACGCCGAGACCCTGAAGACCGTCTTCAAGGAAGTCCAGGCCAAGATCGTTCGCTGGAACATCCTCGACGACAAGGCCCGCATCGACGGCCGCGGCCTCGACCAGGTCCGCCAGATCGTCGCCGAGGCCGGCTTCCTGCCGCGCACTCACGGTTCGGCGCTGTTCACCCGTGGCGAGACCCAGGCCGTGGTCGTCGCCACCCTGGGTACCGGCGATGACGAGCAGTACATCGACAGCCTCGAGGGGACCTACAAGGAAACCTTCCTGCTGCACTACAACTTCCCGCCCTATTCGGTCGGTGAAACCGGCCGCATGGGCTCGCCCGGCCGTCGCGAGATCGGCCACGGCAAGCTCGCCTGGCGCGCCGTTCGCCCGATGCTGCCGAAGCACCACGAGTTCCCCTACACCATCCGCGTCGTCTCGGAGATCACCGAGTCGAACGGCTCCTCGTCGATGGCAACCGTCTGCGGTTCGTCGCTGGCGCTGATGGATGCCGGCGTGCCGCTGAAGCGTCCGGTGGCGGGCATCGCCATGGGCCTGATCAAGGAGGGCGACCGCTTCGCCGTCCTGTCGGACATCCTTGGTGACGAAGATCACCTCGGCGACATGGACTTCAAGGTCGCCGGCACCGAGAACGGCATCACCTCGCTGCAGATGGACCTCAAGATCGACTCGATCAACGAGGAAATCATGCATGTCGCGCTTGGCCAGGCCAAGGGCGGTCGCCTGCACATCCTCGGCGAGATGTCGAAGGCCCTGGAAGGCGCCCGCGCCGAACTCGGCGAATTCGCTCCACGCATCGAGGTGATCAAGATCCCGACCGACAAGATCCGTGAAGTGATCGGTTCGGGCGGCAAGGTCATCCGCGAGATCGTCGAGAAGACCGGCGCCAAGGTCGACATCGAGGATGACGGCACCGTCAAGGTCTCCTCCTCCGACCAGAAGGCCATCAAGGCCGCCCTCAACTGGATCAAGTCGATTGCCGCCGAGCCGGAAATCGGCGCCATCTACGAAGGCACCGTGGTCAAGATCATGGAATTCGGCGCGTTCGTGAACTTCTTCGGTTCGCGCGACGGCCTCGTCCATATCTCCCAGCTGTCGACCAAGAAGGTCGCCAAGGTTTCCGACGTCCTGAAGGAAGCCGACAAGGTGTGGGTCAAGCTGATGGGCTTCGACGAGCGCGGCAAGGTCCGCCTGTCGATGAAGGTCGTCGATCAGGCGACCGGCCAGGAAATCAAGCGCGAGGAAGGCGACAAGGCCGAGTGATCGGCCCGGCCAGGCCCGCGCAAGCGAGCCGCACTTGTCTTAGACGTCCCGCGCAAGCGGGCCACATCCGATTTGGACGTCCCGTTTGCGCGGGACGTACCTGCCTCAAGCACGAATAAAACAAGCCGGCCGGATCAGACGATCCGGCCGGCTTTGTCTTGTCGGTCCGCCGCGCGATGACGCCCGCGGCAATCAACGTGCGCGATCACGCACACAGCTTGCGCACGAAGGCATCGGCCTCGCGCACCAGCGTCTCGGTATCCTGCGCCGCTTCGGCCAGCACCCGCGCCACCTGCGAGGTCGCCGCCGAGGTATCGCCCGCCGTCTTCTCCAGCGAAGCCAGATCGCCGCCGAGGCCGCGCGTCAGCTGCGCCGCCCGCCCCGCGCCGTTGCCGATCTCGCCCGCCGCCGCCGTCTGCTGCTGCACCGCCTCGGCAACCGCCGCCGCGATCCCGTCGAGCTCGCGCACCCGCTGGTCGATCACTTCGTTGGCGCTGAGCGTTTCGCCCGTCGCCGACTGGATCGCGCCGACGCGCTGGAAGATGTCGTCGGTCGCCCGCGCCGTCTGCGTCGCCAGCGACTTGACCTCGGAGGCGACGACCGCGAAGCCGCGTCCCGCCTCGCCGGCCCGCGCCGCCTCGATCGTCGCGTTGAGCGCCAGCAGGTTGGTCCGCTCGGCGATGTCGCGGATGAGATCCACCACCGCGCTGATCTGCTGCGAGGCTTCCGCCAGATCGGTCATCGTCCTTCGCGTCGCATCGGTCGCCCGCACCGTCTCGTTGGTCAGTGCCGACGCCCGCGCCACCTGATTGGCGATTTCGGCGATCGAGGCCGACATCTCGTCGGTCGCCGATGCCACCATCTCCACCGCGCGGCCGGACTCGGTGCCCGAATCCGCCGCCGAGCGCGACCGCGCCGCCGAGGTTTCCGCCAGCTGCGTCGCGTCGCGCATCGCCGTCACCGACGAACCGACCGCATCGCGCACCTTGGCCGACACGTTGCGCACCCGCGCCTCGAAATCACCGGCGACCTCCTGCAGCATCCGCTTGCGATCGGCCTCCTGCTGGTCATGGCGGGCAAGGTCGGCCCGATGATCGGCATCCGCCCGCTCGCGCAGCTTGGCGCGGAAATCGGAAACCGCCGTGGCGATCTCGCCGATTTCATCCGACCGGGTAGTGCCGGTGATCTCCGCCGTCAGGTCGCCGCCGGCCAGCCGGCGCAGGTCGCCGGTCAGATGCCGCAATGGCCGCGACAGCGTGAAGGCCAGCCAGAAGGCAAAACCGACAAACGCCAGCAGCAGCGGCGAAATCAGCATCGACAGCTTCAGCACCAGATTGACCAACTCGTTGAAGGCGTCGTTGGTATAGGCCCCGGCGCCGACGACCCAATTCCAGCCGGGCACCACCAGCGCATACGAGGTCTTAGGCAGTGGCGGGCTGTTTTTCGCCCGCGGGAACTCATAGTCGACAAAGCCGCCGCCACGCTTGGCGGTCTCGATGATGTCGCGAATGAACGGCCGGCCGTTGGAATCGCGCTGCTCGATGAAGTTCTTGCCGATCCGCTCGGTCTGCGCGCCGGAAGCAAGCGCAGTTCCGTCGATCGTGTAGACGAAGATGTAATTGTCGCCATAGAATCGACCGGAATTCGCCATCCGCAGCGCCGCTTCCTTGGCCAGTTCCGGCGCCACGCCGGCTGCCTCGGCAACCGCCTTCTCGGCAAGAATCGCCGAGTGCATCGACTCCACCGCCACCCGCACCCGCGACAACTGCTCATTGTAGAGGTTCTGATAGAATTGCTGCAGCGCCAGCAGCGTGCCGCAGCCCATCACCATGATGGCGACGACCGCCAGAACGACGAACCGATGGGCAATCGTAAACCGCCGCAACAGCCGAAACATCGACATCCGCTTGACCCTCAGACCTGCACCCCCCCTGCCGGAATACGATAGGGTGCGTCAACTCTGAGGTTCAGCCCCGAACGGTTAACAGGCCTGAAACAGTGCAGTCAGGTTCCGTATCGGCAGCCTGCGACAAAATATCGCGATCAACAAAAAATTCGCATTCGCGCCGGTGAACAAGGTTCTCCAAGCGTATTCGCTCCGACGTACGCCGGCACGATATCTGTGAATTTACTGGTCGAACATCCGTTGCCGCAGCGGTATGCTTGGCACCTGCGCCATTGACATAGATCAAACGTACCGCGCCCGGATCACCTCGAACAGCGCCCGCGCCGCCTGAACCTCGCCGCCCTCCGGCCGACCGGGCTTGGCCGCCGGGTTCCAGCCATAGATGTCGACATGCACCCAGCTTCGGGCATTGACGACGAACCGGTCGAGGAACAGTGCCGCCGTGATCGAGCCAGCGAACGGCGCCGACGAGTTGTTCGACACATCGGCGATCTTGCTGTCGATCCAGCCGCCATAAGGCAGCCACAGCGGCAGCCGCCACAGCGGATCGGCCACCGCATGCGCCGTCTTCTGGATCTCGGCGGCCAACTCGTCGTCATGGGTATAGAACGGCGGCAGATCCGGCCCGAGCGCAACCCGCGCCGCGCCGGTCAGCGTGGCGAAATCGACGAGCAGATCCGGCGCCTCCTCATCCGCCAGCGCCAGCGCGTCCGCCAGGATCAGCCGCCCCTCCGCATCGGTATTGCCGATCTCCACCGTCGGCCCCTTGCGGCTGGGATAGACGTCGCTCGGCCGCATCGCCCGGCCCGAAACCGAATTCTCCACCGTCGGAATGATCACCCGCAGCCGCACCGGCAGCTTGGCGTCGACGATCATCCGCGCCAGCGCCAGGATCGACGCCGCCCCGCCCATGTCCTTCTTCATCAGGATCATGCCGCTCGACGGCTTGATGTCGAGCCCCCCGGTGTCGAACGCCACGCCCTTGCCGACCAGCGTCACCTTCGGATGCGACGGCTCGCCCCAGCTGAATTCGACGATCCGCGGCGCCCGCGCCGAGCCCTTGCCGACCGCGTGGATCAGCGGGAAATTCGCCGCCAGCAGTTCGTCGCCGACGATCTCGCGGACGCTCGCCCCGGCGCGCTCCGCCTCGGCCCGCGCCACCGCCGCGATTTCCGCCGGACCCATGTCGTTCGCCGGCGTATTGATCATGTCGCGTCCGAGCACGATCGCATCGACCTGCGCCGCCACCCCGGCGAGATCGACCCCGGCCCCGACCACCAGCCGCACCGCCTTCGCCGCCGCGCCGGAATAGCGGTTGAACCGGTAGCTCCCCAGCGCGAAGCCGAGCGCCGCCAGCGCCGGCTCCGCCACCGGCCCCTCGAACCGCCAGTCGCCCTCCGGCAGCAACGCCGGCAACCGCCCGGCGAGCAACGGATTGTGCACCGGATCGGCGCTGGAGCCGATGCCGAACAGCGCGCCGGCGACCGACCCGTCCGCACCGGGCAGCAACACGAAGCTGCCGGCCTTGCCGTCAAAGGCGTTGGCGCGGGCAAACCCCTGCGCCAGCCCGGGCAGGTCGGCGAGCACCGCCGCCAGCGTTTCCGGGGCGACGAGGGACACCGGCCGGGTCGCGCCGGCATGATCGTTGGGCAGCAGGCAGTCGGTCACGCGCTTTGCTCCGGGCCTTGCGCATCGGCGGCCATGCCGATCGCTCATCAACTCGCTCTCGCATTTGAGACCAGAGATGACGCCCGATTTCAAGAACGAATCCAGCAGCTTCCTTCCGCCCGAGGCCAAGGCGGCGGCCCTCGCCGTCCCGTCGCCGATCCGCCAAATGCCGTCGCCGGCGACGCTCTTAACCCGGCATTAGGGTTAACCGACTATTTCTATGAAAGATTTCCCGGCGCCCGGCGTCGGAACGCGTTGGTGTGGAGGTCGTCATGGGTATTCGGCGTTCGTTTTCAGCGGTCGGATTGATCGTCGCACTTGTCGGCGCCACGGCGCTTGGCGGTTGCGCCTCCGGACGCCGCGCCGGCGGCACCGACACCACCGCCTCGACAGCGGCGGCAACCCAGACCACCAATTACAGCTCCGCCGCCCAGGCCTGGAGCCAGCGCTACGAAGCAAACCCCAACGACAAGGAAGCCGTCCTCGGTTATTCTCGCGCGTTGCGGGCCAACGGCCAGACCGCCCAGGCGGTAGCCGTGCTCGAACAGGCGATGATGAAGCAGGGCAAGGACCACGACATTGCCTCCGCCTATGGCAAAGCCCTGGCCGCCAACGGCAATTTCGACCGCGCCCTCGCCGTCATCCGTCAGGCCAATTCGCCGACCTCGCCCGACTGGCGATTGCTGTCTGCCGAAGGCGCCATCCTCGATCAGACCGGCCGCCATGCCGATGCCCGCGCCATCTACGAGAACGGCCTGCGCATCGCTCCGGAAGAGCCGGCGATTCTCAACAATCTGGCGCTGTCGCACCTGCTCACCAACGAATCGACCATGGCCGAGCAGTTCCTGCGCCGCGCCTCCGCCAGCCCGCGCGCCGACAATCAGGTCTACCAGAACCTGGCGCTGGTCCTCGGCATGAACGGCCGCATGCCGGAAGCCGAGCAGATCCTGCGGCAGCGCTTCCCCACCGACATTGCCGAAGCCAATGTCGCCTACCTGCGCCAGATGGCCTCCCAGCCGCAGGCCGCGCCGGCCACCACCGGCAGCGTCAAGCCGAAGCCGGCCAAGCAGCCCGCGACCTGACCGCGCCCGTCCACGGAAGGACGTGACGGCATCTCCGGTATCCCATCCGCCAAAAAGGCCGGCTTCCCGTGAAGCCGGCCTTTATCGTGTCACCTGGTATCGACGCCCGGCCGGGCGGTATCAGCCGCCGGCCTTCTTCGCCGCGAACTGGTCATAGGCCTCGATCGCCTGCGCCGCATACATGAATGCCGGGCCGGCACCCATGTAGATCGCCGTCGCGATCGTCTCCATCACCTCGTCGCGGGTCGCGCCGAGATCGACCGCCGACTTGGCGTGGAAGGCGATGCACGGATCGCAGCGCACCGTCACCGAAATCGCCAGCGCGATCAGTTCCTTGGTCTTGGTATCGAGCTTGCCGGCGGCAAGCGCCCCGCTCGCCATCGCCGAAAAGCCCTTCAGCGATTCCGGTGCGCCGTTGCGGACTTCCCGCAGCAGCGGCGACATCTCGGCGGCGATCTTCGGCCAGTCCTTCATGACGAGTTCCCTTCAGACGACATCCCCGCATCGACTGCGGCGGCGGTTGCGACAACGGCGGATATCGGGACCGACCGCCGCGCTTGCCGCCTTGTCTACTGACAGATTGTAATTTAGTCAAATCTAATATAACATGCATTCCTGCATGCCGGAACCGCGTTGGCCGGCCGGCCGCACGCTGGCGTCAGCCCCCTTCCCCTCGGCGACGCCGGTTGAACAATCTCTCCGAACGGACCCGGCCAAGGCGCAAGATCTTCTCTCGGCAAGCGGCGCGGCCGATCGGTCACATAAAATTGATGGAAGCCGAATGCGGACAACCGACAAGGCCAAGCAGCCCCTGCTGCCCGGAAGCATTGCGCTCTTGGGCTCTGGCGGCCGACAAGACATCGGATAAACAGCTCGGACGACGGATATTACCGCTTGTTGCGCTAAAGTGGCATGCTGAACACTGGCATTGGAGGCAAGGCTCGGGTTATGACTGTCACTCTCTGCAGCATTAGTCGGCGAGCCGGTGTCGGACCGGCCGGCGCCACCAGCGAGGCGGCAATGACGGAAGGCAAATGCAATGCGGCACAGGTCGGGGACGACGTCATGCCGTTCGGCGACGCCGGCCCGTCGTTTGCCGATCTGGAGGCCAGCGCCGGACAGGCCGCCCGCCTGCTGAAGTTGCTTGCCAACGAACGCCGGCTGATCATTCTCTGCCGCCTGATCGAGCGCGAGATGACGGTGAACTCCCTCGCCGAGGCGGTCGGCCTCAGCCAGTCGGCGCTGTCGCAGCACCTCGCCAAGCTGCGCGAGGATGGCCTCGTCACCTTCCGCCGCGAGGGCACCACCCTGCACTATCGCATCGCCGACCCGACCACCGCCCGGGTCATCGGCGTCCTCAAGGACCTGTTCTGCGCGCCGGCCCAGGCCTGACATTCCGCACCGCCCACGGGCACGCCCGGCCACGCGCCCGTCGCCGGGCGGGCTCATTCGGCCCGGACTCTAGCTTCGTTAAACCCTAGGCCTTATGGTCGCTCGACCCGGCCCTGCTTCGCCGTCGCGGACGTGGACCGCGCTTCGCGGCGTGGTGCCGGGACCAAGGGGAATGCACGGCCGGACGCGGCCGAACGGGCAGCCCGGACGGCGCCCGACGGGAGCAAACATGCAGGATGCCCGCTTTGCCGGCCTGATCGATTCCGACGCCTTGCGCGCACAGTTGAGCGCCATCGTCAAGGACCGCGCCGGCGACGGCTCGTCGCCTCAGGTCCGCGCCGCCGTGCTGGCGATCCTCAAGGACGTCCGCGCCGCCACCCGCAAGGAAATCGAGCGCCGGCTGATCGAGGATCGCCTCGGCACGCTCTGCGCCGAGCGCCTGTCCTTCGTCATGGACGAGATCATCCGCGTCGTCCACGACTTCGCCGCCAGCCATGTCTATCAGGTCAAGAACCCCTCCTCGGCCGAGCGCATGACCATCACCGCCGTCGGCGGTTATGGCCGCGGCACGCTGGCGCCGGGATCCGACATCGACCTGCTGTTCCTGCTGCCCTACAAGCAGACGCCGTGGGGCGAGAGCATCGTCGAGTATATCCTCTACATGCTGTGGGACATGGGCCTGAAGGTCGGCCACGCCACCCGCAACATCGACGAATGCATCCGGCTGTCGCGCTCCGACCTGACCATCCGCACCGCCATTCTCGAGGCCCGCTACCTGTGGGGCGACCGCGCCCTGATGGACGATCTCCTCACCCGCTTCGACAAGGAAGTCGTTTCCGGCACCGGCCCCGACTACATCGCCGCCAAGCTGGCCGAGCGCGACGACCGCCACCGCAAGCAGGGCACCTCCCGCTATCTGGTCGAGCCGAACATCAAGGAAGGCAAGGGCGGCCTGCGCGACCTGCAGACGCTGTTCTGGATCGCCAAGTACTTCTACCGCGTCCGCGACCCCAACGGCCTGATCAAGGCCGGGGTGTTCTCGCGCACAGAGTACAACCGCTTCAAGCGCTGCGACGAGTTCCTCTGGGCCGTGCGCTGCCACATGCACTTCGTCACCAACCGCCCCGAGGAACGCCTCACCTTCGACCTGCAGCGCGAGATCGCCCGCCGGCTCGGCTACACCGCCCGCTCCGGCATGAAGGCGGTCGAGCGCTTCATGAAGCACTATTTCCTCATCGCCAAGGACGTCGGCGACCTGACCCTGATCTTCTGCTCCGCGCTGGAGGAACAGCACGTCAAGGCCGTGCCGATGCTCAACCGGCTGCTCGCCCCCTTCACCCGCAAGAAGAAGCCCAAGGGCTTCGGCACCGCCGACGGCTTCGTCATCGAGAACCAGCGCATCAATGCCCTCGACGACCATGTCTTCGAGCGCGATCCGGTCGATCTAATCCGCGTCTTCTATCTGGCCGACCGCCACGACCTGAACTTCCACCCCGATCTGATGAAGCTGATCACAAGGTCGCTGAAGCTGATCGACCGCAAGCTCCGCGAGGACGAGGAAGCCAACCGGCTGTTCGTCGAGATCCTCTGTTCGCCCAACTACCCCGAAACCATCCTGCGCCGCATGAACGAGACCGGCGTGCTCGGTCGCTTCGTGCCGGAATTCGGTCGCGTCGTCGCGATGATGCAGTTCAACATGTATCATCACTACACCGTCGACGAGCACCTGTTGCGCTCCATCGGCGAGCTGACCGACATCGAGAAGGGCACCCGCCGCGAGCAGAACCCGCTCGCCTCCGAGCTGATGCCCGGCATCCAGAACCGCCGCGTCGTCTATGTCGCCCTGTTCCTGCACGATATCGGCAAGGGCCGCCCCGAGGACCATTCCGAGATCGGCGCCGTCATCGCCCGCAAGCTCTGCCCCCGCTTCGGGCTCTCGGCCGCCGAGACCGAGACCGTCGCCTGGCTGATCGAGCAGCATCTGGTGATGTCCACCATCGCCCAGGCCCGCGACCTCAACGACCGCAAGACCATCCGCGACTTCGCCGACGTGGTGCAGAGCCCCGAGCGCCTGAAGATGCTGCTGATCCTGACGGTCGCCGACATCCGCGCCGTCGGCCCCGGCGTCTTCACCGGCTGGAAGGGCCAGCTGCTGCGCACGCTCTACTACGAGACCGAGCCCTATCTCGCCGGCGGCCACAGCCAGATCCCGCGTGACCTGCGTGTCGCCGCCGCCAAGAAGGAACTCACCGACAAGCTCGCCGACTGGAGCGAGGCCGAGCGCGCCGCCTACGGCGATCGTCACTATCCGCCCTACTGGCTCCGCGTCGACATCGCCCGCAAGGTCGCCCATGCCGAGTTCATCCGCGACGCCGACCGCCGCGGCCTGTCGCTCGCCACCCGCGTCGTGCCGCGCGCCTTCGAGGGCGTCACCGAGATCACCGTGCTGGCGCCCGACCACCCGCGCCTGCTATCGACCATCGCCGGCGCCTGCGCCGTCGCCGGCGCCAACATCGTCGACGCACAGATCTACACCACTACCGACGGCCGCGCTCTCGACACCATCTTCGTCTCGCGCGAATTTTCCGACGACGGCGACGAATTGCGCCGGGGCGAGCGCGTCTCCGCCCTGATCCTGCGGGCGCTGGAAGGCAAGGAG
This sequence comes from Hyphomicrobiaceae bacterium, assembly GCA_016793065.1. GTDB lineage: Bacteria > Pseudomonadota > Alphaproteobacteria > Rhizobiales > Ancalomicrobiaceae > JAEULV01. The sequence goes on from JAEULV010000010.1 coordinate 35,130, forward strand.
CGCCTGCCGGAAAGCGTCGAGCGCAAGTCGCTGACCAAGGTCCAGGTCAAGGCCTTCGACCTCGCCACCGACGTCATCGTCAACAACGGCTGGTCCGATCGCTTCACCGTCATCGAGGTGTCCGGCCTCGATCGCCCCGGCCTGCTCTATGACCTCACCCGCGCCATTTCCAGCCTCAACCTCAACATCACCTCCGCCCATATCGCCACCTTTGGCGAAAAGGCCGTTGACGTCTTCTACGTCACCGACCTGACCGGTCAGAAGATCGCCAGCCCCAGCCGCCAGCGCACCATCCGCCAGCGCATGATCGAGGTGTTCGACGGCTCCATCGCCGAACCCCGCCCCCGCGCCCGCGCCGGTTAGGCCGAGGTTCGGCGACGATTCGATTCACCTTGATCGCCGAATCGCCCCACTCCGCCTTGCCGTGCCAGCCATCGCCGCCTATCATTCCGCTTCCGAAATGATGGCCGCGCCCGGCCATGCGAGCAAGGCGGTTTTCGTGCCGGTCGAGATGCGCCCCAGTCAGGCCCTGCGCCTTTGGCACGACGTCAGTCTCGGCCTGGTGCGCGACGAGGACCGCGACCTCACCGCCCGTCAGGTGACGATCCTGCTCACCGTCTATCTCGAGCCGCCGCCGCACACCGTGCGCGGCCTTGCCGCCAAGCTCGGCGTCACCAAGCCGGCGATCACCCGCGCGCTCGACACCCTCGGCGCCGTCAAGCTGCTCGATCGCCGTCGCGATGACGACGACCGTCGTAATGTCATCATCTTGCGCACCGTCGAGGGAGCGCTGTACGTCGAGAAGCTGGGCGATCTGATCGTCGCCCGGGCCAAGGACCTGCCTCGATGACTGCTTACGACCCCCGGCTCACGCCCGCCCGCGCCGATCTGGCCGCTGCCCATCTCAAGGGTCGCGTCGATGCCCCGCGCTTCGTCATTGGCGCCACCAAGCGCATCACCCGCCCCACCGCCGACCTCAAGCGCCATCCGGCCGAGACCGCCCCGGTGGAGACCCAGGCGCTCTGCGGCGAGACCGTCACCATCTACGATGAAAGCGCCGACGGCTGGGCCTGGGGCCAGCTCAATCGCGACGGCTATGTCGGCTGGCTCGCCGCCTCCGCCCTTGGCGCTCCCGGCCCGGCGCCGACCCACAAGGTCGCCGCCACCCGCACCTTCGTCTTCAGCGGCCCGTCGATCAAGACGCCGATCCGCCACTGGCTGTCGCTCGGCTCGCCGCTCGCCATTGCCCGCACCATCGAGGCCGGCGGCCGCGCCTTCGCCGTCATGCCCGATGGCGGCCACCTCGTCACTACCCACATCGCCCCGCTCGACGCCCGCGCCGGCGATCCGGTTGCCGTCGCCGAGGGTTTCCTCGAAACGCCCTATCTGTGGGGAGGCCGCTCCTCCCTCGGCACCGACTGTTCCGGCCTGGTCCAGACCGCCCTCAACGCCTGCGGCATCGATTGCCCCCGCGACAGCGACATGCAGGAGGCCGCCCTCGGCACGCCGGTTTCGCTCGATCCGGCCGAATGGTGCCGGGGCGACCTGCTGTTCTGGCCCGGCCACGTCGCCTTCGTCCGCGACGCCGCCACCATGCTGCACGCCAATGCCCACCACATGAAGGTCGCCATCGAGCCGCTCGGCGCCGGCCTCGCCCGCATCGCCGCCGCCGGCGCCAACCTGCGCGCAGTTCGCCGCCCCTGACATCGGCGCCGACATTGCCGCCGCAAGGCAAGCCTCCGCGCCGCCGGCGCTTGCGCGGCGGCGACATCAACGCGGATTATGGTCGGGAAGTGGTGCCGGTGGAGGGATTTGAACCCCCGACCACCCGCTTACGAAGCGGATGCTCTACCACTGAGCTACACCGGCGAAATGCAGTTATGCGCCGGGGTGATACCCGCAAGCGGCCGATTTGGCAAGGCTCGTCTTGCCGAATTCGCCACCCTCGCCCCACCCTCTCGTGAACGACGCCGGCATCGCACCGCTGTTTGGCCGGCGCCCGCGGATCGAGACGTTTTTCGCCTTGACCTCAATTGGCTTTGGCGCTTTGTCGAATGATCGAACCGGGAGAGCGAAGGCATGAGCGAAACCGAAAAGCGCGGGCTGTGGGGCCGATTGTTCGGCGGCGCCGCGCCGGCTGCGTCCGAACCGCCCGCCGCCGAGCCGGTCGTCGAAGCGCCGGCGCCGGCGCCGACCTCCTGGTGGCAGCGGCTGAAGTCCGGCCTGTCGCGCACGTCGTCGTCGCTGACCGAGGGCATCTCCGCCGTCTTCACCAAGCGCAAGCTCGACGCCGAGACGCTTGAGGACCTCGAGGACGTGCTGATCCGCGCCGATCTCGGCATGGATACCGCCACCCGCGTCGCCAAGGCCCTCGCCAAGGGCCGCTTCGACAAGGAAATCTCCGAGGCGGAAGTCCGGTCCGTGCTGGCCGAGGAAGTCGAGAAGATCCTCGCCCCCATCGCCCGGCCGCTCGTCCTCGATCCGGCGTTCCGTCCCCACATCATTCTCGTCGTCGGCGTCAACGGCACCGGCAAGACCACCACCATCGGCAAGCTGGCGCAGATCTATGCCCGCGACGGCAAGAAGGTGAAGCTCGCCGCCGGCGACACCTTCCGCGCCGCCGCCATCGACCAGCTGCGCATCTGGGCGGCGCGCACCGGCGCCACCATCGTCGCCCGCGAACCCGGCGCCGATGCCGCCGCGCTGGCCTTCGACGCCCTGCGCGAGGCGGTCGAGGACGGCACCGACGTGCTGATCATCGACACCGCCGGCCGCTTGCAGAACCGCACCGAGCTGATGGACGAACTGGAAAAGATCGTCCGCGTCCTCAAGAAGCTCGACCCCGCCGCCCCTCAAACAACGATTCTGACCCTCGACGCCACCACCGGCCAGAACGCCCTCAATCAGGTCGAGATCTTCGGTAAGGTCGCCGGCGTCAACGGCCTGGTGATGACCAAGCTCGACGGCACCGCTCGTGGCGGCATCCTCGTCGCCATTGCCGCGAAGTTCGGCCTGCCGGTGCATTTCATCGGCGTCGGCGAGGGCGCCGACGATCTCGAGCCCTTCGTCGCCGGCGATTTCGCCCGCGCCATCGCCGGGCTGGAGCAATGACGTGAGCGAGGCGCGGCTCCCTGTCTCCGTCTTCATGATCGCCCTCGATGAAGCCGACCGCATCGAGCGCACCATCGCCGCCATCCGCGACTGGGTCGACGAGGTCATCGTCGTCGACAGCGGCTCCACCGACGGCACTCAGGCGCTCGCCGCCGCCGCCGGCGCCCGCGTCCTCCACCACGACTGGGCCGGCTACGGCCCGCAGAAGCGCTTCGCCGAGGCCCAGTGCCGCAATCGCTGGCTGCTCAACCTCGACGCCGACGAAGTCGTGCCGCCGAGCCTGCGCCGCGAGATCGAGGCACTGTTCGCAACCGGCGAACCCGCCCTCGACGGCTACCGCCTGCGCATCGCCGAGATCTTCCCCGGCGAGACCGAGCCGCATCCCCTCGCCTATTATCTCGACCCGGTGCGCCTCTACCGCGCCGATCGCGGCCGCTATGCCGCCTCGCCGGTGCATGACCGGGTCGAATTCCCCCCCGATGCCCGCCTTGGGGAACTGAAGCCGCTCGTGCATCATTTCTCCGTTCGCTCCCTCGGCGAACAGATGACCAAGCTCAACGGCTACAGCGACCTGCAAGTCGAGACGCTGGCCAGCGCCGGCGGCCGCAAGGTGTCGCTCCTGCGCCTCGTCACCGAGTTCCCGCTGTGGTTCCTCAAGGTCTATTTCGGCCGCCGTCATTTCCTGCGCGGCCGCTACGGCTTCCTCAGCGCCATGAACGTCGCCTTCTCCCGCCACCTGCGCATCGCCAAATTGGTCGAATGGGAACTGCGCAACAAGCGCTAGCCGGCGCCCGGACCGCTCCGGTTGGCGCCACTTCGGCGCCCGCCGCGCCGCGTCCCCAATCTGGGTGATGCCTGCCGGAAAACTCGCGCCGCTACGGCAGGAATCGCGGAAAGCCCGACACGATCCGCACCAGGTCCGCCTGCCGGCGGATTCCCAGCTTTTCATAGCACCGCTTGATGTGATGCCGTGCCGTGCTCAGCGCCACGCCGAGCCTTTCGGCCGCCTCCTCCGGCGTCGAGCCCTGCCCGACCGCCAGCGCCACCCGCGCCTCCGCCGGCGTCAGCCCGAGCAGCATCAGCCCGCGCGTGTCGTCGCGCTCGACCGCGCCCGGCTCGACCGTCGCCAGCACCAGCACGCGCGGCACGTCGTCGAGCAGGGAACTGAGCGGCAACCGCCCCACCTCGGCGCGCAGCGGCAACACCTGCACCAGGAGCGGCAACGTCTCCCCCGGACGCGTCAACGCGATCATCTCGACCGCCTCGGTCGTCACCACACCATGCACGGCCCGCTCGACCGCCCCATCCAGCAGTGCCGTATCCCTCGGTCCCGCCCCGCCGAGCCGCCGCTGGCTGAAATTCAGCCCGCGCCCCTGCATCCGCTCCGCCGCCGCGTTGAGGCGCAGGATCGCGCCGGAGCGATTGAGCAGCACCGCGCCGCACTCGAACCGGTCGAGCAGATCCGCCTCATGCGGCCGAACGGCATGCATCCGGCGATAGATGCCGAGCGCCTGGATCAGATGCGTCGACAGCGTCTCGAACACCCGCCGCTGCTGCGCGTCCGGCGCCGCCGCCCTGCGCGAGTACTGCACCGAAAACCATAGCCGTTCGCAGGGGTTAATCTTCGAGGTGACACGGTCGAGACTATAGAGATTGTCATTCTTTAACAGGAAATCGTTATAGAATTCATTCCTGTTCATCGCCGATTTGCTGATGACATCATGATCCGAAAAGATAACCTCGGCGCTCTTGTTATGTGCAAGCCAATTTTTTCTGGGATTATGCGCGACGTAATAGTTCAAATAGTCCGGTATCGCCTCATGAAAGGCCTCACTGGCATAGGCAAACAGCAGCGGGTCCGGCAGGTTGGAGCGCACCACCGGGCCGATCATCATGCCCTTGCCACCCAGCAGATCCGCGACCCCGTCCAGTACCGCCGGCAACCGCGAAGGATCGGTGGCGGCGGCATAGATGTCGCCGATCGCGCCCTCGATCCGGTCCGACAGAAACCGCCGGGCTGGCTTCATGCTGTGTCCCATCCCGCCTGAAACATCGACGCGCCAACCCAACGCCAATCCGCGACACCCAACGTCCGCCCGCGCCAGCCCGCCTCCCCGGCACCGGCCGGCGACGCCACGCCCCAACCGGTCCCGCGTCCCGGCAGGTTGAAAATGCTCGGCAAACCGCTGATTTTGCCCCTTGGTCAACGCTAGCCGCAAACGCGGCTTTGACCAAGAGGAACAATTCACGCTCCGCACAAAATCGGTGGATCGTGCGACTCATATCCTTCGCGCCACCCACCCCGCCAAAACGGCCCGACCACCACGCCACTCGCCGGCGCGGCGCAACCAAGTCCAGCGCTGTCTGAAAAGTGGTGCCCCAGGCCGGACTCGAACCAGCACGCCCGCGAAGGCAACAGATTTTGAGTCTGCCGCGTCTACCATTTCGCCACTGGGGCAGCGGCGCGGGATCATAGGGATCAAAGTCGCTGCGTCAATCCGAAATGACGCCCGCGCCCGCCGCTGTGGGAAAAACCGGCGGACGCCGGCGCCGGGGGCTTGCCGCCACCGGTTTGCGACGCTCATATGCGGGAAAGGCGCGGGCGAGCGCCCGGAACGTCGCCCCATCGCCGAACAGGACCAGGGCCGGCACCACCATCCGCCAGCCTAACGATACCCGCTTCGAGGACAGCACCTTGACCCAGACCATCCTGCCGCACCGCATCCAGGGCCCCGAAGGTACCGTGCCCCTGGTCTGCGTCCATGGCTTTGCCGGCGATCGCGACACCTGGCTGGCACTGCAGGTCGCCTTGCAGCACCGCCGCCGCACCATCGCCTTCGACCTGCCCGGCCACGGCGCCGCGCTCGAATGGCCGCGCATCGGCCATGCCGGTGTGTCCATGAAGGAGCTGATCGCCTCGATCGACGCCATGGGCATCAACGAGTTCCACCTCGTCGGCCATTCCATGGGCGGCGCCATCGCCACCATGACCGCGCTGAAGCTGGCGGAGAGCGAGCGGGTCAAGTCGTTGACGTTGCTGGCGCCCGGCGGCTTTGGCGCCGAGATCAACCATCGCCTGCTGCGCAGCTTCGCGGTTGCCACCGAGTCCCACGAGCTGCATGCCCTGTTCGGCCAGTTCTTCGGCTTCGAGAAGCACGTCCCCCACACCGTCGCCGAACAGATGGCCCAGCACCGCGCCGATCCACGCGTAACCGCCGCCCTCGCCACCGTCGTCGAGGCCATCCTCGACGGCGAGCGCCAGAAGGGCTTCGACCTGGCGACGCTCGCGACCCTGCGCCATCCGATCAAACTGATCTGGGGCACCCACGACCGCGTCCTGCCGCCGACCCAGGCGCGCGGCGTCCCCGGCATCGTCGCCGTCCACATGTTCGACGGCGTCGGGCACATGCCGCAGCTGGAAATCCCGCGCGAGGTCGCCCGCCTCGTCACCGAGAACACCGCTATCGCCTGAACGCCCGGCCATACACCGAAAATAAGCGGTTCTGGGCTCTATTGGCCCCGACCCGCCATGCCAACCGTTGCCCGAAAGCCGCCATGCTGAGACGCCTCTACGACTGGACCCTGTCGCTTGCCGCCCGCAAGGCGGCCGAATGGTGGCTGGCGGTCATCGCCTTCATCGAAAGCTCGGTGTTTCTCGTCCCCGCCGACGTGCTGTTCCTGCCGATGGCCATTGCCCGGCCGGAACGGGCCTATCGGCTGGCGCTGATCGCCACCGTCGCCTCCTGCCTCGGCGGCATCGCCGGCTATTTCCTCGGCTACTATGCCTATGAGGCCTTCGCCAAGCCGGTGCTGGAGCTCTATGGCAAGCTCGAGACCTTCGAACGGCTGCGCGCTTCCACCAGCGCCGATGCCATCCTGTTGATGCTCATCACCTCCGGCCTCGCCCACCTGCCGCCGATCAAGGTCGTCACCATCCTGTCGGGCGCCGCCAAGATCGACATCTGGCTGTTCATCGCCTCCTGCGTCGTCGCCCGTGGCGCCCGCTTCTATGCGCTCGCCTGGCTGTTGCGCCGCTATGGCGAGCCGATCCGCGACTTCATCGAAAAGCGCCTCGGCCTCATCGCCGGCGCCGCCGCCGCCGTCCTCATTGCTGCCTATTTCCTCATCAAGTATCTGATGTAATCCCAAGGCGCCGGCACCGCCGCTCTTTGCTATGCCTCGCCCGACCCGATCGCGCGGTTCGCCCCGGGTCGGCCAAGGCGGCGACAGCCAGATGAACGAGGACAGGCAATGATCGAAGCCCTGCTGGCGTGCGGCCCCCGCTTTCTCGCGATCCTCGCCGCCCTCGCTGGCGCCATCGCCTCGATCAGCGCCGCCTGGGGCTTCCAGCTGATCGGCGGCTTCATCCCCTGCGCCCTGTGCTATGCCCAGCGCGTGCCCTATTACCTCGGCATTCCGGTTCTGGTCGTGGCGCTCGCCGTCAGCCGGCGCGGCGACATCCCCCGCCTCGGGTCACTTCTGCTGCTCGTCGCCGCTGCCATCTTCGCCTATGGCGCCTATCTCGGCGCCTTCCAGGCCGGCGCCGAGTGGGGCTTCTGGGACGGCCCGCGCGACTGCGCCACCTCCGGCGCCGCCGCCGTCACCAAGGCCGGCGACCTTCTCGCCGCCATGGCCCAGACCAGGATCGTCTCCTGCACCGAGGTGCAGCTGCGGATTTTCGGCCTGTCCTTCGCCGGCTGGAACGTCGTCGTCTCCGCCGGCCTCGTCGGCTTGTGCGCCTTTGCCGCCCTCGGCCGCGCCCGGACCTGATCCGGCCCCATAAATTCGCGGTTAGCGTTTAGGCGCGATTGCCCGATGGGCACGGACGCTGTATGAACGCGCGCGCTCGGGGTCCGCCCCGGCATCGACGCGAATGGCGGTCTCTTGCGACACCCGTTCGCGGTTCATCGAAACGAGGAAAGTCGAGGACGTCGCCGCGATGGCCCGATTGGTGTTGAAATTTGGCGGAACATCCGTCGCGAATGTCGAGCGGATCCGCAACGTCGCGCGGCATGTGAAGCGCGAGGTGGACGCCGGCCACGAGGTCGCCGTGGTGGTTTCCGCCATGTCCGGCGTGACCAATCAACTTGTCGCCTATGTCAAGGAAGCCTCCGAGCTTTACGACCCGCGCGAATATGACGCGGTCGTCGCCTCCGGCGAACAGGTGACCTCCGGCCTCCTGGCGATCGTGCTGCAGGCGATGGGCATCAAGGCCCGCTCCTGGCAGGGCTGGCAGATCCCGCTCGTCACCAACCACGAGCACGGCTCCGCCCGCATCGATTCGATGGACGGCGCCCGCCTGATCGAGTCGATGAGCTCCGGCGAGGTGGCGGTGATCGCCGGCTTCCAGGGCATCGGCCCCAACCAGCGCATCGCCACCCTCGGCCGTGGCGGCTCCGACACCTCGGCGGTCGCCGTGGCGGCGGCGGTCAAGGCCGACCGCTGCGACATCTACACCGATGTCGACGGCGTCTACACCACCGACCCGCGCATCGTGCCCAAGGCCCGCCGGCTGGAGAAGGTCGCCTTCGAGGAAATGCTCGAAATGGCCTCGCTCGGCGCCAAGGTGCTGCAGGTTCGCTCGGTCGAGCTGGCCATGGTACACAAGGTCCGCACCTTCGTGCGTTCCTCCTTCGACAAGCCCGAGGATATCGATCCTTACGGCAATCCCCCCGGAACGCTCATCTGCGACGAGGACGAGATCGTGGAACAAGAGGTTGTCACCGGCATCGCCTTCTCCAAGGACGAGGCGCAGATTTCCCTCCGGCACGTGCCCGACAAGCCGGGCGTCGCGGCCGCCGTCTTCGGCCCGCTGGCCGAGGCCGCCATCAATGTCGACATGATCGTTCAGATCATCTCGCCCGATGGCTCCTCGACCGACATCACCTTCACGGTGCCCTCGGCCGACTTCAAGCGCGCCGTCGATATCCTGAGCAAGAACCAGGACAAGATCGGCTTCACCACGGTTGAAGGCCAGGACGACGTCGTCAAGGTCTCGGTCATCGGCATGGGCATGCGCAGCCACGCCGGCGTCGCCGCCCTCGCCTTCAAGGCCCTGGCGGAAAAGAGCATCAACATCCGCGCCATCACCACCTCCGAGATCAAGATCTCGGTGCTGATCGACGCCCCCTACACCGAACTCGCCGTCCGCACCCTGCATTCGGTCTACGGCCTCGACAAGCACTGAGGCGAGGCCCCGGCGGCATCGCGCGGCGCCGGCCTTTTCGGCAATCGACGACGGGGCTCCTTGGAGCCCCGTCTGCATTTGGGCGCCCGCGTGCGGATAAAACCGTCACCGGAAAATCCTATTCCTTCAAAACAAGGAGTTAGGGGATTTTGGTGTTTCGTCGCGGCCGCAACATGCTCTAGACTGATCGGGTGTTGCCGGAATTCGTCGAAACGGCGCGGCCGCGCTATCGCCCGACGCGGCCGGGAAGCACATTATCTCACGGCGGGCAACCGTCGCCCCATCGTTTCACCAGCCAGGGAGGCGTCACATGCCAGCACCGACATCCGCGGCACCGCGTCTCCTGATGCGCAAGCTGCGCGAGCTGATGGCGTCGCCGACCGCGCCGCAGGAACGGCTCGACAAGGTCGCCGAGCTGATCGCCCGCAACATGGTCGCCGAGGTCTGCTCGGTCTATGCGCTGCGCTCCGACAATGTGCTGGAACTCTACGCCACCGTCGGCCTCAAGCCCGAGTCGGTGCACATGACCAGCCTGCGGGTCGGCGAGGGCCTTGTCGGCCTCATCGCCTCCGAGGCGCGTCACCTCAACCTGTCCGACGCCCAGGCCCACCCGGCCTTCGCCTATCGTCCGGAAACCGGTGAGGAGGACTTCAAGTCCTTCCTCGGCGTGCCGATCCTGCGCGCCGGCCGCACTCTCGGCGTCCTCGTCGTCCAGAACCGCTCGCACCGCACCTATCCCGAGGATGAGGTCGAGACGCTGCAGACCGTGGCGATGATCCTCGCCGAGATGATCGCCGCCGGCGGCCTCGAGCCGCTCGCCCGCCCCGGCGCGACGCTCGATCTGCGCCGGCCGATGCGTCTCGACGGCGTCATCCTCGCCGAGGGCATCGGCCTCGGCCATGTCGTTCTGCACGAGCCGCGCGTCGTCATCACCGATATCTTCGCCGACGATCCCGCCCGCGAACTGGTCCGGCTCGAAGCCTCGATCGACAAGCTGCGCATCACCGTCGACGATCTCTTGTCGCGCTCCGAGATGGAGAAGGCCGGCGAGCACCGCGACGTGCTCGAAGCCTATCGCATGTTCGCCTATGACCGCGGCTGGGTGCGCAAGATGGAGGAGGCCGTCAAGAACGGCCTGACCGCCGAGGCCGCCGTCGAGAAGGTCCAGTCGGATACCCGCGCCCGCATGCTGCGCCAGACCGACCCCTATCTGCGCGAGCGGCTGCACGATTTCGACGATCTCGCCAATCGGCTGCTGCGCGAGCTGATGGGCAAGACCGGCATCCACGGTCTCGGCATGCTGCCGCGCGACGCCGTCATCGTCGGCCGCAACATGGGCGCCGCCGAACTGCTCGACTACGATCGCGAGCGGCTGCGCGGCCTGGTGCTGGAGGAAGGCGCCCCCACCAGCCACGTCGCCATCGTCGCCCGCGCCCTCGGCATCCCGGTCGTCGGCCAACTTGACGGCGTCGTCAGCCTGGTCGAAACCGGCGACGGCATCATCATCGACGGCGAGGCCGGCCACGTCCAGCTGCGACCGCAGCCCGAGGTCGAGCAGGCCTATGGCGAGAAGGCCCGCTTCCGCGCCCGCCGGCAGGCGCAATACCGCCGCCTGCGCTCCAAGCCGTCGGTGACCAAGGACGGCCAGCAGATGTCGCTGCAGCTCAATGCCGGGCTTGTGGTCGATCTGCCCTATCTGGAGGAATCCGGCGCCAACGGCATCGGCCTGTTCCGCACCGAATTGCAGTTCATGGTCGCCTCCAGCTTCCCGCGGGCCTCCGAGCAGGAGGCGCTGTATCGCCAGGTGCTCGAATCCGCCGGCGACAAGCCGGTGGTGTTCCGCACCCTCGATATCGGCGGCGACAAGGTGCTGCCCTATATCCGCGCCAGCGAGGAAGAGGAAAACCCGGCGATGGGCTGGCGGGCGATCCGCCTCGGCCTCGATCGCCCCGGCCTGTTGCGCACTCAGGTGCGGGCGCTGCTGAAGGCCGCCGCCGGACGCGAACTGCGCCTCATGTTCCCGATGGTGACCCACGTCGCCGAGTTCTCCCAGGCCCGCGCCCTGGTCGAGCGCGAAAAACAGTTCCTGAAGAAGCACGGCTATGCCGTTCCCGAGGTCGTCAAGCTCGGCGTCATGATCGAGGTGCCCTCGCTCCTGTTCGAACTCGACGAACTGTTCAGCCAGGTGCAGTTCGCCTCGATCGGCTCCAACGACCTGATGCAGTTCGTCATGGCAGCCGATCGCGGCTCCAACCGCATGGCCGGCCGCTACGACACGCTGTCTGTGTCGTTCCTGCGCGCCCTGCGCCAGATCGTCGACAAGGCCCAGGAATACCGCACCCCGGTCACCCTTTGCGGCGAGATGGGCGGCAAGCCGCTGGAGGCGATGGCGCTGATGGCGGTCGGCTTCCGCTCGCTGTCGATGTCGCCGTCCTCGGTCGGCCCGATCAAGGCCATGCTGCTCGAACTCGATGTCGGCAAACTGCGCGGCCGGCTGTTGCCGCGGCTTGAGACCGGCCGCAACCCCAGCGACCTGCGGCAATTCCTCAAGAGCTTCGCCGAGGAGCAGGCAATCCCGCTCTAGCCGGCCGGCTGCGCCCCTTTGCCCGTCCGTCGCCGATCCCGCCCGCTCTTCGCCCCAGGTCCATGTCCGCGCTCCCCCAGGAAAAACTCGACGCCCTGCTCGATCGACACGCCGTGCTCGAGGCGACCATGGCCGACTGCCCCGATCCCGAGGCCTTCGTCGCCATCGCCCGCGAGCATGCCGACCTTGCCGACATCGTCGCCAGCGTCAAGGCGCTGCGCCGCGCCGAGGCCGACCTCGCCGGCATCGTCGCGCTGATCGACGACCCCGCCACCGACGCCGAAATGCGCGAGATGGCCAGCCTTGAGCGCGCCGATCTCGAGACCGCCGTCGAGGCCATGGGCCACGCCGTCCGCCTCGCCCTGTTGCCCAAGGACGCCGCCGACGCCCGCTCGGTCATCCTCGAGGTGCGCGCCGGCACCGGCGGCGACGAGGCGGCGCTGTTCGCCGGCGACCTGTTCCGCATGTATGAGCGCTATGCCGCCGCCCGGGGCTGGAAGGTCGAGGTGATTTCGCAGGCCGAGGGCACCATGGGCGGCTTCAAGGAAATCATCGCCGAGGTGCGCGGCGAGGGCGTCTACGCCCGCATGAAGTTCGAGTCCGGCGTCCATCGGGTGCAGCGCGTGCCGGCGACTGAAACCCAGGGTCGCATTCATACCTCGGCGGCGACCGTCGCGGTACTGCCCGAGGCCGGGGATGTCGACATCGACATCGCCGAGAGCGATCTGCGCTACGATTATTTCCGCGCCTCCGGCGCCGGTGGTCAGCACGTCAACAAGACCGATTCCGCCGTGCGCATCACCCATTTGCCCACCGGCTTCGCCGTCGCCGTCCAGGATCAGCGCTCGCAGCACCAGAACAAGGCCCAGGCGATGAAGCTGCTGCGCAGCCGCCTGTTCGATGCCGAACGCGAGCGCCAGGACAAGGCCCGCTCCGCCGACCGCCGCGCCCAGGTCGGTTCCGGCGATCGCTCCGAGCGCATCCGCACCTACAATTTCCCGCAAGGCCGCGTCACCGATCACCGCATCAACCTGACGCTCTACAAGCTGCCGCAGGTGATGATGGGCGATCTCGACGAACTGGTCGGCGCCCTGATCACCGAGCATCAGGCGGCCTTGCTGGCGGCGCAGGCATGAGCGGATTCCTGCCCGAACCCCACGCCCTGCTCGCCCGCCTGCTGCCGGGCCACGCCTCCATCTGCCTCGCCGATATCCGCCGCGCCCTCGCCGCCGCGTTCTCCGCCGGCGGCATCAGCGATGCCGATCTCGACGCCCGCTTCATCATCGCCCATGTCCTCGACTTGTCCGTCGGCGAGATCCCCCTGCGCGGCGAGCTGCGCCCCACCGACGGCCAGATCGCCCGCCTGATCGCCATGGGCCACCGCCGGCTGAAGGGCGAGCCGGTTGCCCGGCTTCTCGGCGAATGGGACTTCTACGGCCGCACCTTCCGGCTGACCCCGGCCACGCTGGTGCCGCGCCCCGATACCGAAACCCTGGTCGACATCATCCTGCGCCACCTTGCCGACGCCCCCGCCCTGGTCGCCGATCTCGGCACCGGCTCCGGCGCGATCCTGGCGACGCTGCTCGCCGAGCGCCCGCGCTGGCGCGGCATCGCCACCGACCTCTCGGCCGAGGCCCTGACGACAGCCTGCGCCAATGCCGCCGCCATCGGCGTCGCTGACCGCACCCTGTTCGTCCGCGCCTCCTATGCCGCCGCGCTCGCCCCCGGCCGGTTCGACCTCATCGCCTCCAACCCGCCCTACATCGCCACCGCCGTTCTTGCCGGGCTATCCCGCGAGGTCCGCGACCACGATCCGGCGCTGGCGCTCGATGGCGGCGCCGATGGCCTTGCCGCCTACCGGGTGCTGGCGCCGCAAGCCCTCGCCGCCCTGCGGCCGGGCGGGCGAATCGCTCTCGAGATCGGTTTCGACCAGGCAGTCGCCGTCACCGCGATCCTCGCCGCCGCCGGCTTCGCCGCCATCGAGACCAGCCGCGATCTCGGCGGTAATGACCGTGTCGTCGCCGCCCTCAAGCCGGCCTGACCCCGCGCGCGGCCTGCCGGCGCCGGGCACCACCGGAAGAAATCCCTTGCGCGACAACAAGTTTGCCGCCCGGCGCGGAAAACCGGAATTTCCCGCTTGGAAATCGGCGCCGAACCCGCTAGGGTCCGGGCAATCGAAGTGCGGAACGACGCAGGCGCCATCGGTCCTGGGGGGCAACCCGGCTCCGGCAGCTTGAATGAGGCGCGCGCGGCGACCAAGGGCGGCCCATTGAGGGCCCGTTCGCCAAACCGACGGCATTAACCTGTGTTGAGAGTCTTGGACTTTGGATCGGCCTTTGTCCGGTCTGTGTTCATCACCGTCTTCGATATGTCTGCGAACGACTGGATTTGACGACGCAGCGCTGGCTCATCCGGATATCCCGGCGGTGGGCTGCTCGTGCAGATGCAAACAAGCAGGATCGATCGGCGGCGTCTGGACCGAATGTCCGGGCGACGCGAGGAATCTCGGCAAACCAGCCGTCGACGACGCACCGGCGCCGCCCAAGGGCGCGAGGCCGGTCGGATCACCACGGTCCCGGACCGAATGTCCGTGTGACGGTATCTGTTGGTCGGTGGGTGAAAACCCGCCTGGAACGGACTTCCCCCCAGGATGAGACAGGGCAATCCCAACAAGCGCATGCGCGGGCGGAACAACAACGGCAATGGCGGCGGCCCCCGCAAGGGCCCGAACCCGCTGAGCCGCAACTACGAATCCAACGGGCCGGACATCAAGGTCCGCGGCACCGCGCTGCATGTCGCCGAGAAATACGTCTCTCTCGCCCGCGACGCACAGGCCGCCGGCGATCACGTGCTGGGCGAGAACTACCTGCAGCACGCCGAACACTACTACCGGATCATCGCCGCCGCCCAGGCGCAGTTGCAGATCCCGGTCCAGATCGTGCGCCAGGACCTGCCGAGCGAAGACGATTTCGACGATGATTTCGACACCGCCGCCGAGATCACCGCGCCGCGTCAGGTCGAGGGCCAGCCCTATCTCGACGAGATGCCGACGCCCGCCAGCCTCAACGGCGAGGACGAGACGCCGCGCGCCGAGCGTCCCGAACGGCTGGAGCGCACCGACCGCAACGACCGCGATCGCAACGACCGTCCGAGCCGCTTTGATCGCCCCGAGCGCAACGACCGTGGCGATCGGCCCGAGCGTCAGCCCCGCGCCGAGCGCAATGATCGCTACGATCGCGGCGACCGCCCGGAACGCACCG
The DNA here is from genome assembly GCA_016793065.1 of Hyphomicrobiaceae bacterium. Taxonomy (GTDB): domain Bacteria; phylum Pseudomonadota; class Alphaproteobacteria; order Rhizobiales; family Ancalomicrobiaceae; genus JAEULV01. The sequence goes on from JAEULV010000010.1 coordinate 50,272, forward strand.
AGCAGCGCCCCGAGCGCATGGACCGGCCCGAACGCATCGACCGTGGCGACCGCCCCGAGCGCATCGATCGTGACGAGCCGCGCGGCGACCGTCCGGAGCGCAACGATCGCTATGGCCGCGACCGGTTCAACCCGCGCGACCGTCGTTTCGGCAACAACAACACCGGCAACTACGCCCCGCGCGGCGAAGGCGACTTCAACGCCGACCCGAGCCAGCAGCAGCCGCGCGATCAGCAGCGCGACTACGGCTCCCGCGACCAGGGCAACCGCGACCTGCCGGGCTATGGCGAACAGCCGCGCGAAAGCCGGCCGTTCCGCGACGACCGCCGTCAGGGTACCCGTTTCGAGCGGCGCCCGCGCCGCGACGGCGAGGGCTTCGCCGGCGACCGCTACGAGCGTGGCGATCGCCCCGAGCGCGCCCCGCGCATCCAGGATGCCGAGGACAACGGCGTCAGCTCGCTGCCGGCCTTCATCACCGCCCCGCCGGTGATCGCCACTGCCCCGGCTCCGATCCCGGCTCCCGAGCCGGCGCCGGCACCCGCCCCGGTCGTCGTCGCGCCTGAGCCGGCCCCGGCTCCCGCCCGCATCGAGGTGCCCGAGGCCGTCGCCGACGACGCCGATGCCGCGCCGAAGAAGCGCGTCACCCGTGGCGGCCGCGGCCGTGGCCGCAAGGCCGCCGACGCGGTCGAGGCAACCGACGCCCCCGCTCCGGTCGAGGAATGAGACCGACGGCCTTCAGGCCCCGGCCCGCTTCGGGCCGGACCTGACCCATTCAGCAACCCCGTCAAACGCCAACGGCCCCCGCTTCGGGGGCCGTTGCTGTTTTTGGGCCGGGTTGCGGCCGGCCGCAGGTTGAGCCAGCCCCGTTGCCGCCCGACATCAGGCAGCGGCGGCGCCGCCTTCGATCCGGTTGAACAGCAGCCGGTCGGAACTGGCCGAGACCCGCACCAGATCGCCATCGCCGAGGCTGCCACCCAGGATCTTCTCCGCCAGCGGATCCTGCACTTCCCGCTGGATCACCCGCTTCAGCGGCCGCGCGCCATAGGCCGGATCGTAGCCGGCATTGGCGAGGTGCTGGCGTGCCGCGTCGTCGAGGTCGATTTCGATCCGCCGGTCGGCGAGCAGCTTGCGCAGCCGGCCGATCTGGATGTCGACGATCGCCCCCATGTGGTGCCGCTTCAGCCGGTGGAACAGGATGATCTCATCCAGCCGGTTGAGGAACTCGGGGCGGAAATGCCCGCGCACCACGCCCATCACCATGTCGCGCACCAGGTCGACGTCCTCATCCTCGCCCTGATTGGCCAGGAACTCCGAGCCGAGGTTCGACGTCATCACGATCAGCGTGTTCTTGAAGTCGACCGTGCGCCCCTGCCCGTCGGTCAGCCGACCGTCGTCCAGCACCTGCAACAGCACATTGAACACGTCCGAATGCGCCTTTTCGACCTCGTCGAACAGCACCACCTGATACGGCCGCCGCCGTACCGCCTCGGTCAGCGCCCCGCCTTCGTCATAGCCGACATAGCCGGGAGGCGCGCCGATCAGCCGCGACACCGAATGCTTCTCCATGTATTCCGACATATCGATGCGCACCATCGCCTGTTCGTCGTCGAACAGATAGGCGGCAAGCGCCTTGGTCAACTCGGTCTTGCCGACGCCGGTCGGCCCGAGGAACATGAACGAGCCGATCGGCCGGTTCGGATCCTGCAGGCCGGCCCGCGCCCGCCGGACGGCGGTGGAAACGGCCTTGACCGCCTCGCCCTGCCCGACGACGCGCTTCGCCAGCTCGTCCTCCATCCGCAACAGCTTGTCGCGCTCGCCTTCCAGCATCTTGTCGACGGGAACGCCGGTCCAGCGCGACACCACCCCGGCAATGTGATTGGCGGTGACCGCCTCCTCCATCGAGGCTTCGCCCTTGCGCGCCTCGATCTCGGCCAGCTGCTTCTCCAGCCCCGGGATCACCCCATAGGCGAGTTCCCCCGCCTTGGCGAAATCGCCGCGCCGCTGCGCCTCGATCAGCTCCTGCCGCGCCTTGTCGAGCGTGTCCTTCACCGTCGTCGCATTGGCGAGCTTCTGCTTTTCCGCCTGCCACTTGGAGGTCAGCACCGTTGCCTGCTCCTCCAGTTCGCCGAGCTCCTTTTCCAGCCGCGCAAGCCGGTCCTTCGAGGCCGGATCGGTTTCCTTCTTCAGCGCCTCGCGCTCGATCTTCAGCTGGATCACCCGCCGGTCGAGCTCATCGAGCTCCTCCGGCTTGGAATCGATCTGCATCCGCAGCCGCGAACCGGCCTCGTCCACCAGATCGATCGCCTTGTCCGGCAGGAACCGATCGGTGATGTAGCGGTTCGACAAGGTCGCCGCCGCCACCAGCGCGCTGTCGGTGATGCGCACGCCGTGATGCAGCTCGTACTTCTCCTTCAGTCCGCGCAGGATCGAAACCGTATCCTCCACCGTCGGCTCGGAGACGAACACCGGCTGGAACCGCCGCGCCAGCGCCGGGTCCTTTTCCACATGCTTGCGGTATTCGTCCAGCGTCGTCGCGCCGACGCAATGCAGCTCGCCGCGCGCCAGCGCCGGCTTCAGCAGGTTGGAAGCGTCCATCGCTCCCTCGCCCTTGCCGGCGCCGACCAGCGTGTGCATCTCGTCGATGAACAGGATCACGTCGCCTTCCGCCGCCGTGACCTCCTGCAACACGCCCTTCAGCCGCTCCTCGAACTCGCCGCGATACTTCGCCCCGGCGATCAGCGAGCCCATGTCGAGCGCCATCAGCCGCTTGTTCTTCAGGCTTTCCGGCACGTCGCCATTGACGATGCGCAACGCCAGCCCCTCGACGATCGCGGTCTTGCCGACACCCGGCTCGCCGATCAGGACGGGATTGTTCTTGGTGCGCCGCGCCAGCACCTGGATGGTGCGGCGGATTTCCTCGTCGCGGCCGATGACCGGATCGAGCTTGCCCTCGCGCGCCGCTTCCGTCAGGTCGCGGGCGAATTTCTTCAGCGCGTCATACTGGTTCTCGGCCGAGGCCGTGTCGGCCTTGCGACCCTTGCGGATATCCTCGATCACCGCATTCAGCGCCTGCGGCGTCAGCCCGCCCTTGGCCAGCATCTTGCCGACGTCCGATGCCTTGTCGAGCGCCATCGCCAGCACCAGCCGCTCCACCGTGACGAAGCTGTCGCCGGCCTTTTCGGCGACCTTCTCGGCCTCGCCGAACAGCCGCGCCAGCGGCGCCGACAGATAGAGCTGCCCCGCCCCGCCGCCTTCCACCTTCGGCATCTTGTCGAGCGCCTGGTTGACCGCGGCCAGCACCTCGCGTGAACGGCCGCCGGCCCGGTCGATCAGACCGCTGGCGAGCCCCTGTTCGTCCTCCAGCAATACCTTCAGCAGGTGTTCGGGGGTGAATTGCTGATGCCCGCGCCCCAGCGCCATGGTCTGCGCCGCCTGCAGGAAGCCACGCATCCGTTCCGTATATTTTTCCGGGTTCATGGTGTTGCCCTTCTCGCCCGCCATCCCCGTCCGTAGCCCGGTTCCGGCGTCCTGGGTTAAGTCTACAACGGCCGCGCCCCGCCCCGAAGCGGCGGAGATCGGCCTTCGCCGGGTATATGGGTGTTGCGGTTCGGCAACGGAAGGGGCAATCGCCTCCGAAGTTCGCCCGGTCGCGCCCGCGCCGTCAGCTTTCGGAACCGGCCTTGCCGAGCCGGCCGCGATGCCGCAATCCTGCAAAGCCCGCGCTTCAAGGCGATTTCGATTCCGTATGAAGCCGATCCGCTCTAGGCTCGCGCCATCCGTTCGCCCCCCAGGCCCCCTCCAGCTCCCGTGATCCCGCCATGCTGCCCCAGGAACTGATCCGCAAGACCCGCGACAAGATCCCGCTTTCGGTCGCCGAGATCGATTTTCTCGTCCGCGGCCTCACCGACGGCTCCGTCACCGAGGGGCAGATCTCGGCTTTCGCCATGGCGGTGTTTTTCAACGGCCTGACCATGCCCGAACGGGTGGCGCTGACCCGCGCCATGACCCGCTCCGGCACCGTGCTGCAATGGAACCTGCCGGGACCGGTGCTCGACAAGCACTCCTCCGGCGGCGTCGGCGACAATGTTTCGCTGATGCTCGCCCCGGCGATCGCCGCCTGCGGCGGCTATGTGCCGATGATCTCCGGTCGCGGCCTCGGGCATACCGGCGGCACCCTCGACAAGCTCGACGCCATCCCCGGCTACCAGACCCAGCCCGGCGCCGAGCGCTTCGCCGAGGTCGTCCGCCTGATCGGCTGCGCCATCATCGGCCAGACCGCCGATCTCGCCCCCGCCGACAAGCGCTTCTATGCCATCCGCGACGTCACCGCCACGGTCGAGTCGATCGACCTGATCACCGCCTCGATCCTGTCGAAAAAGCTCGCCGCCGGCCTGCAGGGGCTGGTGCTCGACGTCAAGTGGGGTACCGGCGCCTTCATGTCGACGCTCGACGACGCCCGCGGCCTCGCCCGCAGCCTCGCCACCGTCGCCTCCGGCGCCGGCCTGCCGACGGTTGCCCTGCTGACCGACATGAACGAGCCCCTCGCCAGCGCCGCCGGCAATGCCCTCGAGGTCCGCAACGCCGTCGAGTTCCTTACCCTGCGCCGCGTCGACAAGCGGCTGTGGGATGTCACCGTCGCCCTCGGCGCCGAGATGCTGGTGGTCGGTGGCCTCGCCCACAACACCATCGAGGGCGCCCGCCGCATTGAAACCGTGCTGACCTCCGGCGCGGCGGCCGAATTGTTCGCCCGTATGGTCGGCGAGCTCGGCGGTCCCATCGACCTCATCGACGCGCCCGAACGCTATCTCGAGGCGGCCCCGCTGGTGCGCCCCATCTATCCCGAGGTCTCCGGCCGCGTCGCCGCCATCGACACCCGCGCCATCGGCGTTGCCGTGGTCGAGATGAAGGGCGGCCGCGCCCGCGCCGCCGACGTCATCGACTATGCCGTCGGCTTCAGCGAACTGGCCGAGATCGGCGCCGAGGTCGGCGTCGTCGGCGAAGATCGCCGGCCGCTGGCCATTGTGCATGCGCGCGGCGAGTCCCAGATAGAACGGGCGACGGTGGCGCTGCGCGCCGCCTATCGCATCGGCGAGGCCCACGCCCCGCGCGACGTCGTCACCGACCGCATCGACGGTCGAGAAGGGCACTGAACCATGGCGCGGGCATTCCTGCTCATTCTCGACAGTTTCGGCATCGGCGCCTCCGCCGACGCCGACCGCTTTGGCGACGTCGGCGCCGACACCCTCGGCCATATCGCCGCCGCCTGCGCCGCCGGCCGCGGCGACCGCGCCGGCCTGCGCTCCGGCCCGCTCGCCCTGCCGGTGATGGACGGCCTCGGCCTCGGCCGCGCCGCGCGCCTGTCGAGCGGCCTGACCCCCGCCGGCCTCACCGGCAGCGGCATCGGCGGCCTGGTCGGCTACGGCATCGAGAAGTCCAAGGGCAAGGATACGCCGTCGGGCCATTGGGAACTCGCCGGCGTGCCGGTGCCGTTCGATTGGGGCTATTTCCCCGAAACGATCCCGACCTTCCCCAAATCATTGACCGACGAACTGATCCGCCTCGGCAACCTGCCCGGCATCCTCGGCGACAAGCACGCCTCCGGCACCGAGATCATCGCCGAGCTCGGCCTCGAGCACATGCGCACCGGCAAACCGATCCTCTACACCTCGGCCGATTCGGTTTTGCAGATCGCCGCCCACGAGCAGAGCTTCGGCCTCGAGCGGCTCTATGACCTCTGCCTGATCGCCCGCAAGCTGATCGACCCGCTGAACATCGGCCGCGTCATCGCCCGCCCCTTCGTCGGTACCACGCCGGCCGACTTCACCCGCACCGCCAACCGTCGCGACTACGCCGTACCGCCGGCAGAGCCGACCTTGCTCGACCGCGCCAAGGCCGCCGGCCGCGCCGTCATCGGCATCGGCAAGATCGCCGACATCTACGCCCATTGCGGCATCACCGACACCCGCAAGGCCGCCGGCAACATGGCGCTGTTCGACACCACGCTCGCCGCCTCCGCCGACGCCCCCGACGGCGCGCTGGTCGTCACCAATTTCGTCGATTTCGACATGCTCTTCGGCCATCGCCGCGACGTGCCGGGCTATGCCGCCGCCCTTGAGGCCTTCGATCGCCGCCTGCCGGACTACATCGCCACCATGCGCCCCGGCGACATGGCGCTCATCACCGCCGACCACGGCTGCGACCCCACCTGGCGCGGCACCGACCACACCCGCGAGCACGTGCCGATCGTCGCCTTCGGCCCCGGCATCGCCCCCCGCGAAGTCGGCGGCCGCGGCTTCGCCGACATCGGCGAAACCCTAGCCGCCCACCTCGGCCTCGCCCCCGGCAAGCACGGCCGCAGTTTCCTGTGACGTGAGATCAACTCGTCGGATCGTCGTCGGGCAGCCAACGACGCTCACGCAATGTTGGCGACCATCGCCTCGATCACCCGCAGCAGCACGGCGATGTCCTGGTCGCGGGACAGGCGGTGGTCGCCGTCCTTGATCAGGGTGACGGTGACGTCGTCGCGGCCGATGCGTTCCACCGTTCGCATCGCGTGGCTCCATGGCACGTCGACATCCTGCATGCCCTGCAGCACATGCACCGGGCAGCCGGTTTCGATCTCGCCGCCAAGCAGCAGGTGCCGGCGTCCGTCCTCGATCAGCGCCCGGGTGATTGGATAGGGGCCGGGCGCGTACTCCGACGGACGCATCCACGCGCCTTTTTCCTCGATCTCGCGCCGCGCCGCCTCCGGCAGGTTCGCCCAGATCAACGCCTCGGTGAAGTCCGGCGCCGGCGCGATCAGCACGATTCCCTTGATCCGGCTCGCGGCCCGGCCGACCGCGGCAAGATGCGCCCGCGCCAGGAGCAGGCTCATCCAGCCGCCCATCGACGACCCGATCAAGATCTGCGTCCCCTGCGTCGCCCGCTCGAATACCGCGAGCGAATCCTCCAGCCACTGCGAGATCGTCCCGTCCTCGAACCGCCCGCTCGAGGCGCCATGGCCGGAATAGTCGAAGCGGGTGACGCCGAGCCCGCGCGCCGCCCCGAACCCGTCCACCGCCTGCGCCTTGCCGCCGGTCATGTCCGAGCGGAAACCGCCGAGCCAGACGAGGCCCGGACCGGTGCCCGACCGCCGCAACACGGCGATACGCCGCGCCGGCTCGCCGACATCGAGGGCTAGCGCTTCGGCTTCAATCATCCTATGCCTCGCGAGCGTTTCCGCCGGCAACCCTGGTTGCTTTCGCGCGATCGCGATCGCAGCCGGTCTTCAGCGGGGGATCATGTCGCCTTCTTCTTCCACATTCGACCGCCCCGGAAAAGCCTTTCCGACCGTGCTGCAGCTGATCCCGACGCTGGAGACCGGCGGCGCCGAGCGCACCACCCTCGATGTCGCCGCCGCCATCGTCGCCGCCGGCGGCCGGGCGCTGGTCGTCACCGTCGGCGGCCGGATGGTCGAGGAACTCAAGGCCTCCGGCGCCGAGGTCGTGCTGATGCCGGTCGCCGCCAAGAACCCGCTTGTCATCCTCGCCAATGCCCGCCGGCTCGCCGGCCTCGTCCGCGATGCCGATGTCGACATCCTGCATGCCCGCTCGCGTGCGCCCGCCTGGTCGGCGCTCATCGCCGCGCGCCTGACGAAAGCCGCCTTCGTCACCACCTATCATGGCGCCTACAAGCAAGCCAACATGCTGAAGGCGCTCTATAATTCGTCCATGACCCGGGCCGATGCCATCATCGCCAATTCCGACTGGACCCGTCGCCTGATCGTCGCCCGCCAGCCGGACGTCGCCGATCGCGTCACCGTCATCCATCGCGGCACCGATTTCGCCGGCTTCGACCGCGCCGCCATCGCCCCCGACCGCATCGCCGCGCTGCGCGCCGCCTGGGGCGTGGCGCCGACGGCCCGGCTCATCGTCAACCTCGCCCGCGTCACCCGCTGGAAGGGCCAGCTGGTGCTGGTCGAGGCCGCCCGCCTCCTCGCCGCCCGCGGTATCGGCGACGTCGACCTGATCCTCGCCGGCGACGCCCAGGGCCGCGACGGCTACGTCGCCGAGGTCGAGGCGGCGATCGCCGCCGCGGGCCTGCGCGGCCGCATCCATCTCGTCGGCCATTGCGCCGATCCGGCCGCCGCCATGGCCGCCGCCGATGTCGCCGTCGTCGCCTCGATCGAACCCGAGGCCTTTGGCCGCGCCGCCGTCGAGGCGCAGGCACTCGAAACCCCGGTCGTCGTCACCGATCTCGGCGCCGTCGGCGAAACCGTCATCGGCCCCGAGCAGTCACCCGACGGATTCACCGGCTGGAAGGTCGCCGCCGGCGACGCCGACTCCATGGCAACGGCCCTCGCCGCCGCCCTCGCCCTGCCGCAGGCCACCCGTGCCGAACTCGGCGCCCGCGCCCGCGCCCATGTCACCGCGCGGTTTTCGCTCCGCGCCATGACCGACGCCACGCTCGCCGTCTATCGCTCGCTGCGCCAGCCGGCCTGACCGGTGGGCGCTTTCCGCCCCCGGACGCCCGGCGCCGGCGTGATCAGACCGCCAACCGCTTGTAGAAGAACATCGCGGCGCAATAGGCCTTGCCGTCGCCGGTCAGGGCGAAGTCCGGGATCGCGCCGACCTCGCTCCAGCCGAGGCTCTTGTAAAGCGCGTGGGCGGCACTGCCTTCCTCGGTATCGAGCACCAGGAGCCAGCGCCCGCGCGCCGTCGCCTCGCCCTCAAGCCGCGTCAGCAGCGCCCGGGCGAGGCCCTGCCGCCGCGCCGCGCGATGCACCAGCATCTTGCCGATTTCGGCCCGATGCGGCTGGTTCGGCTTGGTGATGAGCTGCAGCTGCGCCGTTCCGACGATCCGCCCGTCGATCCGCGCCACCGCGACGATGATGTCGCCGGCTTCCACCGCCGGCGCGATCCCGTCCCAGAACCGCCGCGCCATGTCCGGCGGATAGGGCGCGACGAAATTGACCGAGGCGCCCCCCTCGACACAGTCGGACAACACGTCCGCCAGTCCGTCGATCGCCTCGGCATAGCCGCTGCGGCTCAGGATTTCGATCGAAGCCGTCATGCCCCCTCCGAGACGAGCGCGCCAAGGGCCGGTGCCGCCCCCGGTCCATCGGCGGCAGGATAGCCGCCCTCGCCGCCCGGCTTCAAGCACCTGCCGCGACAATGAAAAGCCCGCCGGCTCCTGTGGCAGCCGGCGGGCCTTTCCTGAATTGATGCGGCATGGCCGCCGCGAGGGGCTGGCCCCGGCGAGCGCTCAGGCCGCCAGATCCTGCTTGCTTTCCACCGATCCGTCGGCCTTCAGCCGGTAGACAATCGGCACGCCGGTGGCAAGTTCGCGCGCGATGATCGCCTCGCCGCTGAGGCCCTCGAGCTGCATGATCAGCGCCCGGAGCGAATTGCCATGGGCCGCGACCAGCACCCGCTTGCCGGCGAGCACGTCCGGCAGGATCGTCGCCTGATAGTATGGCAGCACCCGCGCCGCCGTATCCTTCAGGCTCTCGCCTCCCGGCGGCGGAATGTCGAACGACCGGCGCCAGATATGCACCTGCTCGTCGCCCCAGCGCTTGCGCGCCTCGTCCTTGTTCAGCCCCGACAGGTCGCCATAGTCGCGCTCGTTCAGCGCCAGGTTCTTCACCGTCGCGAGGTCGGACTGGCCGATCTCGTTGAGGATCAGCTGGCAGGTGCGCTGCGCCCGGGTCAGGTCCGAGGTATAGGCGATATCGAATTCAAGCCCGAGCGCCTTCAGCTTCCGCCCGGCGGCAATCGCCTCGGTGACACCCTTTTCGGTCAGGTTCGGATCTTTCCAGCCGGTGAACAGGTTGAGCTTGTTCCACTCGCTCTCGCCGTGACGGCACAGCACCAACAGACGTTCCATGTCCAGTCCCCAGTATTCAGTCCCAATATCCAGTTCCCGGGTCGCCGGTCCTCGGCAGGCCGAAAGCCGCTCCCGGTCGCTTCCTCAGCACGTTCCGCCCGGACGGAAGCAATCCGGAGGGAAAATTCCCGCGGAAGACGCCAAGCTCCAGCCTGGTCGGCCCGCAGGCCGGCCAGCTCGCTCAATCCGGCCGCCGAGCCGGCAAACCGCTCCCGCACCGGGCAAGCCGTCCGCCACGGGATCGCTCGCCCGGGCGACCGGTGTCAGGCGCCCTGCACCGCTTCCAGATGCCGCTCGGTCATGTCGGCCGCCAGTTCCGACATGTCCTCGAGGATCTTGTCGACGCGGGCATAGAATTCCGGATCCATCACCGCCGCCGGATGCTCGTAGACATGGGTGCCGAAGGTTTCCATCGCGATCTTCAGCGCGATCAGCACCTCATGGAACCCCGGCGTGCCGGCCTTGTTCGCCGCCTCGAGATCCTCGAACGTCTCGTTGTCGTCAAGGAACATTTCCAGTTCCTCGATCGCTTCCTTGCGACGCTCTTCCAGCTCCGGCGAAATCTTGAACTTGCTCATCTGGTATCTCCCTTGTGGGTTAGAGCAAGATCCGGACGGATCGAACCGACCCGACCGGAAAAAGCCTGTGAAACAACGACCTTGAAACCGGCATCGGCTTTCCGTCCCGAAACCGGCTTCCCGTCACCCTCCCCGGCCGGACCGGCCGGGCGAGGTCGAATGTCATCCATCCAGGCCGAGCACGTCGGCCATCGAATAGAGCCCGGGCTTGCGCCCGCGCGCCCACAGCGCCGCCTTGACCGCGCCGCGCGCGAAGATGCCGCGATCCTCCGCCACGTGGCGCAGTTCGATCCGTTCCTGCGGCCCCGCCAGCATCACCGTGTGATCGCCGACGACGCTGCCGCCGCGCAGGGTGGCAAAGCCGATGTCGCCGGGCGTCCGCGCGCCGGTGTGACCATCGCGCGACCGCACCGAGCGCTGCTTCAGATTGATCTCCCGGCCGCTCGCCGCCGCCTGGCCGAGCAGCAGCGCCGTGCCCGACGGCGCGTCGACCTTCATTCGATGGTGCATCTCCAGCACCTCGATGTCGAAATCCTCGTCGAGCGCCCGCGCCGCCTGCTTCACCAGCACCGCCAGCAGATTGACCCCGAGACTCATATTGCCGGACTTGACGATCGGCGCATGCCGCGCGGCGGTGCGGATCGCCTCGTCGTCGGCTTCCGAGCAACCCGTCGTCCCGATCACATGGGCGATGCGCGCCTGCGCCGCGATCTCGGCGAACGCCACCGATGCCGCCGGCGAGGTGAAGTCGATCACGCCTTCGGCCTTGGCGAAAACCGGCAGCGGATCGTCGCCGATCGTCACCCCGAGCGGCCCGACCCCGGCCAGTTCGCCCGCGTCCTTGCCAAGCGCCGCCGCTCCTTCGCGATCGATCGCACCGGCAAGCGTCACCCCGTCCATGGCCTGGATCGCGCGAACCAGCGCCTGCCCCATACGGCCGCCGGCCCCGACGACAACCAGCTTCATCTCCGCCATCTGTCACTCCACGCCCGGACGCGCCGGCAAGCTCATCGCGTGGTTGGGGTCATAACAGCACTGGCGACGTCGATAAAGCGAAATGACGGCAACAATGGCCGCAAGCGGCGTCGCCGCCCCCAAGTCGATCCAACAATTCCGCCACCCGAGGCGTCACACGCCTTCGACCAGGACGATCTCGGCAATGCCCGCCCCGGCCCGATGCGCCTTGGCCGACTGGTATTCCTCGGAATGATAGCAGTCGATGGCGGCCTGCAGGCTCGGGAACTCGATCACCACATTGCGCGGCCGCCCCTCGCCCTCCATCTGCTGGCAACTGCCGCCCCGCGCCAGGATCGTCGCGCCGTATTTCTTGAACGCGATCGGCGCCGCTTCCGCATAGAGCCGGTATTGCTGCGGATCAGTCACGCTCACATGCGCGATCCAGTACCCCTTGGCCATCTGTCGTCCTCCCGGTTGCCCGCCCCGGTCCGCGCCGCGGCGAGTATTTTACCATTTGGACGAAGTGTAGCGTGATTCCCGCCGGCCGCCAGCAAAACCCGCGATGTGGCCGCCGGGAAAGCAACCCGCGTCGCGGGTCGCGAACCTCAGACCACCGCGTTTGAAGGCTCGCTGATCTCCCGCTGGCGCTTCAGATAGACCCCGCGCTTTTCCATGTCCTTGAGGATCACGTACATTTCCGCAACCGTCAGCGCATCGTTGAAGGCGTCGTGCTGACTGAGCTCGCGCAAGCCCAGATCCTCGATGATCTTGGCGAAGCGCAGATCGATCTGGGTATTCTGCGCCGCATGGCCATACTTGCGATCGTAGTAGATCTTCGAGACCTCGACCTGCTGGTTCGGCAGCGCGATGCCGAGCGTGTTGATCAGATACTTCGACAGCATCCGGCAATCGAAGTCGATCCAGTAGCCGAGGATCGGCCGCGGCCCGAGAAACCGCAGGAATTCCGGCAACACCTCGTCCATCGGCCGGCCGGCCTCGACGTCGACCGAGCGCAGCTGGTGCACCTTGATCGATTCCGCCGTCATCTTGGCGTCGGGCTTGATCACCGCCTCGAACGTATCGCTGGTCAGGATCTTGTTGCCGCGAATCTTGATCGCGGCAATGGAAATCACGTCGTCGACCCAAGGGTCGAAACCGGTCGTCTCGCAGTCGACCGAAACCACTTCGCCGGTGGTGTTCTCGTCGAACAGGAAGTCGAACTGCCGATCGCGCAGCGACATCCGGTCGATCAGGCGCCGAACCTTGCGGATGATGTTCACGCTCGCCCCCTCAGAACATCGTCAGCTTGAAGTGGTTGCGCACCAGTTCCCGGAAGCGCTTCACCATCTTCAGCGACTCGCGCAGCAGGTCGCGATCGAGATTGCTCAGTTCCGAGGCCCGGATCAGCGATTCGCCCTCGGTCGTCCCCAGTCGCGCCGCCCTCAGCTGCGAGCGCACCCGCAGGCTCATGAAGAAGCGGAACGACGAGATCAGTTCGCGCTCGAACTCCTCGCCGAACTGCCCGAGCTTCGCCAGCGCGTGGATCCGGTCCACCGTCGACGGCGCCATCAGCCCCTTGTCGATCGCCAGCGAGCGCACGCCGTGCACGATCGGGAACGTGCCCGACTTCTTGATGTCGATGATCTCTTCCCGCCCGACCGTCGCCATCACCGTCGCCAGCACGCCGCCGGTTCCGGGAAACTGGTCGATCGCCTTGGCGAAATTGGCGATCAGCACCGCCTCGCCGCGCATCAGCTCGATCATCCGCATCTTGGCGCGCGGCACCAGATCCGACCGGCCGGCAACGCCGATGGCATCGAAGAAGATGCCGAGATTGATCGAGCTCTCCGGATCGGGATCGTACACCCAGCGCTTCAGCTGCGCCTCGAACGTGTCGATGGTGCACGACCAGATCGGGTTCGACACCATGACGTTGCCCGGGCATGGCGGGAAGCCGAATCGCTGCAGCGCGCCGGAGAATTCCGCGCGGAAATGGTTGATCGTGTCCTCACCCACCGGCACCGACAAAAGCAGGCCGTTGTCCTGGTCGGTGCGCACCGTCTGCTCGCCGCGCCCTTCCGACCCCATGATCATCAGCGCGCCGAATTCGCGGATCGATTCCGGCGCGACGAGGTCGAACAGCTTGGCGATCAGGCGGCGGTTGAGGTCCGAGGTGATCTCGGCGATATCCTCGACCTTGACCCCCTGCTTGTGCAGCCGCTCCACCTGCGCCTGGATGTCGCGCGCCGGCGCCGCCAGATCGTCGGTCGTCCGCGCCCGGTCGATGCGGCCGGGAATGAGCTGCGAATTGCCGGCGAACAGGCCGAGCAGGTCGACGTCCTCCATCATGCCGACCAGTTCGCCGCCGCGCTTGACCGCGACGCGCCGGATATTGTGCTTGGTCATCTGGATCAGTGCCTCGAACACGAACTCGTCTTCGCTCGAGCTGATCAGGTTGTAGCGGGCGATCGAGCCGATCGGCGCGTCGAGCGGCTTGCGCTCCAGGATCGTCGACCGCCACAGGTCGGTGCCGGTAACGAGCCCGATGCGACCGTCGCCGCCGCGCACGAACACCGCATTGGCGTCGCGGTCGCGCATGGTGTGCGCCACCCGCTCGATCGACGCGATCGCGTCGACGAAGATCGCCGCGCGGACATTGGCGTCGCCGATGCGCGAGCGCATCACCGACTCGACCCCGTCCGCCTCCTCGGCCTTGGCCATGGCGTCGAGCTTGCGCGAGATGTCCGAATAGAAGAACGCCGCGAACGACGGATTGCGCTTGATCAGGTCGAGCGTCAGCTCCTTCGGGATCAGGTAGCACAGCGTCTCTTCCGCCGCGACGAACCGGCTGCCGGCGGTGCCGTGCACCAGCGCCCGCGAATCGAACACCTCCTTCGGCCCCAGCACCGCCTCGATGTCGCCGGCGTCGTGCTCCTCCACCGCGCCCTTGATCACCACATAGAGCACCTCGGCCGAATGCCCGGCCTCGATGATCGCCTCGCCCGGTCGGAAATAGCCGATGTCGAGGACCGAGCGCAGTTCGGCGATTTCAGCGGCCGAAAGCCGGTCGAACGGAGGATTTGCCGCGTCAAATGCCTTGGGCATCGTCTTTTCCATCCCTGCCGCGTCGCTTGCCGGCAATTCCGGCGCTCGACGCGAAAACCCAGATCCGCGACCGATCTCGGGCACGGCTCCTCCCGCCCCGGCCGACCGCTTTTGCAGTACCAACGGGCATTGACAATGACCGATGGTATTCCTGACACGAGTTTCTCATGCCTCTGATGCAGATGAGAAATTCCCGTGTCCCCGGAGGACCGGCGCGTCAGCGCCTTCGGCCTCCGGTATGACCGCGAACCGTCGGGACGCGCCCGACAGCCATGGCATCGCGGCGCCCGCTGCCGACGCCCAACACCCCTGGTCTTGCCGTCAATGTTCTTGCCGTCAAATCGCCTCGCCCGACACCTGCCACCGCCCTCGTGACAGCTTGTCGACGCATGTTCAAGGCCGCAAGCGCCCCCGGCTCCGCCGACTGCCCCTGCTTAGCCACTCTTGCCGCACCCGCCTTGCGCCGGATCAAGCGCCCGGCGATCGGCATGGGGCCGACACCTCGACCGATCCGCCGCCGCGCCCGGCGGGGATGACCCGTTCGTGGAACAAAAAAGCCGGATCGCTCGCGCGACCCGGCTTTCAGGTTTCGATCCGCTCGGCCGCGGGCACGAAGTTGTTCGCGCCCGCGGCCGAAGTCGGGATCAGTGCGCCGACGCGCCGGCGGCGCCAACGCCGGTTTCCGAACGGATGTACTGGGCGTCATGGGCTTCGCGTTCAGCGGCGCCCTGAGCCGAGGTATCCATCTTCGACACCAGGTAGATGATGATGAACGCGGCCGACATCGAGAACAGCGCCGGGTTCGAGTACGGGAACATCGCCGAGCCCTTCGGGTTGCCGAGAACGGCTTCCCACACGCCCGGGCTGACGACGGTCAGCACGACCGACAGCAGCAGGCCGATATAGCCGCCGACGACGGCGCCCTTGGTGGTGGTGGACTTCACGAACATGGTCATGACCAGGACCGGGAAGTTGCACGACGCGGCGACAGCGAAGGCGAGACCGACCATGAAGGCGACGTTGATCGACTCGAAGATATAGCCGAGCGCGATGGCGACGACGCCGATGACGATCGCCGAGATCTTGGAAATGTTGATTTCCTTGTTCTCGTCGACGCGGCCCTTGGCGATGACCGAGGCGTAGAGGTCATGCGAGACCGCCGAGGCGCCAGCCAGCGTCAGGCCGGCCACCACCGCGAGGATGGTCGCGAACGCCACCGCCGAGATGAAGCCGAAGAAGAGGTTGCCGCCGACCGCGTTCGACAGGTGCACCGCGGCCATGTTGCCGCCGCCGGTGATGTCCTTGATCTTGTCGTACACGCCGCCGGCACCCAGCTTGTAGAACGACGGGTCGTTCATCAGGAAGGTGATGGCGCCGAAGCCGATGATGAAGGTCAGGATGTAGAAGTAGCCGATGAAGCCGGTGGCATAGAACACCGACTTGCGGGCCGCCTTCGCGTCGGCGACGGTGAAGAAGCGCATCAGGATGTGCGGCAGGCCGGCGGTGCCGAACATCAGGGCGAGGCCGAGCGAGATCGCCGACACCGGATCGCTGACGAGACCGCCGGGGCCCATGATCTTCAGGCCGGCCGGATGGATCTTGACGGCGTCCTGGAACATCGCTTCCGGCGAGAAGCCGTACTTGAGCATGACCATGAAGGCCATGAACGAGGCGCCGCCGAGCAGGAGGCAGGCCTTGATGATCTGCACCCAGGTGGTGGCGACCATGCCGCCGAACGCCACATAGGCGATCATCAGCACGCCGACGACGATGACCGCCCAGAGATAGGGCAGGCCGAACAGCAGCTGGATCAGCTTGCCGGCGCCGACCATCTGCGCGATCAGGTAGAACGCGACGACGGTGAGGGTGCCGATGGCCGCCAGGGTGCGGATCGGGGTCTGGGCGAGGCGGAACGAGGCCACGTCGGCGAAGGTGAACTTGCCGAGGTTGCGCAGGCGTTCGGCGATCAGGAACAGGATCACCGGCCAGCCGACGAGCCAGCCCACCGAGAAGATCAGGCCGTCATAGCCGGTGGAGAACACCAGCGCCGAAATGCCGAGGAACGAGGCGGCCGACATGTAGTCGCCGGCGATCGCAAGGCCGTTCTGGAAGCCGGTGATGCCGCCGCCGGCGGTGTAGAACTGCGCAGCCGACTTCGACTGGGCAGCGGCCCACTTCGTGATGCCGAGCGTGGCGCCGACGAAGATGAGGAACATGATGATGGCCGACCAGTTGGTCGCGGCCTTCTGGACTTCGCCTTCGACCGCGCCGGCGGCGAAAGCAACGCCGGCCGAGAGCGCGAGCGCGCCGAGGCCGAGCGAAAGGGTGTTGAGAGCCCGCTTCACTTCATGGCCTCCTCTTTGATCTTGGCGATGAGACCATCAAATTCGCTGTTGGCCTTGGCGACGTAGATGCCGGTCAGCACGAAGGCCGACACGATGACCGCGAGACCGATCGGAATACCGACGGTCATCACGCCCGTGCCGAGCGGCGTGGCCAGGAACGGCTTGTTGAAAGCCACCAGCAGGATGAAGCCGAAATAGACGGCGAGCATGGCGAAGGTCAGCATCCAGGCAAAGCCCGTCCGCTTCTTCACCAAAAGGTGGAAGTCCGGATTGCTCCGGATCTTTGCGACCATATCGTCTTTCAAAGGTACCTCCCTCGAGTTTCCCGAATTCCTGGAAGCCGGGTCCGCGCATTCGACCGGCTTCCGTCATTTCCCGCCCGACCGGTATAATTCACCTCCGACAATGGCCTGATGACATTGCCTTGAGGCTCGACCGACAGCCCGACGCGTCGATGGTGAAACAAGTTCGGGCAGACATGATAGTACGGACCCTGGCTCTCGCCCGGCCTCCCAGCCGGTCAAGCGCCCGATCCGTCCATCAATGTCCGCTTCCCCCCGAAGCCCCATCGGCAAGCCGGCACTCTCCCCATGCCGGGCCGATCCCTTCCAATGTACAATCGTTTTGAAACCTGTGGACCCCGCACTTCGTCGCGCGACTTTCGGACTATAAACTTATGGATAAATACCATAAGTAGGAACACGCTATTCCAGGCGGTCAATTCTGTCTCGCGAACTGTATTCACAAACGATTATTTCAACCGATTAGGATTTCGCACCTGCGATTATTCGCGATTCAATACGATCTTCAATCGATTAAAGCCGGGACGGGCAGGATCAACAGTCGATACAACCAGCGGCAATCGCCCTACATCCGGACTCGCACGCATCCCCCGCGCCGACCCGGAATTTTTCCGTCGCGACGATTTTCGCTGTCGTCGAACTGTCGTCGTCCCGTCACCGCTTCTTCGACGAACCGTGATCAACGTCGCCTCGCATCGCCGCGATCGACCATTGCCTGCGTCGATGCGCGCCGGGCCGACGCGCAATGCGCCACACCGCCCGCGCCCCGCCTGGCAAGGCCACTCGAGAGGCGCCGCGAGGGTGCCCGTCGAAGGAGCGGAAGCGAACCATGACAGCCCGGATCAATCTTGCCGCCCGCCCGAACACCGCCCGTCATGCGCCCGCCCGCCTGTTGCCGCACCTTGGTGCCCTCAGCCGCCTGCCGAGCGGCGCCATGCCGTTCCTGCCGGCCCTGAAGCTGCCGGTCGCCTTCGGCCGCCTGCCCGGCGCCGGCGAGAGCCTCGGCCGCCTCGGCAATCTCGAGGTCCGTCTTGCTCATACCGTCGGCGAGGTCATCGCCGCCCAGCAGCTGCGCTACCGGGTGTTCTACGAGGAAATGTCGGCCATCGCCGATGCCATGACCCTGTTCACCCGCCGCGACGCCGACCGCTTCGACGCCGTCTGTGACCATCTGCTCGTCGTCGACCACTCCGAGACCAAGCGCTCGTTCGGCAAGCCCAAGCCGCGCATCGTCGGCACCTACCGGCTGCTGCGCCAGTCCGTCGCCGAGCGCAACGGCGGCTTCTACAGCGCCTCGGAATACGACGTCGACGCCCTGGTCGACCGCCATCCCGGCCTCAACTTCCTCGAACTCGGTCGTTCCTGCGTGCTCGAGCCCTATCGCGACAAGCGCACCGTCGAATTGCTCTGGCACGGCATCTGGGCCTATGTGCTGCGCCACAAGATTGACGTGCTGATCGGCTGCGCCTCGATCGAGGGCACCGACCCCTCGCGCCTCGCCACCCAGCTGTCGTTCCTGCATCACTTCGCCGGCGCGCCCGACGCCTGGCGCGTCCGCGCCCTGCCCGAGCGCTACGTCACCATGGACCGGATTTCCAAGGCGATGATCGACCAGAAGGCGGCGCTGCGCGCCCTGCCGCCGCTGATCAAGGGCTACCTGCGCGTCGGCGCCTATATCGGCGACGGCGCCGTCACCGATCACCAGTTCGGCACCACCGACGTCTGCATGATCATGCCGGTCGCCAACATCGCCGGCCGCTACGTCCAGCACTACGGCGCCGACGCCGGCCGCTACGCCGCCTGACCGGCACCCCCGTTCAAGAAAAAGATGGCCCGGTCGCGATCGACCGGGCCATTTCATTTCAACCGGTCACGTGGTGGAAATGACGCGTCAGGAATGGGCGAAGATGTCGGCTTCGTCCCACTGCAACAGGTCGAGCTTCGCCCGCGTCGGCAGGAAGTCGAAACAGGCCTTCGCCATCTCCAGTCGCCCCTCGCGCTCCAGCATCACATCGAGCTTCGCCCGCACCTGATGCAGGTGGAGCACGTCGGACGCGGCATATTCCAGCTGCGCCGGCGTCAGCTCCTCCGCCCCCCAGTCCGACGACTGCTGCTGCTTCGAGATCTCGACCCCGAGGGTTTCCTTCAGCAGATCCTTCAGCCCGTGCCGGTCGGTATAGGTCCGCGCCAGCCGCGAGGCTATCTTGGTACAATAGATCGGCGTCGTCACCACGCCGAACCGGTGCAGCAGCACCGCCACGTCGAACCGGGCGTAGTGAAACAGCTTGGTGACGGCCGTGTCGGCCAGCAGCCGCTCGAGGTTCGGCGCCCGGTTCGCCCCTTGCGGGATCTGCACCACATCGGCGCTGCCGTCGCCGGGCGACAGCTGCACCACGCACAGCCGGTCGCGATGCGGCATCAGCCCCATGGTCTCGGTATCGATGGCGGCGCTGTCGGTGTAGAGCGCCAGGGCGGCATCGGAGAGATCTCCGACATGGGTGCGAATCGTCATCGGTCGCCTCGTCAGTTCAGCTGCGCCGTTGTTGCCCGCCATCGCCATCAAGACAAGAGCAAGCGCGCCACGCCGACCCGCGCCGCGCCCCGTTCAGGCCGCCTTCGGCCCGCCCGAATGCAGGCCGCATTCCTTGCGGCTCTCGTCTTCCCACCACCAGCGCCCCGCCCGTTCCGGCTCGCCCATCCTGACCGCCCGCGTGCACGGCGCGCAGCCGATCGAGGGAAAGCCCCGGTCGTGCAGCTCGTTGTAGGGCACGTGCTCGGCCGCGATGAACCGCGCCAGCTGGTCGCGGCTCCAGTCGAAGATCGGCGCCGCCTTGATCAGCCCGCGGCCCTCGTCGGCTTCCACCATCGCCAGTCCGGCGCGGTTTTCCGACTGCTCCGCCCGCAGCCCGGTCAGCCAGATCGCCGCCCCCGCCAGCGCCCGGCCGAGCGGCTCCACCTTGCGCACGCCGCAGCAGCGCTTGCGCGCCTCGATCGAGGCCCGGAAGCCGTTGATCCCCTGCTCGCCGACCAGCGCCTCGGTCGCTTCCCGCTCCGGATAGAACGGCCGGATCTTCAGGCCGTACCACGCTTCGGTCCGCATCCAGACGTCATAGGTCTCCGGATACATCCGCCCGGTATCGAGCGTCGCCACCTCGATATCGAGCCCCGACTGGCCTATGAAATGCGCGATCGCCTGATCCTCCACCCCGAACGAGGTGGTGAACACGATCCGCCCGTCCGTCGCCGCCCGCAACGCCGCCAGCCGACCGGCAACGTCCAGCCCGGCAAGCTCGCCCGCCAGAGCCGCCGCCCGCGCCGCAAGTCCGCTCATGCTGCACCTCCGGTCGACCGCTGGTCGAACACCGAGGCGCCGGTGCGATAGCCGCGCTGATACGACACCGCCGCCCGCAACTCTACCGCCCTGAGCCAGCGGCTTTCCGGCTGGCGCGCCGCCAGATCGTCCGGAATGGCGATCTCGTCGATGCCACAGGCAAACGCCATCGGCGCCTGCTCGGCGATCAGCGGTCCGACCGCCCGGATCGTGCCGGCAAACCCCCGGTCGCGCAGCCGCCGCGCGATCGAGAAGCCGCGACCGTCGGCGAACTTGGCAAAGGCAATCGCAACCAGCGCCACGCCGTCGAGCCCGGCCACGTGCAGATCCACATCGAAATCCGGCCCGACCGCGACGCCGATCCGCCCGGCGCGACCGGTGAGCGTCGCCGCCTCGGCGACGAACCGCTTCCACGACACGATGACATCGCCGCCATCCGCCACGGCGGTTTCGTCGGCAACGGTCGCCCAGCCATCGGGCCCGAACCCGCGTTCAGTGACGATCGGCATTGAGCGCTCCCTTGAAATGATCGTGGCCGAGGCGGCGATAGGCGGCGACGAACGTCTCGCCCGCCTCGCGCCCGGCGAGATAGAGATCGACGATCCGCTCGATCGCATCCGGCACATCGTCGCCGGCAAGGCCGGGGCCGAGCAGCTTGCCGATCGCCGCGTCATTGCCGGGATCGCCGCCCAGCGTGATCTGGTAGCTCTCCTCGCCGCCCTTCTCGAGCCCGAGAATGCCGATGCCGCCGAGATGATGATGACCGCAGGCATTGATGCAGCCCGAGATCTTGATGCCGAGTTCGCCGATCAGCTGCTGCCGCGCCGGATTGGCGAAGCGCTGGGCGATCGCCTTGGCGATCGGGATCGACCGCGCCGTGGCGAGCGAGCAATAGTCCATGCCCGGGCAGGCGATGATGTCGGTGATCAGCCCGGCATTGGCATCGCCGAGCCCCGCCGCAAGCAGTTCCCGGTAAAGCGCCGGCAGATCCCGCTGCCGCACGTCCGGCAGCACCAGGTTCTGCGCATGGGTGACGCGGATCTCGCCGAAGCCGTAGCGCTCCGACAGGTCGGCCACCGCCCGCATCTGCGCCGAGGTCGCATCCCCCGGCGCGCCGCCGATCGGCTTCAGCGAAATGTTGACGATCGCGTATCCCGGCTGCTTGTGCGCCACCACATTGGCCCGCGCGAACGCGTCGAACCCGGCATCCGCCTGCCGCGCCGCCGCGAGCAGCGCCGGCTCGTCACCCAGCGCCTCATAGGCCGGCGGCGCGAAATAGGCCTCGATCCGCGCCAGTTCCGCCGGATCGACATTGATCGCGGCGCGCGGCAGTCGGGCGAATTCCTCCTCGACCATCCGCTTGACCGTCTCGGTGCCGGCCTCGTGCATCAGGATCTTGACGCGCGCCTTGTACTTGTTGTCGCGCCGGCCGAACAGGTTGTAGACCCGCATGATTGCCTCGAGATAGGCAATCAGGTCGTCCTTCGGCAGGAACTCCCGCACCAGCCGCGCCAGCATCGGCGTCCGCCCCAGCCCGCCGCCGACATAGATCCGGTAGCCGACTTCGCCGGCATCGTTGCGGACGACGCGAATGCCGATGTCATGGGCGGCGACCGCGGCGCGGTCCATTGCCGCCCCGGTCACCGCGATCTTGAACTTGCGCGGCAGGAACGAGAATTCCGGATGATCCGTCGACCATTGCCGGATCAGTTCCCCCGTCGGACGCGGGTCCTCGATCTCGTCGGCGGCGACGCCGGCATATTGGTCGGAGGTGACATTGCGGATGCAGTTGCCCGAGGTCTGGATGCCGTGCATCTCCACCTCGGCGAGCGCGGCGAGGATATCGGGCGTCTCGATCAGTTTCGGCCAGTTCAACTGCAGGTTCTGCCGGGTGGTGAAATGCGCCGAGCCGCGATCGAACCGGTCGGTGATGAAGGCCAGCTGTCGCATCTGCCGCGCCGACAGCGTCCCGTAGGGAATGGCGATCCGCAGCATGTAGGCGTGGAGCTGCAGATAGAGCCCGTTCATCAGCCGCAGCGGCCGGAACTCTTCCTCGGTCAGCTGCCCGGCGAGCCGCGCCTCGACCTGTTCGCGAAACTGCGCCACGCGGGTCTGGACAAAGGCGTGATCGAATTCATCGTAGCGATACATGACCGGCCCTCACTCGGCGGCGTCGGTGAAGGCGCTGTCCTGGCGGCCGAAGCCATAGACGCGGAAGCGCTCGCGATAGTGGATCGGCCGGATGCCCTCGGCCCGCTGCTCGACCTCGACCAGCTCGGCCCCGACGATCGAATTGGCCGCCTCGTCGATCCGGGCGCGCGCCAGGAGCGCCTCGCCCGCCTCCGGCGTCGCCGCCACCACGGCCTCGCGCCAGTCGCGGGTCAGTCCCTGCGATCCGACGAACACCACGTGGCCCTCGCGCAGGTCCTGCGCCACCACGATCACCGGATACTTGATCTTGCTCATCGGTACTTTCTCCAGCGGACAGGCCGTCGGCCACCGCGATTGACCCTTGGCGTCAGTCGTCGGCGATGGTCAGGCTGAGACCGTCGAGATCCGGCCCCCAGATGATCTGGCACGATAATCTCGACCCGTCATGCAGCAACGGCAATTCGTCGAGCTTGTCGATTTCCTCGTCGCGCGGCGGATGCAGCCGGTCCGCCCAGGTCTCGTCGATCACCACATGACAGGTGGCGCAGGCGCAGGCGCCTCCGCAGATGCCTTCCATGCCGACGCCGTGATCGCGCAGGATTTCCATCACGCGCCAGCCCTCGACGGCTTCCAGCTCGTGGCGCTTGCCGGCGCGATCCGTGACGTGGATGAAACCCATGGCGACCCTCAAGACAGGCAAGGGGCCGCGCGAGACGGCCCCCGCGCGGCGACTTGTCCCCAAGATGCGTGATTTCGCCCGCCCGGCCTACGTCGGCGATTGCGAATTGCCGTGGCGCGGGAGATTTGATTTCCCCTGACGCGACCATCGGCGGCAGGTTTTTCCAACACCCTGTCCGGATCGCCCCGTTGCCGCCGCCCCGGCCTCAGGCCAGCGCCGCCCGCATCCGCCGCCTGAGGATGTCCTCGGCCGCGCTGCCGTCGGTACCACCATCGACCGGCGCTGCGACAAAGTTCGCGACGTCCGGCGGCAGCGCCGCGCCGATGGCCGGCCGTTCCGGCAGCGCCTCGAGATCCGGCATCGTGCCGCCCGCCGATTCCACCAGCGCCGCGATCCGCGCCTCGATCGCCGGATGGGTCGCGAACAGGTCGCCGATGCCGTTCTTCTTGTTTTCGAAGCACATGTCCATCACGCCCGACGGCACGCCGTCGAGGTCGGAATGGCCGGCGATCTTGCGCAACGCCGAAATCAGCGCGTCCGGATCCTTGGTCAGTTCCACCGCGCCGGCATCGGCCATGAATTCCCGTGAGCGCGACAGCGCCATCCGGATCAACAGCGCCAGCACGAATGCCAGCACGATCGCAGCAAGGCCGAGCAGCGCCGCCGCGCTGCCGCCCTTCTTGCCGCCGGATCTGGAGATGCGCACCCGTCCGCGCGCGTGCGCCATCATCCGGAACAGCATTTCGCCGCAGAACGACACCACACCGGCAATCAGCACCGCGAAGATCATCAGCCGGACGTCGTCGTTGCGGATATGCGTCAGCTCATGCGCCAGCACGCCCTCAAGCTCGCGGTCGTCGAGCCCGTCGAGCAGGCCCTGCGTCACCGTGATCGTGTATTGCGACGGATTGACGCCCGAGGCGAAGGCGTTGAGCGCCGCCGACGGCACGATCGCCAGCTTCGGCGTCGTCATCCCGCGCGAGATGCACAGCGGCTCGATGAGCCGCGAGAGCCGCCGCTCGTCGTCGCCGCTGGCCACCCGCGCCCCGACCACCCGGCCGATGATTGCCACATTGCGCCAATAGCCGATGCCGACCCAGGCGGCCGTCGCCAGCACCAGCATCGGCAATGCCGAGATCGTCGAGCCATAGGCCGAGCTGATCGATTTCGACAGGTGCTTGGAATCGCCCCCCATCAGCATCAGCCCGAAGAACAGCAGCGGAATGAGCAGGAACAGCCCGCCGACCAGCAGATAGCTGCGGATCCGGTTGGCGCGGATATGGCCGTAAAGCCCGAAGCCGCTCGTCAGCATCGCCCTCTCCCTGCCCTGTTCGCCTGGATCTCAGAACTTCACCGTCGGCGCCACATCGAGGCTCTTGCGCGTCGTGTCGCCAAGGTCGAAGAACTCCCGCGCCGAAAAACCCATCGAGCGGGCAAACAGCATCGCCGGGAACGCCTCGATCGAGGCGTTGTATTCCGAAACCGAATTGTTGAAGAACCGCCGCGCCGCCGCCAGCTTGTCCTCGACCGCGCCGAGATCCTGCTGCATCTGCTGGAAATTCGCCGACGCCTTCAGGTCCGGATAGGCCTCGCCCAGCGCCATCAGCCGCCCGACCGCGCCCGACAGCATCGCCTCGGCCGCGCCCTGCTGCGCCGGTCCATGCGCGCCGAGCGCCGCGTTGCGCGCCGCGATCACCGCGTCGAGCGTCTCGCGCTCATGCGCGGCATAGCCCTTCACCGTCTCGATCAGATTGGGGATCAGATCGTGCCGCTGCTTCAGCTGCACGTCGATATCGGCAAACGCCTGCGCGACCCGTGCCCTGAGCGCCACCAGACCGTTATAGGTGAACACCAGCCAGACGCCGGCAAGCGCGAGGATCCCCAGAATTGCCCAACCCATGCCCATCTCCCTGAGGCCGCCGGCCAACGACCGCGCCCCGTCCTTGGTCGCAACATCGCGCGCCCCGGTTCAAATCAGAAGTCCATGCTACAGATCCCGGGTTAACGCCCGTCTCATCCGCCGCCACCGCTTGCCGCAAGGTTAATCGCCAATTGCGCCCGCGTGACGACGCCGGCCCGCCCCGGGCAGCGCGCCGGGCCGCTTCCCTTGCCCTTGTGCGCTCTTTCGAATACGACACCGCCAACAATCACGCAGCGATGGCCGGAGATGGCGCGGGCATCGAATGGGAGCGGGCGATGAAGGCTGTGATCTTGGCCGGCGGTCTCGGCACGCGCATCACCGAGGAATCGCACCTGCGCCCGAAGCCGATGATCGAGATCGGCAATCGCCCGATCCTCTGGCACATCATGAAGCTCTATGCCCATCATGGCATCACCGAGTTCGTGATCTGCGCCGGCTACCGCGCCTTCATGATCAAGGAATATTTCGTCAACGCCTTCATGCACCAGTCCGACATGACGGTCGACATGGCCACCGGCGACATCACCTATCACCGCTCCAAGGCCGAGCCGTGGAAGGTCACCATCGTCGACACCGGCGAGACGACCATGACCGGCGGCCGGCTGAAGCGCGTCCGCGACTATCTCGACCCGGCCGAACCGTTCTGCATGACCTATGGCGACGGCGTTTCCAATCTCGATATCGCTGCCGAGATCGCCTTCCATCGCTCTCACGGCGGCGACGCCACCCTTGCCGCCGTCATCCCGCCCGGCCGCTACGGCGCCCTGCAGATGACCGGCGACCGCATCGACCGCTTCATGGAAAAGCCCCCCGGCGACCACGCCTGGATCAATGGCGGCTTCTTCGTCCTCGAACCGCGCGTCATCGACCGCATCGACGGCGACGCCATGCCCTGGGAAAGCAAGCCGCTCGAGGGGCTCGCCCAGGACGGCCAGTTGCACGCCTTCCAGCATCACGGTTTCTGGCAGCCCATGGACACCATGCGCGACAAGCTGCACCTCGAATCCCTCTGGGCAAGCGGCACGGCACCGTGGAAAGTCTGGTCGTGACCACCGCCGGCCCCGCCCCCGCAGCCCCGCTGCCAGCCGGTCGCCTGCCCGATCCGGCGTTCTGGCACGGCCGGCGCGTGCTGCTGACCGGCCATACCGGCTTCAAGGGCGCCTGGCTCGCCGCCTGGCTCGCCCGCCTCGGCGCCGTCGTCACCGGCCTGGCGCTGGCGCCGGAAACCCGACCCAACCTGTTCGACGCCGCCGCGATTGCCGAGCTGTGCCGCTCGCACCTCGCCGATCTGCGCGACCGGCAGGCCGTCGCGACGATCGTCGCCGAAGCCGCCCCCGAGATCGTGCTGCATCTCGCCGCCCAGCCACTCGTGCGCCGCTCCTATCGCGAGCCGGTCGAGACCTTCGCCACCAACGTCATCGGCACGGTGCATCTCCTCGATGCCTTGCGCGGGCTCGCCGTCGCGCCGCGGGTCGTGCTCGCCGTCACCACCGACAAGGTCTACCTCAACGACGACAGCGGCCGCGCCTTTGTCGAAACCGACCGCCTCGGCGGCCACGACCCCTATGCCGCCTCCAAGGCCGCCGCCGAGATCGTCGTCGCCAGCTATCGCGATGCCTTCCTCGCCGCGCGCGGCGCAAGGGTCGCGACCGCGCGCGGCGGCAATGTTATCGGCGGCGGCGACTTCTCCGAGGACCGCATCGTCCCCGACATCTACCGCGCCGCCGTCAACGGCGAGGCCCTGCTGTTGCGCTCGCCCGACGCCGTCCGTCCCTGGCAGCACGTGCTCGATTGTCTCTGCGGCTATCTCGTCTATGTCGAGACCCTGGCCAGCGTCGCCGCCCCGCCGCTCGCCCTCAACATCGGCCCCGATCCGTCGACCCCGATCACCGTCGCCGAAGTCGCCGCGACCATCCAGGCCGCCATGGGCCTCGATGCCGGCTGGCGCCGCGATGTCGCCGAAACCCCGAGGGAAATGCTGCTCTTGTCGCTCGACCCCAGTCTCGCCCATGCCGCCCTTGGCTGGGCCGACCGGTTGCCCGGTCGCGCCGCGCTGGCCTGGACCGCCGACTGGTATGCCCGCTTCACCCGCGGCGAGCCGGCGCGCGCCCTGATCGACGCCGAGCTTGCCCGCTACACCGCCCTCTGATCGTCCGCCGAAGGAACCGACTGCCATGACCGCGCAATGCCGCTTCTGCGGAACGCCCCTCGGCGAGACCCTGGTCGATCTCGGCCGGCATCCGATCTCCAATGCCTTCCCCACCGCCGAGGAAGTCGCCAACGAAGCGCGCTATCCGCTGGTGGTGAAGCACTGCCCGGCCTGCCATCTGGTCCAGGCCGCCCACGATATCCCGCCCGAGGCGATGTTCACCCCGAGCTACGTCTATTTCTCGTCGATGTCGGTCAGCTGGGTCGCCCACGCCCGGCGCTACGCCGAAACGATGATCGAGCGCTTCGGCCTCGGCCCGGCGTCGCGGGTCGTCGAGATCGCCAGCAATGACGGCTACCTGCTGCGGCACTTCCTCGAGCGCGGCATCCCCACCCTTGGCGTCGAGCCGACCGACAGCACCGCCGAGGTCGCCGAAGGCCTCGGCATCCCGGTCGAGCGCGCCTATTTCGGCAAGACCGTTGCCGAGGCCCTGGTGGCGCGCGGCCTTTCGGCCGACCTGATGGCGGCGAACAACGTCCTCGCCCATGTCCCCGACATCGCCGACTTCGTCGCCGGCTTCGCCACCCTGCTGAAGCCCCAGGGCGTCGCCACCTTCGAGTTCCCGCATCTGGCCCGGCTGATCGAGGCCGTGCAGTTCGACACCATCTACCACGAGCACTATTCCTACCTGTCGCTGACCGCTGTCGTCGGCATCTTCGCCAAGGCCGGGCTCAGGGTGTTCGATGTCGAGAAGCTCCCGACCCATGGCGGCTCCCTGCGCGTCTACGCCACCGCCATCGCCGCCGCCCATCCCACCACCTCCGCCGTGGCGGCGATCCTCGCCGAGGAACATGCCGCCGGGCTTGATGCCGACACCGGCTATCGCGGCTTCGGCCCCCGCGTCGATGCCGCCATCCGCGCCTTCCGCGCCTTCCTCGCCACGGCACGGGCCGAGGGCAAGACGGTCGCCGGCTATGGCGCCGCCGCAAAGGGCAACACATTCCTCAATGCCTGCGGCGTCACCGCCGACGACATGATCTGCGTTGCCGACAAGGCGCCGTCGAAGCAGGGCCGCCTGCTGCCGGGCAGTCATGTCCCGGTCGTCGCCCCCGAGGCGCTGGACGCCGCCCGCCCCGACTATATCGTCATCCTGCCGTGGAACCTCGAAACCGAGATCGCCGCCCAGCTTGAGCACGCCCGAGCCTGGGGAGCGCGCTTCGTCGTCGCCATCCCGACCACCCGCGTCTTCTGACGCCTGCCGGATACGGATCCCATGCGGTTCGCGCCAACCAGCCTGCCGGGCGTCCACATCATCGAGCCGTCGCCCCATGTCGACCGGCGCGGCTTCTTTGCCCGCCTTTACGAGGCCCGGGCCTTCGCCGACGCCGGCATCGACTTCACCCCCGCCGACGTCAACCTGTCGCGCAATCCAACCGCCGGCACCCTGCGCGGCCTGCATTTCCAGGACCCGCCCTTCGCCGAGGCCAAGATCGTCCGCGTCACCCGCGGCCGCGTCTTCGACGTCATCGTCGACCTGCGCCCCGGCCCGACCCTCGGCCGCTGGACGGCGGTCGAGCTGGATGCCGGGCTCGCCAATGCCGTCTTCATCCCGGAGGGCTGCGCCCACGGCTTCCTGACGCTGGAACCCGACACCGACGTGCTCTATCACATGGGCCGCCCCTACCAACCCGGCCAATCCCGCGGCTTCCGCTACGACGACCCGGCCTTCGCCATCGACTGGCCGACAGCCCCGACCCTGATCGGCGACGCCGACCTCGCCTGGCCGGCATTCGTCGGCTGACGGCACACCTCACCGGCCATGAGCGCGTCGTCCTGAGGCGGAACAGCGCGTTCGGTCTCGAAAAAAACCAATGAATTGAACATGAAAACGCAAACAACGTCGGACCGGCGGGCGACCGTCGATCCGCGATTGCATCCGCCGGTCTCACTTCACCCGGCGCAGATAGGCATCCGGCCAGTAGGTGGTGCGAATATCCACGAGGTGCTCGTCGTGCCCCGGCGCCGGGCTTTCGAGCACGAATGCATCCTGCCCGGCGGCGAAGTCGAGCGCGGCGCGGCGCGGATTGTCCCACACCCAGTCGGCGGTCGTGCGCGGGTCGCCGGCGAGATATTCCATCACGCCGTCGGTCACCACCATGTAGGACCCGGGCGAAACGAACTCCCGATAGGCTTCGATCTCGGCCTTGACGTGTCCGTAGCTATGGTTGGAATCGAGCAGCACCAGCACGGTCTCGCCCGGCTTCACCTGCGCCCGCACCTGGCCGACGATGCCTTCATCCACCGAGCTGCCCTCGATCATCGTGATCATCGACGCCAGCGGATGCGCCTCGATCGCGGCGCGATTGTGCGGCCGGATCTCGATGTCGACGCCGACGACGCGGCCCTTGCCGATCGCCTTCATCAGCGACGCGTAGAAGATCAGCGAACCGCCATGGGCGATGCCGGTCTCGATGATCACATCCGGCTGCACCCGGTAGATCACTTCCTGAATCCGGATCATGTCTTCCGGCAGCTGCATGATCGGCCGCCCGAACCACGAGAAGCCGTAGGAATACTTCTGGTTCCAGCCGACACGAACCCAAAGGTCCGAGAGGGTCTTGAAGCTCTCGGCCGACAGCAGCGGATCGACGCGCTCGCCGACCCGCTCCAGGGTGCCGGCCTCGGTATCAATCACAATCTTCATGACATCACATCTCGTGCAAGGTTAGCAGGGAAACTTGGAGGCCCATCTGGGCAATGGTGGTCCGGATTTCGTCGGCATAGACCGGGTTCATCACCACGACGGTGTCGGGACGAAGAACGCGCAGCGCGGCCGGCGCCACGACAGCGTGGCCGGAAGCCCCGATGAACCGCCCTTGCTTGCCGGGATTGATATCCACGATCGCATCGATGAGTCGAGCGTCCGGGTCGACGATTTGTGCGAAAGTCATCCCTTTCGCCCCCGCGCCCCACACAATCGTCCGCCGGCCGGCCGCCGAAACCGACTGCAGCCGCTGTCGCCAGCCCGCCACCGACCGTTCCGTGTCGATCGTCGCCGGCGAAACCGGCCGCGCCCGCCGCCCGACCGCCGGCGCCGCGATCGAGCGCCCGTGCGCCCACAGATACTGTTCCCCGAAGCGGGTCTCGACGCGAACGTCGCCAAAGCCGGCCATTTCCATCGCCAACGCCAGACTCTCGGCATCGAAGAGCGAGCAGTGCTCGTAGAACACGTCCTCGAGCGCACCGTGCTGGACGATCCACTCGATATCCGGCGTCTCGACGAACAGATCGACGCCTTTGTGGTCACCGATCGACCGGCGAATGTCGATCAGAAACTGCAGCGGGTCCGGAACATGCTCGATCGTGTGCCGCGACACCACCACATCCGGCGGCGTCTCCAGCACGGCGATGCTGGCCGGGCTGAAATACTGCCGATAGATCCGCGCCCGCCCCGGACCGGCGCCATCGGCCCCGCGCCAGGCCGGGTCGAACCCGGTCAAGGCACCGACGCGGGCCGCGCCGATCGCCTCGATCCGCTCGAGAAACGTTCCCTGCCCCGCTCCGACCTCGACCACATGCGGCGCCGTGAGTTCGGGCCGTGCCGCCACCACCGCGCCGGCGCAATCGTCGACATGGGCTCGAAACGCCGGGCTGTGGCTCTGGCAATTGTCGTAGTCCGGCCCGTAGACCATGCGGTCGCTGTCGAACGCCGCGTTCCAGGCAAAGCCGCATTCGAGGCAGCGAACGAGATCGACATCGCCGACCGGACAGTCGCGCGCCGAATCGCGATCGTCGAAAAGATTGTGCATCAGCACGGGGATGCGCGAACGCCGGTCGAGCGTGATGCGCCGGGTCGACCGGCAAATCGGACAGGTCATTGTTCAGTCATTTCTTGCCGCCACCACGCGACGGTCTCCGCAAGCCCCGTTTCGAGATCTCGTTTCGGCTTGTAGCCGATCTCGGTCAAGCGCGAAACGTCGGGAAGCAGCATCGGCGGATCATTCGGCCGGTCCGGCAGCGCGCCAAGTCGCAGCAGATCCGCCCGTCCCGCCGCCGCCGCGGTGATCCGCGCCACTTCGCCGACGCTCGTCTCCCGGCCGCTGCCGATATTGACCGGACCTTGCAGCCCCGACAGCGCCACCGCCGCAATCGCCGCCCCGGCATCGCCGACATGCATGAAGTCGCGCCGCTGCCGCCCCGAGGAACACGCGGCGACATCGCCGGCGAGCACCTTTAGCGCAACACTCGGCACCAGCCGCCGCCGGTCCTCGCCCGGTCCATGCAGGTGGAACAGCCGCGACCAGGCGAACGACGCTCCCGTCTGCGATGCATGCGCCGCCAGCAGCCGAGCGGTCGCCGCCTTCGCCGCGCCGTAGAGCGTCGACGGGTGAAGACACGGTGCGGCTTCGTCGAGCGGCCGCGACAGAGCGTCCGCATCGTATTCGGCGCAAGTCCCGACCCCGACGAAGCGGCGGCCGCCGCCGGCGTGAAACGCCCGCGCCAAGCGCAATGTCGCCCCGGCCCAATCGAGATTGTCGCCGCTCGACCAATAGACCCCATGCTCGGTGGTCCAGGCGAAGTGAACGAGCGTGTCGCCGCCCACGGCGGCGATCCGCGCGATGCCTTGCTCATCGAGCACGTCGGCCTGCACCCAGTCGGCCAATGCCGGCATCGAAGCCGGCCTCGGCCCGCGCCCGACACCCACGACCGCAACGCCCGCCGCCGCCAGCGCCTCCACGCACCAGCGCCCCACGAACCCGCTCGCGCCGGTGACCACCACCGTCTTCATCCGGCCCGCTCCGTCGAAATCAGGCTGCGCGCGATCAGCGGCAGGGCCCGCGCCAGGACGCCGCCCCACGAACCGAGGGCACGGTCGTCATCCCCCAGCGCGCCCTGCCCGAGCATCGTGTCGGCATGGCTCGCCGCGTCGGCGATCGACCCCGACGACAGCCGCTTCAGGTCGACGACGACCTTGCCGCCGGAAGCATAGGACGGCAGCATCCAGCGACGGCGGCCGGCAAGCGCCGCTCCGGCCGGGGCAGCGGCCGCCGCGACCTCGAGCCGCGCCAGCACCGCCACCGCATCGCCCGGCTCGGCCAGTCCGGCGGCGAAGCGCTGCAGCATCGGCAGCCCTTCGGCGACCTTCTCCGGCCCGGCTGCAATCAGCGCGGCCCCCACCCGGTTCATGTAGGCGCCATAGTTCGGCGCCAGCTTGCCGCCGAATGCCACCCGGTTCGCCTGTTCAACCGCATTGAGATAGTACATCTCAATCGCCGGCAACCGCCCCGGTATCGGATCGACGATCGGATCGGTCGCCGCCTCGCGGGCAAATCGCTCCGCCGGGCTCTCGCCGCCATCCGTGCCTTGGCGCGCATCGACGCCGGTGCTCTTGGTGCCGATGCCCTGGATCGAGAACGGATGCTCGATCGCCTCGAATTCATCCAGCATCGCCAGCGCCGAGATGTAGAAATAGACATCCGGCACCGAACAGGAAAACACCGCCCCCGTCCGCTCCCGCACTGCCTCGACGACATCGCGCCGAACCATGCCGTGATAGATCATCGGCAGGAAATCGTTCCGGTCGAGCCGGTCGTCACGCACCTTTTCGATCAACCCCGCCGAGGCCTGCCGCGCGAGCCCTCCGAACAGGCCCTGCCGCGCGATCTTCAACCGCCCGCCCATGTCGGTCGCCTTCGGCGAGGGCCACAGATAGTAGAGCGGCCGCGATGCCAGGACCGGCGGCCGGTGCTTCCGCAGGATCGATTTCAGCAGGCCGAATTGCCGGGGCAGCATGCCATCATCGTCGCCCATCAACATCACATAGTCGCCGGTCGACTGCGCGACGGCAAACTCGAAGTTCTGCCGCATGCTTAGCCGGGCGCCGGTGTTGACATAGCGGACGCGTCGATCCCCGGCGGCCGCGACCACCCGCGCCGTATCGTCGGCGCTGGCATTGTCGCTGACGATGATCTCAAGCTCGGGATCGTCGATGGCCGTGCAGGTCGCAAGCGACGCGCCGAGAAACTCCGCCCGTTCGCGCGTCGGAATGGCGATCGAGATCTTCATGCCTGCCCCGGTCCTGGTCCGTCCGTCGCCCGCCTCCGCCACACCCGTGACGCCTCTGGCGCGTTCGCCTTGATGTATCCGGTGGACCTGATAAGTCCATACGCGAATTTCCGCCACTTGAATTCGCGCTGTCGCGCCATCGACGCCGATCTCCGGGACCGCAATGCCGACCATCGCCTTTCTGACCCTGCATGATCGGGTGCCATGGTTGCGTCAGACGCCCGGCGGCGACGGCCAGTGGGGCGACTGCCGTTTCCACCTCAACGCCGGGATCGACCGCGCCGATTGGCTTGTCGCCTATGACGAGATCAAGGAACCGGTCCGCTGTGCCGTTCCCCGTTCGCGTCGGGTTCTGATCGTGTCCGAGCCGCCGGGAATGAAGGACTACAGCCCGCAATACCTCAACCAGTTCGGCATTCTTGTCTCGCCGATGCGCATCGCCGGCTTCAACGGCGAATGGCTGCAGGACCAACCCGCCCTGCCGTGGTTCCTCGGCCTCGACATGGCGAGCACGGCACCGCTCCTGCCCTGTCGGTTCGACTATCACGCCCTGCGGTCGATGCCGCCACCGCCAAAGATCCCCGCCTTGTCCGCCGTGATCTCGACCAAGTCGAAACTGGCCAAGCATCGTCGCCGCGTCGAATTCGTCCTCGCCCTGAAACAGCACCTCGGCGATCGCTTCCGGTTGTTCGGCCGCGGGTTTCAGGAAATCGACGACAAGGCCGAGGCGATCCTGCCCTATAGTCATCATCTCGTCATCGAGAACAATGACGAGGACAGCTTCTTCACCGAGAAGCTCGCCGACGCCCTGCTCGGCTGGAGCTTTCCGCTGTTTTCCGGCTGCAAGGACATCGGGCGCTTCTTCGATCCCGCCGCCCTCGTGCCGGTCGACATCGAAAGTCCCGACGCGATCGCGACCATCGACGCCGCGCTGCGTCAGGCCCCGCCGATCGAGGCCATCGCCGCTGCGCGCCTGCGCCTGATCGACCACCACAACGTCTTTGCCCTCGCGGCCCGCATCTCCGAGCGCCCGGCGCCGTCGGCGGTCGAGCCGCCGATCTGGCTCAAGCCCAACGCCTATTACGGCAAACTGTCACGCCGCCTTCGTCTCGGCTGGCGCCTGCTCGCGGCCTCGGTCGCCAGCCGCCTCGGCCCGCGCGCCTCCGACTGATCGCGACAACCACGGACAAGCCCCATGCCAGCCCCGACCCTTGTCTTCAATCTGCTCCGCCGCCTGGAGCGCTTTGCCGCCAACAAGCTCGGCAAGGGCTATGGCGCGGCGACACTCGAGCAGGAGGTCGCCGCCATGGCCTCCCTGCTCGGCACGACGCCGAAACTGGCGATCGACATCGGCGGCAATGTCGGCGGCTATTCGCAGGTGCTGCGTGATCGCTTTCCCGGGCTCGAAATCCACGTCTTCGAGCCGGCCCGGACCAATCTTGCCCGGCTCGCCGATCGCTTCGGCGCCGATCCGCTGGTTCGCGTCAACCCGAATGCCGTTGGCAGCAGCGCCGGGTCGGCAACCCTGTTTTCCGATGAACCCGGCTCCGGCCTTGGCAGCCTGACCAAGCGCGACCTCGACTTTCGCGGCATCAGCTTCGAAGTCGCCGAGGCTGTCGAGGTCATCCGCTTCGAGACCTATTGGCGCGACGTCCTCGCCAGCCGTCCGATCGACATGATCAAGCTCGACATTGAGGGCCACGAACTCGATGCCCTCGCCGGCATGGGCGAGGCCTTGCGCCATGTCGGCGTCGTTCAATTCGAGTTCGGCGGCGCCAACATCGATACGCACACCTATCTGCGCGACTTCTTCACGCTTTTCGCAACGGCCGGCTTCGAGCTCTATCGCATCACGCCGCTCGGCCCCCAGCGCCTCGACCGCTATCGCGAAAGCGAGGAGTGCTTCCTCACCACCAATTTCATCGCCCGTCGCAAGCCCTGATGCCGGTTCAGGCCGGGCGCCGGAACACGAAACAGCCGCAGCCGAATTTCTGCTTCTCGACCAGCGCCGGATCGGCATCCCAGACGAGCTTGCGGCCGTTGCGGCCATCGGTGATCAGGTCGAATCGCTCCAGCTTCAGCTCCCCGAACGCGTCGACGATCTGCCTGAAGTCATAGATCCGATGCGCGTTGAACACCACGCGCGGCTGCCCGACCGGCACCACGAACAGCAATTGCCCGCCCGGCGCCAGCACCCGCTGCAGCTCGCTCATCGCCAGATGATCGCCACGCGGATCGAGACGATCTCCGTAGCGGCCAAGCCCGACATGCTCGACCACATGCATGCACGACAGCGACGCCAGCGAGCGATCGGCAAACGGCAGGCCCTGCAGATCGGCCTGCCCGACCGTCAGGCCGTCCAGCTCCACCGCCGGCGGACGGTAGTCATAGTGACGGATCGGCATGAACGCCGACACCATCGACACGAAAAGGATCATCGACCCGACGTCGACATGATCCTCCGGCCTGGAATCCCGCAGGATTCGCGCCGCCCACGCCGTGTGATAGACGTAGTGCGCGTCGAACGCCGTTTCCGCCGTCGCCTCGTCGAGGATCGGCTTCAGCCGCCGCAAGGTCGGCTGCATCGCGCCGGTGCGCCTGGCCTCGGTCCAGAACCGGTAAAGCTCTAGCCAGTACCGGGGATAGCGCGTGATCGCCATCAGGTCGCTTGGTCGCATGGAGACACCCTTTCTCGCTCCGGGTCGCGGCAAGACCCTTTCCGGGGCGATCTCGCCGCGCTTTCCCCACCGCCGTTTTGGGTCTAGTAACAGAGCGCCGGGTCGATAGGCAACCGCCCGTGCCCGGTTGGCTACCGAAGGAACAGCAATGCGTATCGGCGTCTACGTCATCAATCTCGACCGCGATGCCGGCCGGCTTGAGTTCATGCGCCGACAGCTCGACGCCGCCGGCCTGGAATTCACCCGGTTCCCCGCCGTGCTCGGCACCGCCGTTCCCGCCGAACTCGCCCCCTGGTTCCGCAACCCGGACGGCACCGCCGTCGCCTGGCTGAAGCCGGGCGAAATCGGCGTCTATGCCAGCCATATCGGCATTCACCGCCTGCTGCTCGACACCGACCTTGATGCCGCGCTGGTGTTCGAGGACGACGTTCGCCTCTCGCCTGACTTGTCGACCTTCCTCGCCACCGTCGACACACTGCCCCGCAACTGGGACATCGTGCGTCTGTCCAACCCCTCCAAGGCTGCCTTTGCCGTGTTCGCGCAACTGGCGCCGGGGCTCGACCTCGTCGGCTATGCCCGCGTTCCCAACAATCTCGGTTGCTACCTGATTTCCCGCTCCGGCGCCGCCAAGACCACCCGTTTTCGCGGCGTGCGAACCTGGGCGATCGATGAGGACATGCGCCGTCCCTGGGACTGGGATCTCATGACCTACGGCGTCCTGCCGGCGCCGACCGAAGCCAATGTCCTCGACACCTCGTCGATCGATTCCCTCGGCGCGCGGACGCTCGGCCGCGAAACCTGGTGGGCCAAGCTCAAGCGCCGTCGCTGGCTGACGCCCGCCGCCATCATCCGCCGGATCGGCTGGCAGATCCGCTTTTTCGGCCTCGGCACGTGGCTGCGCTGCCTCGCGACCGGGTTCGCCGCCCGCCTGCGGCGCGCCCTCTCGGCGCAAGCCCGCAAGCTGCCGCGCGAAACCCTCTATCGCGTCGACGCCCGCCGCTGATCACAGCAGGATCCATCCCTCGGGAAACAGATCCCCGGTATAGGTCGCGATCAGCTTGTCGCGGGCGAACCATTGGCGCGGGGCGATCCGCAGGCCGTCCGCGCGGCGGTCGAGCCAGGCGCTCCACCACGAGAACGACGAATTGGCGATGACATGGTGCCGGCAGCGGCTCATCAGCCAAAGGTCTTCCAGCGCCGAGGCGCCCGCCACCGCTTCGCCGCCCCACGCCGCCGCCCGCTCGCCCGCCACGCCGGCATCGTCGGAGAACACCTTGATCCGCGCCCCCGGCACGGCCCGCCGGATCAGCGCCAGCGCCCGCTCATAATAATCGTCGCCGAGCACGCCATGCACCGCCCGCGCCTTCGCGTCGCCGGCATAGTCGCCGCGCCGGATATGCACCGCCACCGTTTCCGCCGCGTCGAGCCCGTCGCCGAGCCGCAGCGCCGTCGGCGACATCGCCCCGCCGGCATCGAACGCCGCCCGGATGCGCGCCTCGGCCGGGGTGAAATAGCGCGGGCTCTGGAAGAAGCCGGCGATCAGCGTGTCGCCGGTGATCGCCTCGAACCGCTCGTCGAAGTGAAACTGCCGCTCGACGAAGATCCCGCCGCGAAAACCCGCCGGCCGCTTGATGCCGGCGCCGCCGCCGAGCTTTTCGGCCTTGGCCAAGAGCCGTGCCGCCAGCCCCGGCCGCCCGCCAGCGACCACCTCGGCGCCGGTCGGCAGCGCCGCGAGGGCAAAGCCGCGCAGGCCCTTGTCGCGAAAACGCGAAATATCGAAGCCGACCCGGCCGCCAAGCCGCTCGGCCAGCGCCAGCCCGGCCGCCGCCTGGAACAGCTGGTTGCCCAGCCCGCCATGCAGCTGCACCAGGATTTGCGGTCGGCGCGTCTCGGTCATCGGCGTCGCGGTCTCACAGGCCCCGGAACTCGGTCTGATGCTCGAGGAACCAGCGATACGTGCTGGAAAGCCCCTCCTCCAGCCCGGTCCTGGCCCGCCAGCCGAGCCCCGAAAGCCGCGACACGTCAAGCAGCTTGCGCGGCGTGCCGTCCGGCTTGGACGGGTCGAACACCAGCTCGCCGCCATAGTCGACGATGTCGCAGATCATCGCCGCCAGATCGGCGATGGCGATGTCCTCGCCGGTGCCGACATTGACGGTCTGATCACCGGAATAGTGCTTCATCAGGAACACCAGCGCGTCGGCGAGATCGTCGACATGCAGGAACTCCCGCCGCGGCTTGCCGGTGCCCCACACCTGCATGCTCGGCCGATGCGCCAGCGTCGCCTCATGCGCCTTGCGCATCAGCGCCGGGATCACATGGCTGGCGGCGAGATCGAAATTGTCGCCCGGGCCATAGAGATTGGTCGGCATCGCCGAGATGAAATCCGCGCCCTTCTGCCGGCGATAGGCCTCGCACAGCTTCAGCCCGGCGATCTTGGCGATCGCATACCACTGGTTCGTCGGCTCGAGCGCCCCGGTCAGCAGCGCATCCTCGGTCATCGGCTGCGCCGCCAGCTGCGGATAGATGCAGCTTGAGCCGAGGAACAAGAGCTTCTTCACCCCGACATCGTGCGCCGTCTTGATGACATTGGCCTCGATCATCAGGTTGTCGTAGAGAAAATCCACCGGCCTCGTGTCGTTGGCCAGGATGCCGCCGACCGTCGCCGCGCAGACGAACGCCACGTCCGGCCGGGCGTCCGCCATCCAGCGCTCGACCTCCGCCTGCCGCGTCAGGTCGCAACCCTTGCGGTCGACGGTGAGGATCTCGCACCCCTCCGCCGCCAGCCGGCGGACCACGGCGGCGCCGACCATGCCGCGATGGCCGGCGACGAACACCCGCTTGCCGGCCAGATCGAAGTTCACCCGATGCGGCTTTTTCTCAGCCATGGCGGCGCCCCAGATCGTCGTGCTCGTGCTTGACCGTCACGAGGTCGGCCGCGACCATCTCGCGGATCATGTCGTGGAAGGAGATCGTCGCGCTCCATCCCAGCCGCTCGCGCGCCTTGCTCGGATCGCCGAGCAGCAGGTCGACCTCGGTCGGGCGGAAATAGCGCGGATCGATCCGCACCAGCACCCGGCCGCTTGCGAGGTCGCGGCCGATCTCGTCGACGCCAGTGCCTTCCCAGCCGATGCTGATCCCGATTTCCGAAAACGCAAACTCGACCAGTTGCCGCACCGAGTGCTTCACCCCGGTCGCCAGCACATAGTCCGAGGCCTCGTCCTGCTGCAGCATCCGCCACATGCCCTCGACATAGTCGCGCGCGTGGCCCCAGTCGCGCTCGGCGTCGATATTGCCGAGATAGAGGCAATCCTGCAGCCCCAGCTTGATCGACGCCACACCCCGCGTCACCTTGCGGGTGATGAACGTCTCGCCGCGCAGCGGGCTTTCGTGGTTGAACAGGATGCCGTTCGAGGCATGCATGCCATAGGCTTCGCGGTAGTTGACCGTGATCCAGTAGCCGTAGAGCTTGGCGACGCCATAGGGCGAGCGCGGATAGAACGGCGTGGTTTCCCGCTGCGGCACTTCCTGCACCAGGCCGTAAAGCTCCGAGGTCGAGGCCTGATAGAACCGCGTCGACTTTTCCAGCCCCAGGATCCGGATCGCCTCGAGCAGCCGCAGCGTGCCGATGCCGTCGGCATTGGCGGTATATTCCGGCGTTTCGAACGATACGCGCACATGGCTCTGGGCGGCGAGATTGTAGATCTCGGTCGGCTTCACTTCCTGCAGCAGCCGGATCAGGTTGGTGGCGTCGGTCATGTCGCCGTAGTGCAGCCGCAGGCCGGGACGCGCGTCATGCGGATCGCGCATCAGGTGGTCGACGCGGCCGGTGTTGAACGACGACGACCGCCGCTTCAGCCCGTGGACCTCATAGCCCTTGGCCAGCAGCAATTCCGACAGATAGGCGCCGTCCTGACCGGTCACGCCGGTGATGAAGGCCACTTTGCGATCCGACATTGCGCCCTGTTCTCCGCGTCAGACATCCGAATGGGTGGCTGTCTTACCCCCCGCGCCGACGAAGGGCAATGCGCCGGCGCAACGGCCGCGCCATTGCCGGCCGCTTTCATGCCCAGATCGCCACCCCGAGCCCCCGCGCATCCCGCCCCGGCGGGTCCGGAAACGGCCGCGCCGTCCCGGCAAGCAGCCGCTCGGCGATGACGCAGTCGACGGCGGCATCGAGGAGATCGTCGGCGCCGACGCCGCTTCCCAGCCTCTGGCCGAGAAACGCCTCGTCAAAGCCGAACCGGTAAAGAAGCGTCCGTCGCTCCGCCAGCCCAGCCGGATTGACCGCGCCCTTGATCTTCTTCGGCAGGCTCATCGCCGCCTCGCCGTTGAGCCGCCAGAACGCCAGTTCGGGATGCACCTCGAACACCCGCTCGCGCAGCTCCGGTCGCGCGATCAGCAGCGCGTCGATCTCGCGGATCTTCGGAAAGAGGAAAAACGCCTGCTTGGAAATCTTGCGCGGCGGCTCGGATGTCTGCAGCGCCACGGCGCAGGCCACCCGGTAGCCGGCGGCATCGTCAAGCCCGGCGCCGGCATGGACCGCCGCCCGCGACGGCACCGAGAACACCGAGGATTGCCGCGTGCCGAGATGCGGCCGCACCAGGCTCTCCGGCCCGCGCCCGCCCGGCCCCGCCATTTCCGGCAGTCCGATCGGCATGTCGACCGCGACCACCGCCGGCGCGTCGTCGCCGTCGAAAAGCTCGGCGAACCGCCGGATCACCCGCGC
The DNA here is from genome assembly GCA_016793065.1 of Hyphomicrobiaceae bacterium. Classification (GTDB taxonomy): domain Bacteria; phylum Pseudomonadota; class Alphaproteobacteria; order Rhizobiales; family Ancalomicrobiaceae; genus JAEULV01. The sequence continues at coordinate 91,123 of JAEULV010000010.1, forward strand.
CACCGGCGCCGCGTCGCCGCCGACGCGCCGCGTCACCACCACCCAGCCGGCCGGGCAACCGTCGACCCCGGCAACCCGGACCGGTGCCGGATCGGCCGGACTCACGGCTTGCGCGGCGCCGCCGACATCCGCCGGATCGACACCTCCGCCATCGGATGCACGATCACGTCCTGCTCGGCCGACAGCCTCAGTTCGTCCGCCCCCGCCCGCGCCGAGCGCGCCACCATCTCGAACACCGCCGCGCAGGCGCCCTTCAGCGCCGTCTCCGGCCGGGCGCCGGCCAGCAGCCGCGCCGTCAGCACCGCCGTCAGCAGGTCGCCGGTGCCGTTCGGCGCGCCGCTCACCTCGCGGTGCTCGGCCATGAACGCATCCTCGCCCGCCACCAGCACCGTGCCGATCGAGCCGCGCATCAATGCCGGCGCCGAGGTGACCACCACCTGCGGCAAGGCGAGCTTGCGCGCCGCCGCCACGATCGCCGTCGTCCCCTCGACCGGCTCGCCGGTGAGCCAGCCGAGCTCGAACACGTTCGGCGTGATCAGGCTTGCCTGCGGCACCAGCCAGTCGCGGATCGCGCCGGCGGTCTCGGCGTGGACATAGAGATGCCCCTTGTCGCCCATGATCGGATCGACCACCACCAGCATGTCGGGACGCTTGGCGCGGACCTTCTCGATGAATTGCGCCGCCGCCACCGCCTGCATCGGATCGGCGAAATAGCCGGTCATGATCGCCCCGACATCGGTGAGGAACGGGCTCTCGGCCAGATCGTCGAGCAGGTCGGTGAAGCGGTTGAGCGGCGTCTCGATCCGGGTCGAGCGCCCGTGGCCGGGATGCCAGGCCAGCATCACCGTCGGCACGAACCACACCGGATGCCCGAGCCGCTCCAGCACGAACAGCGCCCCGCGCCCGCCGACGCTGCCACGCGCGACGTGGCTCGAAATGACGATGACGGCAGGTTTCGACGGTTCGGGTGTCATGGCGGTTCCGGCGGGAAGCGGCAGGGATCGATGCTTCTGTCAGGCGGTAGCGAAGGATGAGTGACGGCTCACGGCCGCCACGGCTGCGCCTCGCCGGCCGTATCCTCGTCGTCGGCCTGCGGATCGTCGATCGCCCGGATCACCATGCGCAGCAGCTTCTGCACGTTTTCGCCCGAAACCGACGAGATCTGCAACGGCACCCGCCGCGCCGCCTTCTTCAGCGACGCCGCCTTTTCCGCCCGGGTTTCCTCGTCGAGCGAGTCGCACTTCGACAGCGCCACGATCTCCGGCTTGGCCGCCAGTTCGGCCGAATAGGCCTTCAGCTCCTTGCGGATCGTCTTGTACGCCTTGGCGACGTCGTCCTGGGTGCCGTCGACCAGATGCAGCAGCACCCGACAGCGCTCCACATGCCCGAGGAAGCGGTCGCCGAGCCCATGGCCCTCATGCGCCCCCTCGATCAGCCCGGGGATGTCGGCAAGCACGAATTCGCGGCTGTCGACCCGCACCACCCCGAGATTGGGATGCAGCGTCGTGAACGGATAGTCGGCAATCTTCGGCTTGGCCGCCGACACCGCTGCGAGGAACGTCGACTTGCCGGCATTCGGCAGGCCGAGAAGCCCGGCGTCGGCGATCAGCTTCAGCCGCAGCCAGATCCACTTTTCCTCCGCCGGCTGGCCCGGATTGGCATGGCGCGGCGCCCGGTTGGTCGACGACTTGAAATAGGCGTTGCCGAAGCCGCCATTGCCGCCCTTGGCCAGCAGGAACCGCTCGCCGACCTCGGTCAGGTCGCAGATCATGGTTTCCTGGTCTTCTTCGAAGATCTGCGTGCCGACCGGGACCTTCAGCACCACGTCCTCGGCCTTGGCGCCGGCGCGCTGCCGACCCATGCCGTGGCCACCGGTGCGCGCCTTGAAGTGCTGCTGGTAGCGATAGTCGATCAGGGTGTTGAGCCCGTCGACGCATTCGACCCAGACATCGCCGCCGCGTCCGCCGTCGCCGCCGTCCGGGCCGCCGAATTCGATGAATTTTTCCCGCCGGAACGAGACGGAGCCGGCACCGCCGGCGCCCGAGGCGATGAAGACCTTGGCTTGATCGAGAAACTTCATGATATGTCCGTCCGCCCGCGCCGCAAGGCCCGCGCGCGCCCGAACCGGATGGTCGGCGACGCGATGCCGGCTCGCGGGGACTTGAAAGAGGCAAGGCCGACGCTTGCCGCGCCGGCCCCTGATTGTGTCCGTCATGCCACGGCGCGGGCTTGACGTCCAGCTTCTCGCGCGGTTTGCCGACGTTTTCGCCCGGCTATGGCGTTGACCGGCCGTGCCACTTCGGTTAGAAGGCCAGCTTCGCGACAGCCGGGACCGGATCCTGGCTGATAGCGCTGTCCGAGGCTCCAGCCAAGACCCCCGTCTCCGCCATGTCGGAGAGCCGCCGCAAGCGGGCTGGTCCTGGCATTCCCAAGTCCGCGTTTCGACAGGCCGATCGGCCGGTTGTTCCGCGGCGCCGAAGGGCGCGTGTGGTAAAAAGGAAGACGAGAATGTTCGCGGTCATCAAGACCGGTGGCAAGCAGTACAAGGTTGCCGCCAACGATGTGATTACGATTGAGAAGCTCGACCAGGAAGCCGGCGCCAAGGTGGTGTTCGACGAAGTCCTGATGGTGAACACGACGATCGGCGCGCCCACCGTGGCCGGCGCCAGCGTCCTCGCCGAAGTCGTCGAGCAGACCCGCGGCCCGAAGGTCATCGCCTTCAAGAAGCGTCGCCGCAAGAATTCCCGCCGCAAGCGCGGCCATCGCCAGGATCTCACGATCGTCAAGATCACCGAGATCGTCGCGGGCTGAAGGTCGTCGCTGTAAAGCGGCTTGGTTTAGGTTCAAGACTGCCCGAGGCAGTCCAAACACAGGTTCGGGAGCACTCTCATGGCTCACAAAAAAGCTGGCGGCTCGTCGCGTAACGGTCGTGATTCTGAAAGCAAGCGCCTCGGCGTGAAGTGCTTTGGCGGCCAGGCCGTCATCGCCGGCAACATCATCGTTCGTCAGCGCGGCACCAAGTGGCATCCGGGCACCAATGTCGGCATGGGCAAGGATCACACCCTGTTCGCCACCGCCCCGGGTACCGTCAAGTTCACCACGAAAGCCAACGACCGCACGTATATCTCGGTCGTTCCGGCCCAAGCAGCAGCAGAGTAACACCGGCATGAGTTCTCACCCCGCCGGTGTCCCAACGACCCGGCGGAGTGGAGTGTCAGGGGCCTTTCCGGCCTGCCGCGGGGGAGTTGGGACACCACCCAACTCCCTTTTCGCGTTTCCGGAGACATCCCATGACCTCGCTTTCCAAGATCCCCGCCGAAGAAGCGTTATCCGCCGCCGATGACCCCTTCAGTATCACCGCGGGGGCATCGCTCGAGACCGAGCGCCTGATCCTCCGCCCGGCGCGCTGCAGCGATGCGGCGACGATCGCCGAACTGGCCGACGATGCGCGGATTGCATCCAATCTCGGCCGCATCCCCCACCCCTACCGGCTCAAGGACGCCGAAGCCTGGATCAGCCGCGCGCTGGCCCGCGAAGAGGGCTTCGAACTCGTCATCGAGTCGAAGATCGACCACGCCGTGATCGGCGCCGTCGGCGTCAAGCGCCGCGATCTCCATGAACCCGACCTCGTGCTCGGCTTCTGGATCGGCGTGCCGTATTTCGGTCGCGGCTTCGGCACCGAGGCCGCCCAGGGCGCCGTCGATCTGGCGTTCCAGCACCTCGCTCTTGCCCGGCTCGGCGCCACCACCCGCGCCGTCAACTGGTCGTCGCGCCGCGTGCTGGAAAACTGCGGCTTCCAGTGGATCGGCCAGGGCATGGAGACCTCGCGCTACATGCACGCCACCGTCCCGGTCGACCGCTTCGTGCTCGACCGCGCCGTCTGGAAGGCCATCAAGTCCTGGGGCGCCCGCGCCCGCACCCCTTGCGCCCGCGAGGTGATCGCATGACGCCCCCGACCCCGACCCTCGTCACCCGCCGCCTGGTCCTGTCGTCGCCCGTCATGGGCGACGCTCCCGCCTTTGCCCGCTGGCTCGGCGACTTCGAGGTCGCCCGCATGACGGCGGTGATCCCGCACCCCTACACGCTCGCCGACGCCGAGGCCTATATACGCGGCGATCCCAGCCGCCGGGTTCACAACTGGACCATTCGTCTCGACGGCGAGCCGATCGGCGTCATCGGCCTGGTGGAGAAACCGCCGAAGCTGGTCTTTGGCTACTGGCTGGCCCGCCCGTTCTGGGGTCGGGGCCTCGCCACCGAGGCCGGCCGCGCCGTCCTCGACCACGCCTTCGCCGCGCTGCCGTTCCCGGAAATCTCGGCCTGCGTGTTCAAGGACAATCCCGCCTCGCTGAAAGTGCTGGAAAAACTCGGATTTTCCGACAATTTCGACTGCACCGGCGGCTCGCTCGCCCGTGGCGAGGGACAGTGGCCGACCTGGAACGTCAGCCTCAGGCGGCCGACACCGCCGACCCCCTGACCCGTCGCCGCCGGTCAGCAGCCCCGCCCGGACCAGCGCTACTACGGTCGCGACCCGACATCGACCCTGCGCCGACGCGGCGGCCGCCACCCCACGCCGACGGCCCTCCGTCCGCAACGGCAATCGTTCGCAACATGAACAAAATATTAGATACCGTTCATATTTCCAACATATGTCAAAGCCTATTGCCCAAGAGGCATTAACGTTGCGGTCGATACGCCGCCGCCACCCGATCCAATCGACAGGAGCCTCCCATGCCTCGTATGCGCACCATCGTCATCGGGGGAGTTCTCCTCGCCCTCGGAGCCGGCGGCTTCTGGTGGTATTCGTCCAAGCGTCCGCTCGCCGTGCCGGTCGCCTCGATCGAGCGCGACGTCCCGATCGAGGTCTTCGGCCTCGGCACCGTCGAGGCGCGCATCCTGTCGAATGTCGGCTTCGAGACCGGCGGCATGCTGGTCGCGGTCGACGCCGACCATGGCGACAAGGTCGCCGCCGGCAAGGTGCTCGCCCGGCTCAACACCGCCTCCCAGGATGCCCGCGTCGCCAAGGCCGAGGCCGTGCTGCGCTCGTCCGAGGCGGTAATGCTGCGCGCCGAGGCCCAGCGCGCCCGCGCCGACGCCCTGCTCGCCCAGAAGGAATCGACCGCCAAGCGCCGCCGCGAGCTAGCCGAGCGCTCCGCCGGCAGCATCGAGCAGGCCGAACTGGCCGAGACCGAGGCGGTGACCGCCGCCGCCGAGCGCAATGTCAGCCGCGCCGATGTCGAGGTCGCCCGCGCCGCCCATGCCGACGCCAGGGCGAACCTGCTGGCCGAGCAGACAACGCTGGCCAAGCACAAGCTCGTCGCCCCGTTCGACGCCGTCGTCGTCGCCCGCAAGCGCGAGCTCGGCGCCGCCCTCAATTCCGGCGAGGCGGTGTTCACCCTCGTCGATCCCGCCTCGATCTGGGTGCTGTCCTATGTCGACGAGGGCCGCGCCGGCGACATCGCCATCGGCCAGCCCGCCCGCATCACCCTGCGCTCCCGCCCCGGTCAGCCCTTCGCCGGCAAAGTGATGCGCATCGGCCTGGAAAGCGACCGCGTCACCGAGGAACGCCGCGTCTACGTCTCCTGCGACCAGTGCCCGCCGGCCATGGTTCTCGGCGAGCAGGTCGAGGTGGTGATCGAAACCGGCCGCCTCGCCAGCGCCCGCCTGATCCCGGAAGCCGCCGTCCACGGCTTCGACGGCGTCGCCGGTTCGGTGTGGGTCGTCGCCGACGGCGTCCTCGAGCAGCGCCGCGTCCGCTTCGCCGCCCGCACCCTCGACGCCCGCCTCGCCCTCACCGAAGCCCTGCCCGCCGACCTGCCGGTCGCGACCCTGGTCGGCCCCGGCTTCGCCGCCGGCCGTCCGGCCAAGGTCGGGGGGACGAAATGAACCTCGCCCTCGCCGATATCCGGCACAACCTCGCCCGCTTCCTGATGACCAGCGTCGGCCTGGGGCTGCTGATGGGCGTCGCACTCGCCATGGTCGGCATTTATCAGGGCGTCGTCTCCGAAGCGCTCGCCCTGTCGCGCTCCATGCGCGCCGACCTCTGGGTGGTCGAATCCGGCACCCGCGGCCCCTTCGCCGAAAGCTCCCGCATCCCCGGCGATGTCCGCGAGATCGTCGCCCGCCTGCCCGGCGTCGTCGCCTCCGGCGGCATCACCCTGCAGACCGTCGAGGCCGCCTCCACCCGTGGCCCGCTGCGCGTCCAGATCATCGGCTTCGAGCCCGGCCGCCCGGGCGGCCCGCAAGCCGTCGAGGCCGGCCGCCTGCTCGGCGGCAGCCGCTACGAGATCATCGCCGACGCCCGCGCCCGCCTGCCGCTCGGCTCCACCATCGGCATCGGCAACGACCTCTACACCGTCGTCGGCACCACGCGCGGCCTCGTCGCCTCCGGCGGTGATCCGCTGATCTTCATGTCCCTGAAGGACAGCCAGGCGATCCAGTTCCAGCTCGCCCCGCCCGCCGCCCGCCGCGCCATCGCCGCCGGCGGCGGCTCCGGCGGCACCGACACTGTCAACGCCGTCATCGCCCGCCTCGCCGATGGCGCCGACGCCGACAAGGTCGCGACCCTCACCACCCGCTGGAAGCACCTGTCGGCCCTCACCGACGCCGAGCAATCGGATCTCCTGACCCGCTCCGTCGTCAACCGCGCCCGCGTCCAGCTCGGCATCTTCACCGTGGTACTGCTGTTCGTCTCCGCCGTGATCATCGCGCTGATCATCTACACCATGACCATGGACAAGCTGCGCGAGATCGCCACCCTCAAGCTGATCGGCGCCACCGATGGCACCATCATCGGCCTCGTGCTGCAGCAGGCGCTGATCCTCGGCGGCACCGGTTTCGTCTCCGGCGTCGCCCTCGTCTTCCTCGTCCGCGACGGCTTCCCGCGCACCGTCGAACTCGGGCCAGAGGAGATCGCCTTCATGGCATTGGTCACCACCGGCATCTGCATTCTCGGCAGTCTTCTGTCGATCCGCGCCGCGCTGCGCATCGACCCGCAACAGGCTCTGGGAGGCTGACCATGTCCAAGCCATTGGTTGATCTCGCCAATATCAGCAAGACCTTCGGCACCGGCGACACCGTCGTGCGCGCCCTCGACAACGTCTCGCTCAGCGTCGGCGCCGGCGAGGTGGTCGGCCTCAAAGGCCCCTCCGGCAGCGGCAAGTCGACCTTGCTCAACGTCGTCGCCTGCATCCTCGCCCCCGATTCCGGCCGCTTCGAGATCGACGGCGAGGCGATCTGGGATGGATCCTACCGCATCTCCGACCTGCGGCGGCTGCGGCGCGAGCGGATCGGCTTCATCTTCCAGTTCCACAATCTGCTGCCGTTCCTCGATGCCGTCGACAACGTCGCCCTGGCGATGACGCTCGCCGGCACCGAGCGCACCGCCGCCCGCAAGCGTGCCCGTGAACTGCTCGACTACCTCCAGGTCGGCAAGCGCGCCGACGCCATGCCGTCGCGCCTCTCCGGCGGCGAGGCCCAGCGCGTCGCCATCGCCCGGGCGCTGGCCAACCGGCCGCGCATCATCCTCGCCGACGAGCCGACCGCCGCCCTCGATTCCGAGCGCGCCCGCGTCGTCATGGACCTGCTGCGCCAGGTCGCCGTCGAACAGTCCGCCGCCGTCCTCGTCGTCACCCATGACGAGAAGATCTTCGACCGCTTCGACCGCATGGTCTCCCTGCGCGACGGCCGCATCGAGTCCGCCACCTGATCCGGACGGGCATTGAAAATGGCCGACTGTAGTCCCGACGCGAATTTCCCATGGCCCCGGCGCGGATGAGAAATTCGCGTGTCCCCGGAGGCCGGGCGCGTCGGCGCCTTCGGCCTCGGGCATGACGCAGGCGCGCCAGCACGACAATGGCGGCCGGGTCGCCCCGGCCGCCATGCCCTTGTCCTTGCCCGTATCGAAATCGGTTTCAGTCCGCCCCGCTCACTTCTTCAGCGCGCGCAGATAGGCGATGATGAAGTCCTGCTCGGCCGGATCGGTGACGCCGACATGGCGCATGCGGGTGCCCGGGACAACGCCGGTGTTGTTGGCCATCCAGGCGCGCAGCGTCTCTTCCGTCCAGACGAAGCCCGCCGCCTTCATCGCATCCGAATAGGCGTAGTTCGGCAAGGTGCCGGCCTTGCGGCCATAGACGCCGACGAGGCTCGGGCCATAGGTCGAGGTCTTCTTGGCGTCGTGGCAGACGTGGCACTTGTGGTCGAACACCACCTTGCCGGCCTCGGCCTTGATCTGCTCGTCATTGGCGGCGGCCACCGCCGCGACCCCGCCAAGGGTGAGAACCGCCGCGAGGGCAAGGGTGGTCTTGAAGCTGGTCATGGCGTTTCGTCCTTGATGAGCCCGGTCCTGGAAATTCCCGTCCGGCCCCGGATTGTGTTTGGTTGGCGAAGGCTTCGACGGCCGGTCCGGTCGGCTGGCCGGTCTTGCCCGACCCTGCCCGCCACCCGACCTGTCCGTTGCGCCACGCGCCAGACCACGGTTCCAGGCGAGGCGCCGACCCATGCCCTCATGGCTCCGTCTCCCTTGGTGCCGCAGTCTAGGCACGCCGAACATCGCGCGCTTGATCCTGAGCAAAGCCGCCCGGTCTGACCCTCGTTCTTTGGTGCAAATGCCCCATCGGACTTTGGTGCAAGCCCCGGTCGGCCCGACATTCGGCCCGCGCCACAAATCTTTCAAATCCATTGAACCGGCGCCGCCGCGACCGCGACCAACGGGCATGACGGGTCGCTTGCCAGCAACCCGGAACCGATTGCCTCCAAACCCGCATTATCAAGGAGTTACGCCAATGTTCCGCAAGTCGATTGCCACCGTCGCCATCACCCTTGCCACCCTGTCGGTGCTCGCCGCCCCGGCCCTTGCCCAGTCCAAGGCCAACCATTCGCGCGGTTCGAACCCCTCGCCCTCCAATACCAGCAACGGCGGCAATGGCGCCGACTCGGCGATCAACGATCGCTACGTCGCTGTCTTCGAGCGCCGCAAGCCGGTCAAGGTTCCCTACCGCGCGATCGCGTCCTGCGATGACCGCCACTATTTCCAGAAGCTCGCCAACGGCCGGCTCGCCGCGATCGACTGCATCGAAGTCAAGCGCGCCATCCGCCCGGAATACCTCGCCGGCTATTCCTGCTCGCGCATGCTGGTCGAATACGGCCGCCCCAACGTCTTCGTCTCCCGCCTCTCCTGCACCCAGGGCTGACCCCGGCCGGCGCGGCGTTCCCGCCGATCGCGAACGCCGCCGGCGCCGCTCTCAGGCCCGGGGATGCGCCCGGGCATAGATCTCCATCAGCCGGGTCGTGTCGACCGCCGTATAGACCTGCGTCGTCGACAGGCTGGCATGACCAAGCAATTCCTGGATGGTGCGCAGATCGCCTCCGGCGGCCAGCAGGTGGGTGGCGAAGGAATGGCGCAGCGCATGTGGCGTCGCCGTGTCCGGCAGCCCCAGCGCCCCGCGCAGCCGCTCCATCGCCAGCTGGATCAGGCGCGGACTGAGCGGCCCGCCCTTGGCGCCGCGAAACAGCGCATCGTCCGGCGCGAGCCGCCAGGGGCACTGGCGGATATAGGTCTCGACCGCCGCCCGCACCGCCGGCAACACCGGCACCACCCGTTCCTTATTGCCCTTGCCGATGACGCGCAGCGCCTCGACCTCGCCGGTCGGCGCCTCGGCCCGCGTCAACCGCAACGCCTCGCCGATGCGCAGGCCGCAGCCATAGAGCAGAGCCAGCACGGCGGCATCCCGCGCCGCGATCCACGGCTCCTCCGCCAGGCTCTCGTCGGCATCGGTCAGCCGCAACGCCGCGCCGACATCCACCGGCTTCGGCAGCCCGCGCGGCGCCTTGGGCGAGCGCACCGCCGAGAACGCCGCCCCGTTCAACTCGCCCCGCCGCTCCAGGAACCGCACCAGCGAGCGGATGCCCGCCAGCTCCCGCCCGAGCGAGCGCGCCTCAAGCCCGGCATTGCGCCGCCGCGCCATGAACGACCGCAGGTCCGCCGGCCGCAGCCTGCCGAGATCGGCGATCGTCGGCGGTTGCGCCAGATGCAGCGTCAGGAACGACAGGAACTGCCGGCCGTCGCGGCCATAGGCCTCGATCGTTCGCGGCGAATAGCGCCGCTCGCTCGCCAGATGCCGCAGCCAGTCGGCGACCGCGGCCGCGAGATCGGGCGCGGCAATCAGGATCGGCGCGGCGGCATTCATCGATGGATTGTCCTTTCGCCGGAGGTCAGGTCGCCGCCATGGCGCCCGGTCCGAACCCGGCACGCGCGTCTCGCTCGCTCCGGCTTGTCGGGCAAGTGTCGACGCTGCCGCTGAAGGCCGGGTTAAGAGCCTTCCCGCCCCGATCCGGGAAGGCTCTTCGCCGCCGTCGCGCCGCTCCTCCCGCTCGCCCCCCGCCGCCTGCTATGCTCGCCGCCGACGACCCCGAATCGTGGAGGCCCCGTGGCCCGTGCAGTCGTGCCGGTGCTGGTGCCGGTGGCGCTTGAAGGACCGTTTTCCTACCGGGTTCCGGCCGACATGACCGTCGCGCCCGGCGCGATCGTGCATGTGCCATTCGGTCCCCGCCAGGTGATCGGCGTCGTCTGGGACGGCATGCCCGACGGCTCGGTCGGCGACAACCGCCTGCGCGACATCATCCGCGTCTACGATTGCCCGCCGATCGGCCCCGACCTGCGCCGCTTCGTCGACTGGGTCGCCCATTACTACCTCGCGCCGCGCGGCCAGGTGCTGCGCATGGTGCTGCGCGCCCCCGAGGCGCTCGATCCCGAGCCGTCAATTCCCGGCGTCCGCCGCGCCGGCGCCGCGCCCGAACGGCTGACCACCGCCCGCCAGCGCGTGTTGCAACTGATCGACGAAGGCTTCGCCTGGTCGAAATCCGGGCTCGCCGCCTCCGCCGGCGTCTCCTCCTCGGTCATCGACGGACTGATCGGCGCCGGCACGCTCGAGGCGGCGATGCTGCCGCCCCCCGCTGCCGTCGCCCGCCCCGAACCGGACTATTGCCCCGCCGCCCTCAACGCCGAACAGACCATCGCCGCCGACCATCTCGTCGCCGCCATCGAGGCGCGCCGCTATGCCGTCACCCTGCTCGACGGCGTCACCGGCTCCGGCAAGACCGAGACCTTCTTCGAGGCGATCGCCGCCACCCTGCGCCAGGGCCGGCAGGCCGTGGTGATGATGCCGGAAATCGCCCTGACCGGCGCCGTCCTCGCCCGCTTCGAGGCCCGCTTCGGCGCCCGCCCCGGCGAGTGGCATTCCGATGTCGCCCCGCGCCAGCGCGCCCGCCTCTGGCGCGGCTTGGCCAATGGCGACGTCCAGGTCGTCGTCGGTGCCCGGTCCTCGCTGTTCCTGCCCTTCCGCGATCTCGGCCTCATCGTCGTCGACGAGGAACACGACACCGCCTACAAGCAGGAAGACCGGGTGCCCTACAATGCCCGCGACATGGCGGTGGTGCGCGGCCATATCGGCGGTTTTCCGGTCATTCTCGCCTCCGCCACGCCCTCCATCGAGACCAAGGCCAATGCCCTTGCCGGCCGCTATGCCGAGGTCACGCTGTCGGAGCGCGCCGGCGACGCCCGCCTGCCCCGCCTCTCGACCGTCGACCTGCGCCGCCACAAGCCCGAATTCGGCCGCTTCCTATCGCCGCTGCTGTGCGAGGAGGTCGACAAGACCCTCGATCGCGGCGAACAGGCGCTGCTGTTCCTCAACCGGCGCGGCTACGCGCCGCTCACACTGTGCCGCTCCTGCGGCCATCGCTTCCAATGCCCGCAATGCACCACCTGGATGGTCGAGCACCGCTTTCGCGGCGTGTTGATGTGCCATTGCTGCGGCCATTCGATCCGCACGCCGCAATCCTGCCCGGCCTGCGGCGATCTCGACAGCCTCGTCGCCTGCGGCCCTGGCGTCGAGCGCATCGCCGAGGAGGTCGCCGAACGCTTCGCCGGCCGCCGCACCCTCGTGCTGTCCTCCGACACCCCCGGCGGCACCGCCCGGCTGCGGCTGGAGCTCGAATCCATCGCCAGGGGCGAGGTCGATCTCATCATCGGCACCCAGCTCGTCGCCAAGGGCCACAACTTCCCCGGTCTCGCCCTCGTCGGCGTCGTCGACGCCGATCTCGGCCTCGCCAACGGCGATCCGCGCGCCGCCGAGCGCACCTTCCAGATGCTCGCCCAGGTCACCGGCCGCGCCGGCCGCTTCTCCGGCGAGGGACGCGGCCTGCTGCAGACCCACGCGCCCGACCACCCGGTGATCAAGGCGATCGTCGCCGGCGACCGCGACGGCTTTTATGCCCACGAACTGCAGGAACGCCGCCTCGCCGGCCTGCCGCCCTACGGCCGGCTCGCCGCGCTCGTCGTCTCGGCCGACACCCGCGACGCCGCCCACGCCTTCGCCCGCGCCGTCGCCGCCAATGCCCCCGCCGATCCTGACTTCACCCTCTACGGCCCGGTCGAGGCACCGATCGCCGTCATCCGCGGCCGTCACCGATTCCGCATGCTGCTGAAAGCCCCGCGCGCCGCCGACATGCAGGCCTATCTCACCCGCTGGCTGGCGGCTACACCTAAGGAACAGGGGGGTCGCCGCCTGCATGTCGACATCGACCCCCAGAGCTTTTTGTGACCGCGAAAGCCCTCCCGCGTCGGCAACGCAATCCATTGGCCCGAAAGCACTTATCGCAATTCCGCCACTTTTTCCCCGCTCGCCGCCCCGACAAATAGAACCGATTTGGCGCCGGCGCCGGCCGGCCAATTGCGACGAAGGTTCCGGTTGGAGCGGTTGCGCACCCCCAAAGCCTGTGCTAGAGCACCGCCGACATTCGGGGAACGGCCTTAAGACAGCCGACGAACGAATTACAAAAAACGAATTTTTTCAACGACCTACGGATGCACGTTGCATACGCGGGTCGAAGCCACGTGAGTTGGGATCCGGTGACTGATACGAACTCCATCGTGTCGGGTGTCGCGCAACGCTACGCGAGCGCCCTATTCGAACTAGCGTTGGAGGGCGGAGCCCTCGACGCGGTTTCCGCCGATCTCGACGCGCTCGAAGGCGTCATCGCTGGCAGCGATGATCTCGGCCGTCTGGTTCGCTCCCCGGTGTTTACCTCGGACGAACAGGTCCGGGCGATCACGGCTGTGCTCGACAAGACCGGCATTGGTGGCCTCGCCGCCAATCTCGTGAAGGTCGCCGCCAAGAATCGCCGGCTGTTCTCCGTGCCGGACATGATCAAGGGCTACCGCGTCCTGCTTGCCGCCCATCGCGGCGAGACGCGCGCCGAGGTCACCTCGGCCGAAGCCCTGAAGCCTGAACATGTTGCCGCCCTGAAGGATGCCCTTTCGGGTGCCGCGGGCGGCAAGGATGTCATCGTCGAAACCAAGGTCGATGCCTCGTTGATCGGTGGCCTGATCGTCAAGATCGGCTCCCGCATGATCGACGCTTCGCTGAAAACCAAACTCGCCACCCTCAAGGTCGCACTGAAAGAGGTCCGCTAATGGATATCCGGGCCGCGGAAATTTCCGCCATCCTCAAGGAGCAAATCAAGAACTTCGGCCAGGAGGCTCAGGTCTCCGAAGTCGGCCAGGTTCTGTCCGTCGGTGACGGCATCGCCCGCGTCTATGGCCTTGACAAGGTCCAGGCCGGCGAGATGGTCGAATTCCCGGGCGGAATTCGCGGCATGGCGCTGAATCTCGAAACCGACAATGTCGGCGTCGTGATCTTTGGCTCCGACCGTGACATCAAGGAAGGCGACACGGTCAAGCGCACCGGCGCCATCGTGGACGTGCCGGTCGGCAAGGGTCTCCTGGGCCGCGTCGTCGACGCGCTCGGCAACCCGATCGACGGCAAGGGCCCGATCGCCGCCGACAAGCGCGCCCGCGTCGACGTCAAGGCGCCGGGCATCATCCCGCGCAAGTCGGTGCACGAGCCGATGTCGACCGGCCTCAAGGCCGTCGACGCGCTGATCCCGATCGGCCGTGGCCAGCGCGAGCTGATCATCGGCGACCGCCAGACCGGCAAGACCGCGATCGCGCTTGACACGATTCTGAACCAGAAACCGCTCAACGAAGGCAATGACGAGAGCCAGAAGCTCTATTGCGTCTATGTCGCCGTCGGCCAGAAGCGTTCGACCGTCGCGCGCATCGTCAAGACGCTCGCCGACTACGGCGCGCTCGAATACTCGCTCGTCGTCGCCGCGACGGCGTCGGACCCGGCGCCGCTGCAGTTCCTCGCCCCCTACACGGGCTGCGCGATGGGCGAGTTCTTCCGCGACAACGGCATGCACGCCGTCATCGTGTACGACGATCTTTCCAAGCAGGCGGTCTCCTACCGCCAGATGTCGCTGCTGCTGCGCCGCCCGCCGGGCCGCGAAGCCTATCCCGGCGACGTGTTCTACCTGCACTCGCGTCTTCTGGAGCGCGCCGCCAAGATGGGCGACGATGCCGGCAAGGGCTCGCTGACCGCGCTCCCCGTCATCGAAACGCAGGCCGGCGACGTGTCGGCCTACATTCCGACCAACGTGATTTCGATCACCGACGGCCAGATCTTCCTTGAGACCGAACTCTTCTACCAGGGTATCCGCCCGGCGCTGAACGTCGGTATCTCGGTGTCGCGCGTGGGCTCTGCCGCGCAGACCAAGGCGATGAAGGCCGTCGCCGGCTCGATCAAGCTGGAACTGGCGCAGTATCGCGAACTCGCGGCGTTCGCCCAGTTCGGTTCGGACCTCGACGCCGCGACGCAGAAGACGCTGGCCCGCGGCGCGCGCCTGACCGAGCTGCTGAAGCAGCCGCAGTACGCGCCGATGGTGGTGGAAGAGCAGGTCGTTTCGATCTTTGCCGGCACCAAGGGCTATCTCGACGGCCTCAAGGTTTCGGATATCGGCCGCTTTGAGGCAGAGCTGCTCGGCCTGATGCGTTCGCAGCACAAGGATGTGCTCGACACGATCCGCACGACCGGCGCGCTGAGCGACGAGACGCAGGGCAAGCTGCGTTCGATCCTCGACGGTCTTGTGAAGTCGTTCTCGTAAATCGGCAAAGGGCTGATCGGCCATGCCGAGCTTGAAATCCTTCCGGGTGCGCATCGCGTCGGTGAAATCGACGCGAAAGATCACCAAGGCGCTGAACCTGGTGGCGGCCTCCAAGCTGCGCCGGGCGCAGGAAGCGGCCGTGAACGCGCGTCCGTTCGCCGAGCGCATGGAGCGCGTGCTCGCCAATCTCGGCGCCTCGATGGCCGGCAACCCCGGCGCGCCGAGGCTGCTGGCCGGCACGGGACGCGATGACGTTCACCTGGTGATCGTCGCGACGTCCGATCGCGGCCTCGCGGGCGGCTTCAACGCCAACATCTCCAAGATGGCGCGCCAGCACATCGCCAGGCTGACGGCCGAAGGCAAGCAGGTGAAAATCCTCGCCATCGGCCGCAAGGGCCGCGACGCCCTGCGCCGCGACTATGGCAAGAACATCATCGACACGATCGAGCTGGGCGGCGTGAAAGCGGTCGGTTTCGCAACCGCCCATGAGATCGCGACCCGCGTCCTCGACATGTACGAGGCGGGCGAGTTCGACGTCGCCACCATCTTCTATTCGCGCTTCCAGTCGGTGATCGCGCAGATCCCGACCATGCAGCGCCTGATCCCGGCCGAAGTGAAGCAGGCCGAAGGCGCGCCTTCGGTCGATCTGAAGGGCGCGATCTACACCTACGAGCCGGACGAGACCGAAATTCTCGCCGATCTGCTGCCGCGCAACGTCGCGGTGCAGATCTTCCGCGCGATGCTGGAGAACGCCGCGTCGTTCTTCGGCGCGCAAATGACGGCCATGGACAACGCCACGCGCAATGCGGGCGACGTGATCGACAAGCTGACGATCCAGTACAACCGGACCCGTCAGGCGATGATCACCAAGGAACTGATCGAGATCATCTCGGGCGCGGAAGCGCTTTAGAGAAATTGAGGACGAAACAATGAGCACCAACGTCACCGGACGTATTTCCCAGGTCATCGGCGCCGTCGTCGACGTTCAGTTCGACGGGCATCTGCCGGCCATTCTGAACTCGCTGGAGACGATGAACGGCGGCAACCGCCTCGTCCTTGAAGTCGCCCAACATCTTGGCGAATCGACCGTCCGCACCATCGCGATGGACTCGACCGAAGGTCTGGTGCGCGGTCAGGAAGTGACGGACACCGGCAACGCGATCACCGTGCCGGTCGGCCCGGCGACGCTCGGCCGCATCATGTCGGTGATCGGCGAGCCGATCGACGAGGCCGGCCCGGTCAAAGCCGAAAAGCGCCGTCCGATCCATGCCGAAGCGCCGAAGTTCACCGAGCAGTCGACCGAAGCCCAGATCCTCGTCACCGGCATCAAGGTCGTCGATTTGCTGGCGCCGTACGCCAAGGGCGGCAAGATCGGCCTCTTCGGCGGCGCGGGCGTCGGCAAGACCGTGCTCATCCAGGAGCTGATCAACAACATCGCGAAGGCCCACGGCGGCTATTCGGTGTTCGCCGGCGTCGGCGAGCGCACCCGCGAAGGCAACGACCTCTATCACGAGATGATCGAGTCGGGCGTGAACAAGCATGGCGGCGGCGAAGGTTCGAAGTGCGCCTTCGTGTTCGGCCAGATGAACGAGCCGCCGGGCGCCCGCGCCCGCGTGGCGCTCACCGGCCTCACCGTCGCCGAGGAATTCCGCGACGAAGGCCAGGACGTGCTGTTCTTCGTCGACAACATCTTCCGCTTCACGCAGGCGGGTTCGGAGCTGTCGGCGCTGCTCGGCCGTATTCCCTCGGCCGTGGGTTACCAGCCGACGCTCGCGACCGACATGGGCGCGATGCAGGAGCGCATCACCACCACCTCGAAGGGCTCGATCACCTCGGTGCAGGCGATTTACGTGCCGGCCGACGACTTGACCGACCCCGCGCCGGCCACCTCGTTCGCCCACCTTGACGCGACCACCACGCTGAACCGCGACATCGCGGCGCTGGGCATCTTCCCGGCCGTGGACCCGCTCGACTCCACCTCGCGCATGCTCGACCCGCGGATCGTCGGTGAAGAGCACTACCGCGTTGCCCGCCAGGTCCAGCAGATCCTGCAGAAGTACAAGTCGCTGCAGGACATCATCGCCATTCTGGGCATGGACGAGCTGTCGGAAGAGGACAAGCTGACCGTTGCCCGCGCGCGCAAGATCCAGCGCTTCCTGTCGCAGCCCTTCCACGTCGCCGAAGTGTTCACCGGCTTCCCGGGCGTGTTGGTCTCGATCGAGGACACGGTCCGTTCGTTCGACGCGGTTTGCCGCGGCGACTACGACCACCTGCCGGAGCAGGCGTTCTACATGGTCGGCACGATCGAAGACGCCGTGAAGAAGGCCGAGAAGCTGGCCGCCGAAGCCGCCTAAGGATCACGCCCTATGGCCGAGAAGTTCCAGTTCGATCTCGTCAGCCCTGAGAAGCTGCTCTACTCGGCCCATGCCGAGCAGGTGGTGGTGCCGGGCGTCGAAGGCGATTTCGGCGTGCTCGCCGGCCACGCCCCGCTCATCTCGATCGTCCGCACGGGCCTCGTCGAGGTGAAGGGCAGCGAGGACGGCGACATGCGCATTTTCGTGCGCGGCGGTCTGGCCGAGGTCACCCCGGCCGGGCTGACGCTGCTGGCCGAAGAGGCGATGCCGTTTGAGGATCTGAGCGCCGCCGATCTCGACGGCCGGATCAAGAATCTCGAGGAAGACGTTGCCGACGCCCGGGACGAAAAAGCCCGGAATCGCGCGTCTGAAGCGCTGGACCAGCTCCGCCAGGTCCGCGCCCTTCTGAACTAGGCGCCGTTAACCTCTAACCCCTTCCCGGAACTAAGGAATTGGGGTCCGCGTTAACTTATGCGGGCTTCAAACGCCTGTCATTTTGTGGCAGGGTCCCGCGCAATTGGGGTGGCCGCCAACGAGCGGTGCAAGGAAGTGCCACATGACGAAAGCGGGCTGGACGCTCGACGACATCGCGTGGGAGCGGTTCGATCCGAGCAAAGTCGATCAGAACATACTGATGGCGGTGAAGGCCGCCTCGGTCGTGGAATACAATGCGCCTGACTATGTCGGCTATCTGAAGGCCGTCTTTCCGGACGATGCCGCACTGCACCAGACCTTCGAGCAGTGGGGCCGCGAGGAGACTCAGCACGGTGACGCACTCGCCCGCTGGGTGAAGCTCGCCGATCCGACCTTCGATTTCGAGAAGACCTTTGCGGCATTCCGCGCCGGCTACCAGCCGCCTCATTTCGATGGTGCGGACGGGTCGGTGCGCGGGTCGCCGCGCGGCGAGCTGATCGCCCGCTGTGTCGTCGAATCCGGTACCACCTCGTATTACTCGGCCCTGCGCGACGCGACGGTCGAACCGGTGCTGAAGCAGATCGTCTCACATATCGCGGGCGACGAGATGCGCCACTGGAAGCTGTTCTATGATCTGCAGCAGGCGCAGCCGGAGCTGTCGTTCTGGCGCAAGCTGAAGATCGCCGCCGGCCGTCTCGGCGAGGCCGAGGACGACGAACTCGCCTATGCCTATTACTGCGCCAACACGCCGATCGAGCGCATCGGGATCGACCCGTATGACCGCAAGGCCTGCGCGAAGGCTTATGAGACGCGTCTGCTGCGCGTATGGCGCCCGCAGCATCTGCAGCGCGCCATCGGCATGGTCGCGATCGCCATCGGCATGAAGCCGCGCAGCTGGGTTGCGCGCGGTGCGGCCAAGCTGATCTGGACGGCGGTGAAGTTCAAGAACCGCCACGCCATGAAGGCCGAGGCGCGCGCCGCCAACCGTGGCGGCGTGCCGCTCGCACGCGCGGCCTAAGGCTTCGCGAGCGCCTTAACGCGGCTGCCGAACTCGGCAACCAGCGCTTCGTACAGCGCCTTCTTGAAGGGGACGATCAGCTTCGGCAGGTCGTCCACCGGGGCCCAGCGCCAGGCTTCAAACTCAGGCTCGTGCAGGTCGAGGCGGATCTCGCTTTCCTTGCCCGTGAAGCGCGCCAGAAACCATTTCTGCGTCTGGCCGCGATACTTGCCCTTCAACGCCTTGCCGAGCAGCTCGGGCGGCAGGTCGTAGTTCAGCCAGTCCTTGCTCTCGGCAATGATCTCGATGGACCGAATGCCGGTCTCTTCGAAGAGCTCACGGCGTGCCGCCTCTTCCAGATCCTCGCCCTTGTCGATACCGCCCTGCGGCATCTGCCAGGCTTCGCCCGCCTCGCGGTCGATACGGCTGCCGACGAACACGCCGCCTTTGCCGTCCGTCAGCATGACGCCGACGCAGGGGCGGTAGGGCAGGTTTGTCTTGTCCTTGCTCACGACGCGGGCGCGACGGCGAGCGCGCTGGCCGGGACGAGGACAATGCCCTCATTCTCCAGTGCGCCGATCCAGATCTTCAGCCGGGTAAGCGTCGTCGGCGCAGGTGTGACGATGATCAGCGCTGCGCCGGATTTGCGCGCCAATGCGTTCAGCCGCTCGAACGCTGCGTCGGCATCGGCTGCCGAGGCGCTTGCCGGCAAGGTGACAGCGGCGGCGGCTGTCTCGACGCGCGCGCCGTCAAATCCCTTGGCGCCAGCATGCGCCCAGACGAGGCCGCCGGGGCCTGCCTTGTCGAAGAGCGGCGCCATCGTCTCGGCGCTTTCCAGCGCCGGGCTGCCGGGGGCGAAGACGAGACCCGGAAAGCCGGTGAAGCGCGCCATCGACCATTCCAGGCGCTGCGCGTTCTCCGCCGCCGAAAGCGAGGTCAGCAGCGCCTGCGGCCCGGCATCGTTGGCGGGATAGCCCTGCGGTTCAACCGGCACGTCCAGGAACACTTCATGGCCGTCGGCACGGGCGGCGTCGGCGTCCTTCTGCAGGTCGCGGCCATAGGCGCTGAGCGCCAGCGTGACGTCTGGCGGCAGATCGGCAATCGCCCCACCCGTGATGCGCGCCGAAAGGCCCAGACCGCGCACGATCACGGCGACGCGCGGGCGTCCATCGGCTGCCGGTGCGGCGCGGCGATACGTGGCGGGATCGGCGAGCGGGCGTACGGTTTCGATCTCGGGCGCGGTTTCGGATGCGTGGGCCGTGCCGGTCGTGACGAAGGCGCTGGCGCCAGCCTTCCCGCCATTGAGGCTGGACGCGGCCACAGCGACGAGCGCGATAACGGCGACCGCCCAGGAGAGCGCAGAAATGCGGGCCCGCGCCGTCATCGGGCGCGTGCGCAGGTTCAGGCGTGGCACACGCACGCCCTTCAGGATCGCCGAAACGGCCATGGCCGGACCATCGCGTGAGCGCGGTTAACGGCGGGTTTACGGAGGTTAATAGCGAACGGGCGGCGCCTGGTGAGCGCCGCCCGTCAAAAGGCTTGGCGTGGGACCGCCGCTTATTGCGGGTTGGCCGGGGCCGTGGGCGCCAGCGGATCGGCCGGCGCCTCGGGGGCGGCGGCGACCACTTTCTTCTGTTCGATGCCCAGCGGCTTCATGCCGTTGCGCACGAATTTCAGCGCGTAGTCGAGCTGGAAATCTTCGGTCTTGTCGCCGGCGGCCGGATACACGACGCCGAGCGTGCGCGGCTCGGCCGGGCCGTCGGCTTCCTCGCCGTCGAGATGGCCGGGCAGGCTCGCCTCGGAGCGGCGGCGGCTTTCGATTTCCTTCTCCTCGTCCGAGTCCTTGGGCTTCATGTGGATTTCCCAATCCGGCTCGATGCCGTGGGCCTGAATCGAACGGCCCGACGGCGTGTAGTACTTGGCGGTGGTGAGGCGCAGCGCGCCTTCGCCCGAACCCAGCGGAATGATCGTCTGCACCGAGCCCTTGCCGAAGGACAGCGTGCCGATGACGGTCGCGCGGCCCTGGTCCTGCAGCGCACCGGCGACGATTTCGCTCGCCGAGGCCGACCCGCCGTTCACCAGCACGACAACCGGCTTGCCGTTCGTGTCGTCACCTGAACGCGCGGTGTAGCGCTGGACGTCCTGCGGATCGCGGCCGCGGGTCGAGACGATCTCGCCGCGATCGAGGAAGGCATCGGAGACCGAGATCGACTGGTCGAGCAGGCCGCCGGGATTGTTGCGGAGGTCGAGGACGTAACCCTTCAGGTTGCCGCCGGCTTCCTTGTTGATCGCCGCGAAGGCCGCCGCGACGCCGCTCTCGGTCTGTTCGTTGAACGACGAAATGCGGATGTAACCGATATCGCCGCCTTCGACGCGGTACTTCACGCTGTCGACCCGCACCAGCGCGCGCTGCAGCTTGAAGTCGAGCGGCTTGTCAGCGCCGGGGCGCGCGATGGTGAGATTCACCTCGGTGCCGACCGCGCCGCGCATCTTTTCCACCGCCTGGTTCAGCGTGAAGCCGCGGATCTGCATGCCGTCGATATGGGTGATGAAATCGCCCGCCTTGATCCCGGCGCGCGCGGCCGGCGTGTCGTCGATCGGCGCGATGACCTTCACGAAGTCGTTCTCGATGGTGACCTCGATGCCGACGCCGCCGAACTCGCCGCGGGTCTGCACCTGCATGTCGGTGAAGTCCTTGGCGTCCATGTAGCTCGAATGCGGATCGAGCGAGGTCAGCATGCCGTTGATGGCAAACTTCACGAGGTCCGCGTCTTCGACTTCACGGACATAGTTGGCGCGCACACGCTCGAATACGTCGCCGAACAGGTTGAGCTGGCGATAGGTCTCGGAGCTCGCCTCGACATGGCCGAAATTGACCATCAGCGCCGTCGCGGCGACGCCTGCGGTCATGCCCATCAGTCCGGCGAGAAAGGTGCTCTTCATCTGGCTACGCCTCGTCTTCGAACCGGGGTGAAACGCACCCCGAACGCAACTCGCTCATCCGTTCGCGCCCGCAGGCTCGAACCATTTCACCGGGTCCACCGGCACGCCATTGCGGCGAAGCTCGATATAGATCGACGCCTTGCCGGTCTCTCCGGCGGCCGGTCCGCGTCCCAGCGGCTCACCGGCCAGCACGTGCTGGCCCTCCGCCGCTTCAAGCTTCGCCAATCCGCCAATGAGAACAAAGTAGCCCTCGCCGGGATTAAGGATCAATAGGCGGCCATAACCCTGAAACGGCCCGGCAAACACGATTTCGCCATCCGCCGGCGCCGTGATCTGCGCGTCACTGCGCACCGCCAGCTTGATGCCCTGCGTCGCCCGGCCGTTGTCGCCCGTCTCGCCATAGGCGGCGGCGAGCGTCCCGGCGGCTGGCCAGCGAAGGCGGCCCTTGGTGCCCGAAAAGGCGGCGCGGCTGACCCCGACCTGCACCGGCCCGTCGGCAGCCTCGGCGGCGGGGGTGCTGGAACCCGGTTCGTTTTCCTCAAGCCAGGCCATCAGTTCCGTCATATCGGCCGTGCGCGCCTCAAGCTGCGCGATTTCCGTATCGGCGTTGAGAACGCCGTCGGCGAGGCGCGTGACGGTCGCCTGGCGGCGCTCGATGAGGCCGGCGAGTTCCGCATTGCGCTGCTCGATTTCGGCCTGGCGCAGCTTCGCGGTATCGCGCTCGGCAGTGAGGCTGGCGCGCGTGCGGCTGAGTTCCGAAAGGTCGGCGGCCAGCGCCGTCGCCTCGGTCTCCAGTTTTGCGGCGATCGCAGCGATCATCATCGCCCCGCGCGCGGCAGCGGCCGCGTCATCCGGCGAGACGGCGAGGGCGGGCGGGGGATCGCGGCGCAGACGCTGCAGCGCGCCCAGAAGCGGCGCGATGCGGTCGCGGCGCTGGTCGAGCGCGGCGGTGATTTCGGCGTCGCGGCCGCTCAGTTCAGCAATGCGCGCTTCGGTCTGGGTCAGATCGGCCTCGAGCGTCTGCACTTCGCTCGCGAGCTCCGCCGACTCCGTGCGGAGCGTCTGCAACTCAGCCGAAAGCATCTTGCGCTCGGCATCGTCGGCGGCGCGGCGGCGCGCCGTCGCGGCGATCTCGTCCTGCAGGCGCTTCAGCTCTTCGGGCGTGCGCGCAGGTGCGGCCTCTTCGGCCAGCACCGGGCTGCATATCAGAAGCGCAAGCGCGAGGACGCCGCTAAGCCGCACCGCGTATCGCCTCCGCATCTTTCAGCAGCGAATGGCCGGTCATCTCGGCGGGCTTGGGCAGGCCCATCAGCTCCAGCACCGTCGGCGCGATGTCGGCGAGCTTGCCCTTGGCGAGCGCGACCGGCTTCGCCAGCGTCTTTGCGTTCACCATCACCAGCGGCACGTCGAAGGTCGTGTGCGCGGTGTGCGGCTCGCCGGTGACGGGATCCTTCATCTGCTCGACATTGCCGTGATCGGCAGTGACGAGCATCAGACCGCCCGCCTTCTCCACCGCCTCGCGCAGACGCCCAAGGCAGAGATCCACCGCTTCCACCGCCTTCACGGCGGCGCTGAGAATGCCGGAATGGCCGACCATGTCGGGGTTGGCGTAGTTGACGACGATGACGTCGAACTTGCCCGTACCGATCGCGTCGACCAGCGCATCGGTCATCTCGAACGCGCTCATCTCGGGCTTCAAATCGTAGGTCTTGACCTTCGGCGAGGGGATGAGGATCCGCTCCTCGCCCTCGAACACCGTCTCGCGCCCGCCGTTGAAGAAGAAGGTGACGTGCGCGTACTTTTCGGTCTCCGCGATGCGGAGCTGTTTCAGGCCCGCCTGCGACAGCACTTCTCCCAGCGCATTCGGCACATCTTCCGGCGCGTAGAGAGACGGCATCAGGCTGGCGATGGCTTTCGAGTACTCGGCGACACCGGCCTTCGCCGCGAAGGCGACGACGCGGCTGCGTGCAAAGCCGTCGAACACCGGATCGATCAGCGCGGTCATGATCTGGCGGGCGCGATCGGCGCGGAAATTCGCCATGATGACGCCGTCGCCATCCTTCATGCCCGTGTAGCCATCGATCACCGCGGGCAGGACGAATTCGTCGGTGATGTCCTCAGCATAGGCGGCTTCGACTGCGGCTTCGGGCGTCGCGAAGTGCGGCCCTTTCGCCTCGACCATCGCGTCATAGGCGAGCGACACGCGCTCCCAGCGCTTGTCGCGGTCCATGGCATAGAAGCGGCCACCGGCCGTTCCGAATGCGACACCATCGATTCCGGCCAGCGCGGCGCGCACTTCGGGCAGGAATTCCAGCGCGCTTTTCGGTGGCACGTCGCGGCCGTCGAAGAAGGGATGCAGCCAGACCTTCAGGCCAGCCGCCGCCCCGGCCTTCGCCAGCGCGACGATGTGATCCTGATGGCTGTGCACACCGCCCGGCGAGAGCAGCCCCAGAATGTGCAGTGCGCCACCCGCCGCTTTGGTTTTTGCGATGACGTCGCTCAGCACGGGGTTTTTCGCGAGCGTTCCGTCGGCGATGGCGTTGCCGATGCGGTCCAGCTCCTGCAGCACGATGCGGCCGCCGCCGATATTCATGTGGCCGACTTCGGAATTGCCCATCTGGCCCGGCGGCAGGCCGACCGAGGGGCCGCTGGTGGCGAGGAAGCTCCACGGCCCTTCGGCCAGCATGCGGCGGTAATTCGGAATATCCGCCGCAACGAGGGCGTTGTCCTCGCGGCGTTCGCTATGGCCCCAGCCATCCAGGATGGCGAGCACGATGGGGCGGGGGCGGCGGGCGGCGGTCATGGCGACTCTGAAATGATGGGCTCGAACAATACCTAGGAATGGGGCGGCAACGTGTCACCCCGGTTCCTCGAAGGCGCTTCGCCTCAAACCCGGTGATAGGGATGGTCGGTGAGGATAGTGACCGCCCGGTAAATCTGCTCGGCGGCCATCACCCGGACCATCATATGCGGCCAGGTCGCCCGCCCGAAGGCGAAAGTCTCGCGCGCCGCGGCCTTGACCGGGGCGGGCAGGCCGTCCGCCGCTCCGATGGCCAGCGCCAGGGCCGGAATTCCGCTGTCGAGATGCTTCCTCAGCCAAGAGGCAAGTTCCGCCGAGGAGGCGTTCGTACCTCGCTCGTCCAGCGCCGCCAGCACCCCGCCTTTGGGAACGGCCTCCAGCCAGTTCGCCTTGCGCTCGTCGATTTCGACGAGCCCGGCCTCTTTGAGCCCGATTTTCCTGCCCGCAAGGCTGGCGCGCTTGAGGTAATCCGCCGCCGCCGCCGTTTCGGGGGCCGAGGCGGCGCGGCCGCCCGCGAGCAGCAGAAACTTCAACGCCTCAGCCGGCCTGGGCGCGGTGTTCGGCCCCGGCGTTCCACATCGCTTCCAGGTCGTAGAAGCTGCGGACTTCCGGGCGGAAGACATGGACGATCACGTCGCCGCAATCGACGATGGCCCAGTCGCCGGTCTTTTCGCCCTCGACGACAGCCCGGCCATAGCCTTCGGCCTTCACCTTCTCGGCCAGGTGATCGGCGATCGAGGCGACATGACGCGCCGAGCGGCCGGAGGCGACCACCATCACGTCGGCATAGTCGGCGCGGCCCTCCAGATCGATCGAGACGATCTCTTCGGCCTTGTCGTCGTCGAGCTGGGCGAGAACCGTCTTCAGGAGCTTCTCGAACGGACGCGGACCCGCCGTCTTCTTCGCAGCCTTAACCTTGGGCGCCGCCTCTGCCTTGGGTTCAGCGGCGGCCTTGGCGGCGCGCTTGGCCTTGCGTTCGGCGGTCTTGGTCGTGCCGGCCTTGGGCGCGGCTTTCTTCTTGGCGGCGGCTTTCGCGGCGGCAGGCGTTTTCTTGGCGGTCAGGGCAGGCATCCTTGCGGGTGAAACAATGGCGTTCAGGGTATCACGCCCCGCCCACGGGCCAAAGGCCGCGCGCGCGAATGGCGGTGGACGAGGTCGGGTCGAGCCGCTCGTCGAGATAGGTCCAGGCCGGGGGCGCCATGAAGGGCAGCAGCTCGGCGTCGTCGGGATCGAGCCGTGAAGCTGCGAACAGTTTGGCGGCGGGCGAGGCGAGGGCCTTCATGGCATAGCCCGGGCGCGCCACCACGACGATCGGCATGGTGCGGAAGATCGTCTGCCAGTCGCGCCATTTGTGGATGCTGGCGAGGTTGTCCGCGCCCATGATCCAGACGAAATTGATCGCCGGGAACCGCTCGTTCAAAACGCGCAGCGTATCGGCGGTGAAGCGTGTGCCGAGTTCGCTTTCCAGCGTCGTCACATGGATGCGCGGATGGTTCTCGATATCGACCGCCGCCTTCAGACGCTGCGCCAGCGGGGCGAGGCCGCGCGGATCCTTCAGCGGATTGCCCGGCGTCACCAGCCACCACACGGCGTCGAGGTTCAGCCGGCGCAGCGCGATCAGGCTCGCATGGCGATGGCCCTCATGCGGCGGGTTGAACGACCCGCCGAACAATCCCACGCGCAGCCGCTGCGGCGGCGCGGCGGCGCGCGTGAGAAGGCGGGGCATCGGGTGGGTGGCTTTATGCTCGAAATGGAGATTACGCCCGCATGGGTGGCGCAGTGACGCGGATTTGTCAAACAAGCCTCAATCTGTGGGCCTTAGCGTCTGTCGGCATTTCCGAAAGGACACAGCTCTATGCGCCATTCACGCTTCGCCGCATTTCTGTCCCTTGCCCTCGCCCTTGCGGCCTGCGGCGACAGTGGCTTCAAGGCGAAACTCGCCGCCAACTGCGAGGCAAAGGGTGGGCAGCTCGGGCGCTATGGCAAGCTCGACTGCGCCTGCGCGGCTGATCTGCTCGACGCCGCGCTGCCGGAAGACCTCAAATCCCTGCTCATGGCGGCCACAGAGGGCGAGTCGATGACGACCGAGGAGCGGCTCCAGGCGATGAAGGATGCCGGGCTTGATGTGAACGACCCCGAGGCGATGCAGAAGCGCATGCGGGAATTCGGCGAGACGATGCAGGGCATCGAGGCGCGCCTGAAAGCGGAGTGCAAGGCGTCCTAAGGCCGCGTCTGGCCGGTGCCGCGCACGACGGTCTTGTAAGTCGTCAGCTCCGCCGCACCCACGGGCCCGCGCGCGTGCAGCTTTCCGGTCGCGATGCCGATCTCGGCGCCGAAGCCGAACTCGCCGCCATCGGCGAACTGGGTCGAGGCGTTCCACAGCACGATGGCGCTGTCGACGCGGGCGAGGAATTCCTCCGCCACGCCTGAATCCTCGGTCAGGATGGCATCGGTGTGCTGTGTGCCCTGCGCCGCGATATGGGCGATGGCTTCATCCGGGCCTGACACCGCTTTCACCGCGATGATGCTGTCCAGAAACTCGGTGCGGAAATCATCGTCCGCCGCCGCCGTCACGCGTTCATCCAGCGCCTGCACGGCCCTGTCGCCGCGCACCGCGCATCCGGCGTTCAGCAGATCGGCGATCACCGCGCGGCCCGTCGTCGTCAGTGCGGCTTCGTCGATCAACAGTGTCTCGGTCGCGCCGCAGACGCCGGTGCGGCGCAGCTTGGCATTCAGCACGATGGCCCGCGCCTTCGCTTCGTCGGCGGCGGCGTGGATATAGGTGGTGTTGAGGCCCTCAAGGTGGCTCAGCACCGGCACACGCGCCTCGGCCTGCACGCGGGCGACGAGGCTCTTGCCGCCGCGCGGGATCATCACGTCGATGGCGCCGTTCAGGCCGGCCAGCATCGCGCCGACGGCGGCGCGGTCGGATGTCGGCACAAGCTGGATCGCGTCTTCGGACAGGCCCGCTGCTTTCAGTCCGGCGATCATCGCGGCATGGATGGCGCGGCTTGATTCAAGGCTCTCAGACCCGCCGCGCAGGATCACGGCATTGCCGGAGCGCAGCGTCAGCGCCCCCGCATCCGCGGTCACATTGGGGCGGCTCTCATAGACGATGCCGATGACGCCGATCGGCACGCGCACGCGCGCGAATTTCAAGCCGTTGGGCTGCTCCCATTCCGCGATCACGGCACCCAGCGGATCGGAAATGGCAGCAATGGCGGCAACGCCGTCGGCCATCGCCGCGACGCGCGCCTCATTCAGCAATAGCCGGTCGCGCATCGCGCCGCTGAGATCGCTCGCCCGCGCCATGTCGGCGGCGTTGGCTTTCAGAATGTCGGGCGCCGCGGCACGGATTGCTTCGGCGATGGCGTGCAGCGCCGCCGTGCGTTGCTCAGCCGTCGCCGCCGTCAGTGCTGACGCGGCGGCGCGGGCGCGCTTGCCCATCTCCGCCATCAGGGCGGCCGTCTCGGTGATGTTGGCCGGCGCGTTCATGGGGCGACTATAGCACCACAAGATCGTCGCGGTGGATCATCGCGGCGCGGCCGGGATAACCGAGCACGGCCCCGAATTCACCGGAGCGGCGGCCGATCAGGCGGCGGGCCTCGTCAGCCTCATAGGCGACGAGGCCGCGCGCGATCTCCGCGCCGGAAGCCCCGCGTACAATCACCGCATCGCCGCGCTCGAAATTGCCGGTGACGGCGGTGACGCCGATGGGCAGCAGGCTCTTGCCGCTGCGCAGGGCACCTTCCGCGCCTGCATCGATGGTGAGGCTGCCGGCCGGTTTCAGCGCGCCCAGAATCCATTGCTTGCGCGCCGCTGCGGGGTTCGATTTCGCCAGCACCCAGGTGGCGCGGCCGCCTTGTGCGAGCGCGGTGAGCGGGCGGTCGATCTGCCCCAACGCGATCGCCATGTGGCATCCGGCAGCGGTCGCGATCTTGGCGGCCAGAAGCTTGGTGATCATGCCGCCCGAGCCCATGTCGCTGCCGGGCCGTCCGGCCATGGCTTCGATCTCGGGCGTGATCTCGGCGATCTCGGGCAGGAATTTCGCCTCGGCGTTTTTCACCGGGTTGTCGGTGTAGAGCCCGTCAATGTCGGAGAGCAGGATCAGGCAGTCCGCGCCGGTCATCGCCGCCACGCGCGCGGCGAGGCGGTCATTGTCGCCGAAGCGGATTTCGGCGGTGGCGACCGTGTCGTTCTCGTTGATCACAGGCACGGCGCTGAGGCCCAGCAGTGCGCCGATGGTCGCGCGGGCGTTGAGATAGCGGCGGCGTTCCTCGGTGTCGTCGAGAGTCAGCAGAATTTGCGCGGCGGTCAGGCCCTTGGCGGCGAGCGCTTCCGTCCAGGCTTCGGCGAGTGCGATCTGGCCGACGCTGGCGGCGGCCTGCGCCTCTTCCAGACGCAGCGCGCCTGCGGCGAGCTTCAGACGGCGGCGCCCCAGTGCAATCGCGCCGGAGGAGACGACGATCACCTCGGCGCCGCGCGTTTTCAGATCGGCGATGTCGGCGGCAAGGCCGGCCAGCCAGGCGCGTTTCGGCTCGCCTTCAGGCGAGACGAGGGTCGACGAGCCGATCTTGATGACGATGCGGCGCGCGTCTGAAAGCCGGGCACTCAAGGCCGGGCGCTCATGGGCGCCAGGGCGCGGCTGGTTCGGCCGCCGCCTCTTCGGCGCGGGTCGCAACACCGATGCGCTTCGCCATGTCGCGCAGCACGGTCTTCACGCCATCGCCGGTTGCGCCGGAGAGCGCGAAGACCTTTGCGCCGCTCGCCTTCTCCAGCGCGGCGATCTTCTTCTTCACCTCGGCAGGGGTGAGCGCATCGATCTTGTTGAGGCCGATGATCTCCGGCTTCTCGGCGAGGCCCTGGCCATAGAGCTCCAGCTCGCGGCGGATGGTGCGGTAGGCTTTCACGATGGCGCTCTCGGTGCCGTCGATGAGATGCAGCACGACGCGGCAACGCTCGATATGGCCAAGGAAGCGGTCGCCCAGGCCGACGCCGTCATGCGCGCCCTTGATGAGGCCGGGCAGGTCGGCCAGCACGAACTCCGCGCCGTCGATGGCGACGACGCCCAGCTGCGGCGCCAGTGTCGTGAAGGGATAGTCGGCGATCTTGGGCTTCGCGGCGCTGGTGGCGGCGAGGAAGGTCGACTTGCCGGCGTTCGGCAGGCCGACAAGGCCGGCGTCGGCGATCAGCTTCAGGCGCAGCCAGATCGTGCGCTCCTCGTTCGTCTGGCCGGGATTGGCGTGACGGGGTGCGCGATTGGTCGAGGATTTGAACGTCGCATTGCCGAAGCCGCCATTGCCGCCGCGCAGGAACAGGATCTTCTCACCGGCATAGGTGAAGTCGTGGAGCTGCGTCTCGCCGTCCTCGTCCAGCACTTCGGTGCCGACAGGGACTTTCAGCGTGATGTCGGCGCCGCCGGGGCCGGAACGCTGGCGGCCCATGCCATTTGTGCCGCGCCCGGCACGGAAATGCTGCTGGTAGCGGTAGTCGATGAGCGTGTTCAGATTGTCGACGGCCTCGATCCAGACATCGCCGCCCTTGCCGCCATCACCGCCGTCCGGGCCGCCATACTCGATGAACTTCTCGCGACGGAACGACACGGCGCCGTTTCCGCCGTCGCCGGCCTTCACATAAATCTTGGTCTGATCGAGGAACTTCATGGGCGCGGTCTAGCACGGCAAAGGCGGCGGCCCCATCCCGGACCGCCGCCGCCGTTCAGCCTATCTCCTGAAATTCTCGCGCTTCAGGCGCGTATCCAGGAAGCGCACGGCATGTCCGCGCGCCTTGGAGAAGCGCATACTCTCCTTGGCGTAGCGGAAGCCGAGCTTCGTCATCACGCGGCCTGACGTGTGGTTGTCGGCATAGTGGCCCGACTTCACCTCGGCCTCACCCAGCTCGTCGAACGCGAAGGCGAGCGCCGCGCGGGCCGCTTCCGTCGCGATGCCGTTACCCCAATAGGGCTGGCCGACCCAATAGCCCAGATGCAGCAGCCCATCGCTTTCGCGGTTGAGGCCGACACAGCCGGTGAGCTCGCCATCCTTCTCGATGGCGAACGGCCATTCCTGATTGGCGGCGCGCGCATCGTCATGTGTCGCGATCCACTTGGCGGCGGCCCCTTCCGGATAGGGATAGGGGACGACGTCCAGCATCTTGGCGACGTCGAAGTCGCCGGCCATGCGCTCCACGGCCGGTCCGTCGCTCAGACGGAACGGGCGCAGCACAAGGCGTTTCGTCGCCAGGTTTCCGGCGACGGGTAGGGGTCTCGGGGCATATTCAACCGCCATGGTCCGTTCCTCCTTCGCTGTCGTTCTGGCCTGCCGCGAATCGCGTCCGGGGCAGGATCATCATGCGGCAGTCGACGTCGCAATCGCGGGCCTTTGAAAACCTTGCGACGGTTTGTGTGTAGGCGAAGCCGAGCTTTTCCAACACGCGGCCAGACGCCGCGTTGTCAACGAAATGACCGGCTTCAAGTTCCTCGAGATCGAGATGGGTGAAGGCGAAGCCGACGGCAAGTCGCGCAGCCTCCGTGGCGAAACCACGGCCCCACGCATCGCGGCCGATCCAGTAACCCAGCTCGACCGTCTCGCCGTGGTTGGAGATGCCTACCGTCCCGACCTGCCGCCCGCCAGTTACAATGGCGAAAGGGTAGGCGGTGCGCTCAGGCCCGGCGTTTTCTATGCCGTCCAGCCAGCTCACCGCATCATGCATCATGTAGGGCCAGGGCGCGCGGCTGAGGTTTTTCACCACCTCGATATCGTTCATGCCCTTGAACACATCATCAGCGTCCGATTTCAGCGGGCGGCGCAATGTGACGCGCGGGCCTTTGAGCGCCAGCGTGCCGGCATCGTAGGCCGGCTGGGGCGGGAAGGTGACGGACTTCGTTGCAACGGCGCTCATGACATGTCCCCCAAGGACGTCTGGTGGCGCGAGGGCAAAACAAAAGGGAGATGGCGGACCATCTCCCTCGCGTGACGGGCCGCCCTAGTCCGGCGGCCCCTATATGGAACGCGCCTTATTCAGCCGCTTCTTTGGCTACCGGGGTAATCGAGACGAACTGGCGGTCTTTCCAGCCCTTCTTGAACGTCACGGCGCCTTCATTGAGGGCGTAAAGGGTGTGGTCCGTGCCCATGCCGACGCCATTACCGGCGTGCCAACGCGTGCCGCGCTGACGCAGGATGATGTTGCCCGGGACGGCGATCTGGCCGCCGAACAGCTTCACGCCAAGGCGCTGGCCCGCCGAGTCACGACCGTTGCGGGATGAACCGCCTGCTTTCTTGTGAGCCATGGTGCTCTCCTAATCTCGTATCTCTTTAGGCGGCGATCGACAGGATCTTCACGCGCGTGAAGTGCTGACGGTGGCCGTTCTTGCGGCGGTAGTTCTGGCGGCGCTTCTTCTTCACGACCAGGATCTTGTCGTTGCGGCCGTGGTCGACGATCTCGCCTTCCACCGACGCGCCCGAGAGGAACGGCACGCCGACCTTCGACACGCCTTCGCCATTGCCGAACAGCAGCACTTCGCCGAACTGCACCTTCGTGCCGGCGTCGCCCTTCAGGAGCTCAACCTTCACGACCTCGCCCGGGGCGACCTTGTACTGCTTGCCGCCCGTCTTGATCACCGCATACATCGTCAAACCGCCTCGATAAGCCGGCGCGCCATCGGCGCATCCGCTTGAATAATGGATCGGCGGCCCACGCATGCGCGCGGCCCAAGGCCTCAGGGAGGTCCGCCGGGAGGCGGGCAGATAGACGCCGGGGCCCCCGCCTGTCAAGGAAAACAGAGTCGGCTTAAGGCTTTATCTCTCAGGATTTCGGCGGCTGTGCGCCCAAAATGAAACGGGGCCGGTGCACGAGGGGGATGGCACCGGCCCCGTATTCATTTAACAGACCCGGCGGGGGGAGCCGGTGACGGCGGGGCGGTCCTGCGAGGGTCGGGGCTCCCTCTGGTGCAGGACGGCCCGACCGTCCAGTCTGCTGTCCGGTGCTGTGGGCTCCGTGACGCTTATGAAGATAGGGAGCGCACCATTGCCTCAAAATGACTTCACCATTAATTCCCCGTCATTGTTCTAAGGCACTGATTTTGAAAGTATTTTTCGGCCCATGAATTACCGACACGGGTTCCACGCCGGAAATCACGCCGACGTCCTCAAGCACGTCGCGCTCATGACGCTCATCAACTACCTGCAAACCAAGGACAAACCCCTCTTCATCCTAGACACCCACGCCGGCCCCGGCCGGTATGACCTCGCCTCGCCGGAAGCGCAGAAATCCGGGGAATATCGACACGGAATCGGCCGAATTCTGGGTGCCGCAGAGGTGCCGGAGGCGCTGAAACCCTACCTCGACGCCCTTCGTGCCGAGAATCAGGGCGGCGGACTCACCGCCTATCCGGGATCGCCCCTGCTTCTGGCGCGAAAATTACGGCCGCAGGACCGGCTGATCGCCTGCGATCTCCACCCTAAAGAGGCCGAAATCCTCGCCGAGACCCTATATCCCTTCCCCGGCGCCCGGGTCCGTGCCGGAGATGGCTACGCCGCCGTGAAGGCGCTGCTGCCGCCGCCGGAGCGGCGCGGCCTTGTTCTGATCGACCCGCCTTTCGAGAAGACCACCGAGTTCGCCGACCTCGCAAAGGCGCTTCGCGAGGCATGGAAGCGATTTCCCGTCGGCGTCTATCTCGTCTGGTATCCGCTGAAGGACCGCGCGGCGGCGAACGCACTCCACGCCGACGTGGTGGCGGCGGGCATGAAGGACGCGACGACCTATGAGCTCTATGTGCGCGACCCGGCGGCCTCGCCGGGCATGGCCGGCTCCGGCGTGCTCGCGATCAATGCGAGCTATGCGCTGGACAGCGTGATGCGGACGGCAGGCCCTTATCTCGCCAAGCAGCTCGCGCAGGGGCCGGGCGCGCGTTTCACGGCGGCGCGGTTGACGGCGGAATAGGAGCGAAAAGCGGTGTTGATGCCGCCGCGACGTTCGGCTATGTGACGCGCCTTCCGCCGGGGACCTCATCCTCGAACGGGCCGCGGACAGGTGGCCGAGTGGTTTAAGGTACCGCACTCGAAATGCGGCGAGGGTGAAAGCTCTCCGTGAGTTCGAATCTCACCCTGTCCGCCAGATTTTCTGACCTATCTATTTGATTTTGAATGATTAAGTGGGTTCGCCCAGTGGGCAAGCCCACATTTGTGCCCACACTTCAAGCCGGTAGCGGTGTAGTCCAGTTAGAGCCGCTCGTATTGGTTTAGCTCGTCTCGCATACGAGCGACGGCTACATCCGCTTCGAAAAGGAGCGACGCTCGCGATTCGAACTGCTGGTTCATCGTGTCTTCCGACACTATCTCGACACGGCATCGCTTGAGCCAATCCAACTCTGTATCTGGGTCAATCGCCCAGCTTTCTAAAAGCACCTTCCGCTCGCGCCGATCTGAACCCGATATGCCCTCTAAGTAAGAGACTGCGGATTCCGCCAACCGGGCCTTTTCGACGAGGGATTTGAGCGATGCTGCGGGGTCTGACGAAACGAATACGCAGTTATTCGACGGATCGATTAGTTTCCCTGCAAAAGCTCGCAAAACTCCTTCGGAATCCAATGCCCGCATTGTCCAGCTGCCGGAGGCCACCCGGCGCTTACACTGATGCCAATACTTCCTGCCGTTCGCATTAACCCGGAACTCTAGTCCCGCAGCATGTTCGTTAAAGGGTTCTGTTCGGATCTCATCGGCGCGCGCCTGCAGCACGTTCAGGGCTTCTAGCAACGTCCACTGTGCTTCGTATCCGTTGCCGAGCTTGTCCGACACACCTCCGACTAGCATTGACATGAATCGAACTCCGCCACGCTACCCGTTTGCCTATCGGCAATTTAGGAAGCTGGCTAGCGAGCATCGGCCGTTCTTACTTTCGGCCTAGACGCTTTTGAAGTTCGCGGAAGAGGTCTTCGGTCGTCATGTCGTCGGCGCTGGTTTCGCCGCGCATTAGGTCGCGGATGATCTCGGACTGGCGGCTTTGGGCAACTTCGCCGTAGCTGGTCAGGGTGACCAGGACGCCGCTGTGGCCGAGGTTCTGCGACCAGGCCTTGAACTCCTCCGGCGTGCGGCAGAGCTGCTCGCCAAGTTGGCCGAGGGTCTTTCTGATCGAGTGCGGGTTGAAATAGGGGAGGCCGACTTTCTCAAATGCCGCCTTGAAGATCTGGCGGATCGGGGTGGTGTTGGACCAGCAGTCGCGGGTCAGGCCCGCCGCCTCAAAGCGGCGCGACACGGCTCCGACCGCGACTTTGGTCGCCGGGAACAGGGGGTCGGCGTCGGTCCAGTTGAGCGAGGTGCGGAGGTAGGCGATCCATTCGTTGACGATCTCGCGCGCCTCGCCGCCGACCGGGAAGAACCAGGTCGGGAAGGTCTTTGACGCCTTGGTGCGCATGTCGCGGGCGTCGTTCATCAGCATGCCCTGATCCAGATCGACATGCTTCAGGCGGACGGTGGCCAGGGCATCAGCGCGGGCGCCGGTCAGGAGGCAGAACGCGATGAGCGCGCGGTTGCGGCGCTCGATATCGGTGGCCGCCGGCATGGCCGCCAGCACGCGGTGGGTCTGGTCCATCGCCGGGAAGGCGGAGCCGCGAACGGCCCGGGCGACCGCCACATCTTTCTCGGAGAGGTTGAAATAGTCGGCGTCCGAATAGTGCAGGCGCGATTTGAAGCCCGGCTGCCCCGCCAGCCAGAGGAAAAAGCTGCGCAGGATCTTGAGGGTGCTGTTCAGGGTCGCCTTGCTCAGCCGCAGCCCGGTGCGTTCGTTCGTCTGCTCGGCAAGTCGTTTCTTGAATGCCACGGCCTGCTCGCGATGAAAGCGGGCGAAGTCACGGAACTGGCTAACGACCTCGAAGCGATTGAGGGCCTTTGCAACGGCATCAACCGTGTCGTCGCTGTAACGCTGGGCCTCCTTCAGATACTGGAAATAGGTGCGCTTGATGCGTTCGTTTTTCGGGTTGGGTTTCGACATCGCTTCAGTCCTCTCGTTGAAGTCACTGTTCAGGGGCAGTCGGGATCGCTCCCTTAGGCGGCGTTGACAGCCCGTGGACGGGCACACGGCAAACCGCGATTCCGGGCATGACGGTGTCGATGTCGGTCGTGCGGACTTGGCGGTTCATTTGCGCGCCGCAGAGGCACGTCGCCTTGAGCGTCCCGGTCGTGTCGGTGGTTTG
>JAEULV010000016.1 GCA_016793065.1 Hyphomicrobiaceae bacterium
CGATACGCTTGGCCATGGAAATGTTCATCTCGCCGCGGATCTGGCGAATGCCGAGCATGAAGGCCTTGACCCACTCGATATCGCCTTCAGCGGCTTCATCGATGCGCTCCGGGTTGAATTCCGGCCAGGGCTGCAGCATCAGCGTCGGCCCGGACTTGCCGGCCAGCGGCGCGACGCGCTGCCAGATTTCCTCGGTGATGAACGGCATGAACGGGTGGGCCAGGCGCAGTGCGGTTTCCAGTACGCGCACCAGGGTGCGACGGGTGCCGCGCTGGCGTTCGACGCTGGCGGTCTCGTCCCACAGCAGCGGTTTGACCAGCTCCAGATACCAGGCGCAGTACTCGTCCCAGATGAACTCGTAGAGCGCCTGGGCGGCCAGGTCGAAACGGAAGGCCTCGAGCTGGCGGGTCACTTCGGCTTCGGTGCGCTGCAGCGCGGAGATGATCCAGCGATCTACCGAGGAAAGCTCGACCGGCTCACCATTGACGCCGGTGTCCTTGCCCTCGGTGTTTTCGAAGACGAAGTTGGCGGCGTTCCAGATCTTGTTGCAGAAGTTGCGGTAACCCTCGACACGGCCCATGTCGAACTTGATATCGCGGCCCGTCGACGCGAGGGAACAGAAGGTGAAGCGCAGGGCGTCGGTGCCGTAGCTGGCGATGCCTTCGGGGAATTCGGCGCGGGTCTGCTTGGCGATCTTCTCGG
This sequence comes from Hyphomicrobiaceae bacterium, assembly GCA_016793065.1. Lineage (GTDB taxonomy): Bacteria > Pseudomonadota > Alphaproteobacteria > Rhizobiales > Ancalomicrobiaceae > JAEULV01. The sequence goes on from JAEULV010000016.1 coordinate 703, forward strand.
CCAGCTTGGGTTGCATCATGCCGCTGGTGCGCTTGGTCAGCAGTTCATCGAGGGTGATGCCATCGACGATGTCCAGCGGATCGAGCACGTTGCCCTTGGACTTGGACATTTTCTGCCCCTGGCCATCGCGGACCAGACCGTGCACGTAAACGGTCTTGAACGGAATCTGCCCGGTCAGGTGGGTGGACAGCATGATCATCCGGGCGACCCAGAAGAAGATGATGTCGAAGCCGGTGACCAGCACGTCGGTCTGGTAGTAGCGCGCCAGTTCCGGCGTCTTGTCCGGCCAGCCCAGCGTCGAGAACGGCCACAGCGCCGACGAAAACCAGGTGTCCAGCACGTCCTCGTCGCGCTTCAGCGCCGTCGGCGCGCCGTAATGCGCATCGGCCGCAGCCTGCGCCTCCGCCTCGCTCGCCTCGACGAACACCGTGCCGTCCGGCCCGTACCAGGCCGGGATCTGGTGGCCCCACCACAGCTGCCGCGACACGCACCACGGCTGGATGTTCTCCATCCACTGATAATAGGTGTTCTCCCACTGCTTCGGCACGAACGCGGTGCGGCCCTCGCGCACGGCGGCGATGGCGGGCTTCGCCAGCTCCTCGGCATTGGCGAACCACTGGTCCGTCAGCATCGGCTCGATCACCGTGTTCGACCGGTCGCCGAACGGCTGCTGGATCTTCTTGTTCTCGATGCGGATCATCAGCCCTTCGGCGTCGATGTCGGCAACGACGCGGGCGCGCGCCGCGAAGCGATCGAGCCCGCGATAGACGTCCGGCACCAGGTTGATCGCGTCGACCGCCACCGGGTCCGGCGCCACGCCGCTGGCGACGATGGCGCGCGCCTTCTCCGCCTCCTCGGCATAGGGCGCCCCGTCGGCGCGCATGGCGCCGCGCGTGTCCATCAGCCGATACATCGGAATGCCGCAGCGCCGCGCCACGCCATAGTCGTTGGCGTCATGGGCGCCGGTGATCTTCACCGCGCCGGAGCCGAAATGCCGGTCGGGATATTCATCGGTGATGATCGGGATCAGGCGGCGGTGCTCCTTCGGCCCCACCGGGATCTCGCAGAGCTTGCCGACGATCGGCGCATAGCGCTCGTCCGCCGGATGCACCGCCACCGCGCCGTCGCCCAGCATCGTCTCCGGCCGGGTCGTCGCGATCGAGATGTAGTCGCGCGTCTCCTGCAGCGTGATGTTTCCGTCGGCGTCGCGCTCGATATACTCATAGGTCTCGCCGCCGGCCAGCGGATACTTGAAGTGCCACATCTGGCCGTTGACTTCGCGGTTCTCCACCTCGAGATCGGAAATCGCCGTCTCGAACACGGTGTCCCAGTTGACCAGCCGCTTGTCCTTGTAGATCAGCCCCTGCTTGTAGAGCTCGACGAACACCTTGACGACCGCCTTCGACAGGCCCTCGTCCATGGTGAAGCGCTCGCGCGACCAGTCGCACGAGGCCCCGAGCCGCTTCAGCTGGTTGACGATGGTGCCGCCGGATTCCGCCTTCCACGACCACACCTTTTCCAGGAACTTCTCCCGGCCGATGTCGCGCCGCCCCGGCTCCTGCCGCTCCATCATCTGCCGCTCGACCACCATCTGCGTCGCGATGCCGGCATGGTCGAGCCCCGGCTGCCACAGCACATCCCGCCCGCGCATCCGCATCAGCCGCACGAGAATGTCCTGCAGCGTATTGTTGAGCGCATGCCCCATGTGCAGCGAGCCGGTGACGTTCGGCGGCGGAATGACAATGCAGAACGGCGCCTCGCCCTCGACCTTGCCGGCCCCGGCCTTGAAAGCCTGGGCTTCATCCCATCGGGCGGCGATCCGCGGCTCGATCTGAGCGGCGTCATAGGTCTTGTCGAGCATGAGTCTGATCCGGATATGGCTTGAAATCGTCGGCTGGATAAGCCCGACCAAACCGCGCCTTGTCAACCTGTTGCCGGAGATGTGCGAAGCAGACGGGCGCTCGGCAATCACCCTTGCCACATGCTGTCAGCCCCTCCCACCTTCCCCCACCCGTCATTCCGGCCCCCGAGCCGGAACCCAATCCACGCCGATGCAGCGCGCGGGCGATGGGTGCGGAAGTGACGGCGACGAACGGCACGGTGACGGGGCAAGCGGCCAAGTGGATTAGGCTCCGGCTCGCAGGCCGGAGTGACGAGGAGGCGAGGTCTTCAGGTCAACAACACCGCTCGCGCGGCATCGTTCCCCAAGCGCCCGATGCCCCCCCAGCCCGGCCCGCCCCTGACGCCTCGTCGAACTTGACGCCCTGGGCCAGCGGCAGGGTGCGGCCGTCGTTGATGGTGTTGGTGGTCCGGCGCATATAGGCCTTCCAGCCCTCGCTCCGGGCACCCCACCCCCACCGGCGGCTTCGCCGCCACCTCCCCCATAAAGGGGGAGGAAATCGAGCGCGAAAACCGGCATCTCCCCCAACGACCGTTGCCTCCTCCCACCTTCCCCCACCCGTCATTCCGGCCCCCGAGCCGGAACCCAATCCACGCCGATGCAGCGCGCGGGCGATGGGTGTGGGAGCGACGGCGACGGACGGCACGGTGACGGTGCAAGCAGCCAGGTGGATTAGGCTCCGGCTCGCAGGCCGGAGTGACGAGGAGGAGAGGTCTTCAGGTCAACAACACCGCTCGCGCAAATCGTTTCCCAAGCGCTCAAGGCCCCCCACCCGGCCCCCACCCGCGCCCTCACGCCACGTCGAACTTGACGCCCTGGGCCAGCGGCAGGGTGCGGCCGTAGTTGATGGTGTTGGTGGCGCGGCGCATGTAGGCCTTCCAGGCGTCGGAGCCGCTTTCGCGCCCGCCGCCGGTTTCCTTCTCGCCGCCGAACGCGCCGCCGATTTCGGCGCCCGACGGGCCGATATTGACATTGGCGATGCCGCAATCCGAGCCGCGCGCCGACAGGAAGGTCTCGGCCTCGCGCAAATCGTTGGTGAAGATCGACGACGACAGGCCCTGCGGCACGTCGTTGTGCAGCGCCAGCACCGCGTCGAAATCGCTGTAGCGCATCACGTAGAGGATCGGCGCGAAGGTCTCGTGCAGCACCGGACCGCATTGCGCCGGCATCTCCACCAGCGCCGGTCGAACATAGTAGGCGTCCGGCTGCTCCGCCCCGTCGACGCGCTCGCCGCCGGTAACCGTGCCGCCCTCCTGCAGCGCCGCCTCCAGCGCCTTCTGCATGGCGACGAAGGCCCGCTTGTCGATCAGCGGCCCGATCAGCGTTCCCGCCTCCAGCGGATTGCCGACCTTCACCGAGCCGTAGGCCGCCTTCAGCCGCGGCACCAGCGCGTCATAGACGCTGTCATGGACGAACAGCCGCCGCAGCGTCGTGCAGCGCTGCCCGGCCGTGCCCATCGCCGCGAAGGCGACGCCGCGCAGCGTCAGGTCGAGATCGGCGCTCGGCGCCACGATCGCCGCGTTGTTGCCGCCGAGTTCGAGGATCGAACGGCCGAACCGCGCCGCCACGCGCGGGCCGACGGCCCGCCCCATCACCGTCGAGCCGGTCGCCGAGATCAGCGGCACGCGCGGATGGTCAACCAGCAACTCGCCGAGATCGCGGCCGCCGACGATCAGCTCGGCCAGCCCCTCCGGCGCGGTGCCGCCCTCGGCGCGGAAGCGGGCAACGGCGCGGGCAAACAGCGCATCGGTGGCCAGCGCCGTCAGCGGCGTCTTCTCCGACGGCTTCCACACCGTGCTGTTGCCGCACACCAGCGCCAGCGCCGCGTTCCACGACCACACCGCCACGGGGAAGTTGAACGCCGAGATGATGCCGGTGACGCCGAGCGGATGCCAGGTCTCCATCATCCGGTGCTCGCCGCGCTCGGTGGCGATGGTGAGGCCGTAGAGCTGCCGCGACAGGCCGACGGCGAAATCGCAGATGTCGATCATCTCCTGCACTTCGCCGAGCCCCTCCGACGTCACCTTGCCGACCTCGATCGACACCAGCCGGCCGAGATCGTCCTTGGCGGCGCGCAGCTCCTCGCCGAGCAGCCGCACCAGCTCGCCGCGCTTCGGCGCCGGCACGCTGCGCCAGGCGAGGAACGCCGCATGCGCCCGCTCGATCTTCGCCAGCGCCGCCTCGGCGCTGTCCTCGGCGACGGCAACCAGCGCCTCGCCGCTGATCGGGCTGCGCGTCTCGAGCGTGCCCCCGTCGAACGCCGAGTTGGCGACGCCGAGCGCCGCGAGCAACCGCAGGGTCTCGTCCTTCAGGCCGGTGGCGGCAACGATGCTGGTCATGGTGTCGGTCTTTCTATCGGCGGGAGGAAACGGGGACGGGATGATGGGGAGCGGGATCAGAACCGGGCGTCGGCGAGATGCGCGATCTGGGCGCCGGCCTCGTAATAGGCTTCCTTCAGCGGCCGCAAGCCCGCCGGCGTCGGCGTCGATACCGGCAGCGGCAGGTCGGCCTCGCCGATCGCGCCGCGAACATGGTCCGCCAGCACCCGGCCGAAGGTCGTGCCCGGCGCGATGCCGCGGCCATTATAGCCGCAGAACGCGATGACATTGTCGGCAAGCCGATGAAACTTCGGCAGATTGGTGTCGGTCAGCCCGATCATGCCGAACCACTCGCTTTCGAAGCCGACATCGCCGATCTGCGGAAACAGCTTGCGCATCGCCCGCCGCGCCCAGGCCCGATGGATGCCGATGCCGGTGCCGCGCAGCGCGCCAACGCTGCCGAACACCAGCCGGCCGGCCCGGTCGAGCCGGAACGATGACAGCACCTCGCGCGTGTCCCACGCCCCCTGCCGCTTCGGCAGGATCGAGCGGCGCAGATTGTCCGACAACGGCGGCGTGGCGAAATTGAAATAGGGCAGATGCACCAGCTCCGCCCGGATCTCCGGCCACGGCGTCGCGGTATAGGCATTGGTGGCGACCACCACCCAGTCGGCCGTGACCGAGCCCTTCGGCGTCGACACCTTCCAGCCGCCGCCGACGCGCTCCGCCGCCGTCGCCGGCGAGCCGGTGAACACATGCGCGCCGGCGCCGATCGCCGCCCGCGCCAGCCCGCGCGCATAGGCCAGCGGCTGGATCGTCCCGGCCCGCAGGTCGAGCATCGACCCGGCATAGGCGCTGCTGCCGACCTTCGCCGCCGTCTCGGCCGCGTCGAGCAGCCGCACCGGCGCGCCGCGCGCCCCCCACTGTGCCGCCCGCTCCTTCAGCTCGTCGAGGCCGGCCTGGCCGACGGCGCAATGGATCGTGCCCGCGCGCTCGAGTTCGCAGTCGATGCCGTATTTCTCGACCAGCCCGAAGACGTTCCTCGGCGCGTCGCCAAGCAGCGCCAGCAGCCGTTCGCCATAGTCGTCGCCCAGCGCCGCCGGCATGTCGCCCGGCATCACCCACATGCCGGCATTGACCAGCCCGACATTGCGTCCCGAACCGCCGAAGCCGATCTCGTTGGCCTCCAGCACCACCACGCCGATGCCGCGCTCGGCCAGGTGCAGCGCCGTCGACAGCCCCGTATAGCCCGCCCCGATCACCACCACATGCGCGCGGATCGCCGCGTCGAGCGCGCCCGTCGCCGGTGCCGCCGGGGCCGACTGTTCCCAGAGCCCATGGGAGCGGGGATTGTTGAGCATGCGCGCGTCGTCCTGTTGCGGCGGTCGCCGGACATGGCGGCGGGATCGGCCCGCCCTCATTCGGTTTCCGCATGGGTGCAGCTGTTTTCGCTTGCGCTCAGGCTGTTGCCAAACGATGTTTGGTCAACAGGTCATTCTCAACGGGAATAACATGCAGGGTCCGCGGCGCTTCCTTCCGGCACTTTCGCTCCTGTCGGCATTCGAGGCCGCCGCCCGGCTCGGCAGCGTCTCGGCGGCGGCGCGCGAGCTCAGCCTGACCCAGAGCGCCGTCAGCCGCCAGATCAAGGCGCTGGAGGAACAGATCGAGGTTGTGCTGTTCCTGCGCGAACGTCAAACCATCCGCCTGACGCCGGCCGGCGAGGCCTATGCCCGCGAGATCCGCGACGCCCTGCGCAAGATCTCCACCGCCTCGCTCAACCTGCGCGCCAACCCGTTCGGCGGCACGCTCAACGTCGCCATCCTGCCCACCTTCGGCACCCGCTGGCTGGCGCCGCGCCTGCCGGATTTCCTCGCCGCCAATCCCGGCGTCACCATCAACATGGTGACCCGCCTGTCGGTCTTCGATTTCCGCCAGGAGCCGATTGATGCCGCCATTCATTTCGGCGCGCCGGAATGGACCGGCGGCGAGATGACGCTGCTGCGCCGCGAAACCGTCGTGCCGGTGTGCAGCCCGGCGCTGCGCGACCGGTTCCGCTTTGCCGAGGCGGTCGACCTGCGCAAGGCGGCGCTGTTGCACCTCACCTCCCGCCCCGATGCCTGGGAACACTGGCTGGCGGCCTTCGGCGCCCCCGCGCTCGGCGTCCACGGCATGCTGTTCGATCAGTTCTACACCCTCGCCCAGGCGGCCATCGCCGGCCTCGGCATCGCCCTGCTGCCGGTGTTCCTGTTCGAGCAGGAGCTGCGCTCGGGCCAGTTGGTCAGGGCCCTCGACCTGCCGCTGCAAAGCGCCGGCGCCTATTATCTCGTCTGGCCGACCGACCGCGCCAACCACCCGCCGCTCGTCGCCTTCCGCGACTGGATCATCGCCCAGAGTGCCGCCGACACGTCCGACGCCTGATCCCTCGCTCAGCCGCCGCGCTCGCGCCGCAACCGCGCCCAGTAGTCCAGCCGCTTCTTGAGGTCGCGCTCGAAGCCCCGCTCCACCGGCTCGTAGAACGTCTGCCGGCCGAGCTTGTCCGGGAAATAGTTCTGCCCCGAAAACGCGTCCGGCTGGTCGTGGTCGTAGAGATAGCCGGTGCCGTAGCCCTCCGCCTTCATCAGCTTGGTCGGCGCGTTGAGAATGATCTTCGGCGGCGTCAGGCTGCCGGCTTCCTTGGCCGTGCGCACCGCCGCCTTGTAGGCGGTGTAGAGAGCATTGGATTTCGGCGCGGTCGCCACATAGACCACCGCCTGCGCCAGCGCCAGCTCGCCCTCGGGCGAGCCGAGGAAGTCATAGGCATCCTTCGCCGTGTTGGCGATCACCAGCGCCTGCGGGTCCGCCAGGCCGATATCCTCGACCGCCATCCGCACCAGCCGCCGGGCGATGAACAGCGGATCCTCGCCGCCGTCGAGCATGCGGGCGAAATAGTAGAGCGCCGCGTCGGGATCGGACCCGCGCACCGACTTGTGCAGCGCCGAGATCAGATTGTAGTGGCCGTCCTCCGACTTGTCGTAGATCGGCGCCCGCCGCTGCAACACCTCGCCCAGCATCGCCGGCGTGAACATTTCCCCCGGCCGCGCCGCCCGCCAGACGTCCTCCGCCAGCGTCAGCGACGACCGCCCGTCGCCGTCGGCCATGCCGATCAGCGACGCCCGCGCCTCCGCGTCGAGCGGCAGCGCCTTGCCGAGGATCGTCTCTGCCCGCTCCAGCAGCCGCCCGATCGCCCCCTCGTCCAGCGCCTTGAACACCAGCACATGCGCCCGCGACAGCATGGCGGCGTTGAGTTCGAACGACGGGTTCTCCGTCGTCGCCCCGATCAGCGTGATCGTGCCGTCTTCCATCACCGGCAGGAAGCTGTCGAGCTGCGCCCGGTTGAAGCGGTGGATCTCGTCGACGAACAACAGCGTCGACTGCCCGGACATCCGCCGCATCCGCGCCGTCTCGAACACCTTCTTCAGGTCGGCGACGCCGGTGAAGATCGCCGACACCTGCTCGAACCGCAGATTGGTCTGCGCCGCCAGCAGCCGCGCCACCGTCGTCTTGCCCGTGCCCGGCGGCCCCCAGAAGATCAGCGAGCCGAGCGTGCCGGTCTCCAGCATCCGCGTGATCGTGCCGTTCGGCCCGACGAGGTGATCCTGCCCGACCACATCGGCAAGCACCATCGGCCGCAACCGGTCCGCCAGCGGCCGCGTCGCGTCGATGCCCACCGGCATCTGCGGGGCGAAAAGGTCGCTCACCGGAACACCATCCGCATTGTCCGCCCGTCGCGCTGGATGGCGATCCGCCAGACGACCGGCTCCGCTTGCGCCGCCTTGTCGAGGTCGCGCGTCGTGGCGATCCGCTCGCCATTGACCTCGACCACCACGTCGCCCTTCTGCAACCCTACCCGGTTGGCCGGCGATCCCGGAATCACGTCCTTGACGGCGACGCCGGTCGCCCCGCCGGAAATCCGCAATTCCTCGGCCACCGCCGGCGACAGGTTGATCACCCGCGCCCCGCCGAAGGGGGAATAGCCGTCGATGCTGCGTTCGTCGCGCGGCACCGTCTCCGGCGCCGCCGCCAGCGCCAGTTCCAGCGACCGGTCCTTGCCGGCTCGGCGGATGATCAGCGCCACCTTGCCCCCGACCGTCCGCGTCGCCAGCCGGTAGTTGACCGCATCCGGATCGTCGACCGTCACGCCGTCGACGCTCAGGATCAGGTCGCCGGTCCTCAAGCCCGCTGCCGCCGCCGGGCTCGACTCGGCGATCTGCGCCACCAGCGCGCCGCGCGGCCGATCGAGCCCCAAACCATCGGCGATGTCCGGCGTCACCTTCTGCAGATCGGCCCCGAGCCACGGCCGGCGCACCACGCCGCCGCTGCGCGAGGATTCGATCACCACCTTGACCATGTTGACCGGAATGGCGAAGCCGATGCCGATCGACCCGCCCGAGCGCGAGAAGATCGCCGTGTTGATGCCGACGAGCCGCCCCTTCATGTCGACGAGCGCGCCGCCGGAATTGCCCGGATTGATCGCCGCGTCGGTCTGGATGAAGAACTGATAGTCGGAAATCCCGACCTGCGTCCGCGCCAGCGCCGAGACGATCCCCTGCGTCACCGTCTGCCCGACGCCGAACGGGTTGCCGATCGCCAGCACCAGATCGCCCACCTCCAGCGCCTCCGAATCGCCGAGCTGGGCGACCGGGAACACGCCCTTCTCCCGCACCCGCAACACCGCCAGATCGGTGCGCTCATCCTTCAGGATGATGTCGCAGTCGAACTCGCGCTTGTCGGCGAGCGAGATCTTGACGTCGGTGGCGTTGGCGACGACGTGGTGATTGGTGACGATGATCCCCGACTTGTCGACGATCACCCCCGATCCGAGCGACGATTCCATCCGCGCCCTCGGCGCCGGCCCGGCGCCGAATTCCTCGCCGAAAAACTTCCGGAACAACGGATCGTCGAAAAACGGCGACATCGGCCGCTGCGCCACGGCGCGGTTGGCGTAGACATTGACCACCGCCGGCGCCACAGCCTTGACCACCGGGGCGAACGACAACTGGATCTCGACCGCCGTCTCCGGTGGCTTGCGGCCATCACCGCCGCTGAACCATTGCGCCTCGGCCGCCCCGGCGCCGATCGCCAGTCCGGCCGCGAAAACCAACGCCCTGATCCATCCCATGGCAACAATCCCTTCGTCGTCGATCTCAAGCAATTGGGATCGATCCCCGGACGATGCAAGCAGCGCATCGCGAGACAGCCGTCGATCCGCTCGCGGCATTGGTCCGGATCGTATTTCGTTGACGGAAAATACACCGACATGCCGCTGTCGGCACGGCGAACCACCGTTTCCACCGATTGGTCCATTTTTATGCGCAATTTGCAACGGACTTTAAATTCCCTGCGGCGTAACTCAGTGACATCATGGAATTTGACAGGGACGTGGCAGAGGCCGCCGACTGCAATGTTCGAATGGCGTAGATCCTTCACTCAAGCTTGCCGATTGGCCACCAACACCAGTGGCCAGTTTGCCCTGATCTTTGCGCTCTGCCTTCCGGTGATTGTCGGCCTCGGCGGCTTCGCCCTCGACTACAGCTTCTGGGTCAGCCAGCGCTCCAACATCCGTGCCGCCGCCGACGCCGCCGCCCTCGCCGCCGCCCGCCAGATGATGATCGGCACAACCACCACTTCCCAGGTCCAGGCCATCGCCGCCGCCACTGTCGATGCCAATATCCTCGCCCCCAAGGGTCTTGGCGGCAAGCACACCACCGCGACCGAGATCATCGACAACGGCACCGCCATCGCCGTCACCATCACCCAGGACAAGGCGAGCTACTTCAGCCGCGCCATCGGCCTTGAGATCGGCACCTTGTCCGCCCGCTCATCGGCTCGCATCGTCGGCGGCACCAAGATATGCGTCGTCACCCTGTCCGGCACGTCGAGCGAGGCCTTGGCCTTCGGCACCGGCGCCAAGCTGATCGGCGAGGATTGCGGCATCTACGTCAATTCCGAGAACCCCTCGGCGGTCACCGTCGGTGGCAATGCCCAGGTCACCGCGTCGGTGCTCTGCGCCGCCGGCGGCATCCGCGGCAGCACCTCGCTCGCCACCCTCAACACCAGCGTCATCACCGACTGCCCGCCCATGCCGGACCCGCTCGCGTCCCGTGACAATCTGTTGCCGAACATTCCTGTCTGCATTGCCCCGCCAGCACCGGCACCCGGCCTGATGTTCGCGCGCGACATGAACTTCCAGATCAGCCAGATCATCTACAGCACCGGCACTCACACGCTGCCGGCCGGACGTTACTGCATTGATGTCGTCATCACCGGCAACGCCAAGGTGACGTTGCAGTCCGAGAAGAACTATTTCTTCGGCAACAAGCTGGAAGTCAGCGGCGACGCCGAGTTCTATGGCCCGAACGCCGCGCTGATATTCCATTCGCGCGACAGCTTCTTCGAGTTCCGCGACAACGCCAAGATCGACATCAGCGCCCCGACCACCGGCAACACCGCCGGCATGCTGATCTGGCAGCCACGCGTCTATCGCCAGGGCGGGACAAACCTTTGCGTCAACCCCGGCTCCTACGGCGCCAACCTCTGCAGCCCCAACGGCTACCTGCGCTTCAAGATCAGCGCCAATCGCGCCAACAAGCTGGTTGGCGTCATCTACCTCGCCCAGGGCAGCCTCTACGCCGCCGCCGACCGGCCGATCGCCGATCAATCACCTTGGACGGCGATCATTTCCAGCGAGTTCGAATTGCGCCTGGGCCCGACCGTGGTGCTGAACACCAAATACTCGCAGACCAGCGTTCCGGTGCCGGCGGCCCTCGCCAACAACCGGGCAACCGCAAAGGTCTACCTGCAAAACTGACCGCGGTCATCGCGCCGCGTCATCACGTCTAAGACACGATCGCAGTCGGCAGCTTGTCGGCGACCACCGGCCGGTCGAGCCCGAACGCCTTGTGCAGCACCGCGTCGATATCGGCCGGGTAGAACGGCTTCTTCAGGAAGGCGATCACCCCCTCGCGCTGCGCCGCCTGCACGGCCGTCGCCTCGACGTGCGATGACATCATCACCACCCGCACGCCGCTGTTGCGCAGCTTGATCCGACGCACCGTCTGCAGTCCATCAATACCCGGCATGTTGCAGTCGATGAAGGCGATGTCGTAGCTGCCTTTGCCGATCTTGGTCAGCGCCTCCTCGCCAGAGCCGGCCTCGTCAAGCTCGGTCTTGAACCGGCTGGCACCGACGATCCGCAGGATCAGCTTGCGCACCGTCGGCGAGTCATCGACCACCAGCACCCGCGCCGTCTGATGCATGCGCTGATACGCCTGCACGCAGTTGATCACATCATGCTCGCTGAACGGCTTGTGCAGATAGGTATAGGCGCCGACGGAGCGGCCGAGATCAGCCCCCTTCTCGACCGAGGCCCCCGACATCATCACCGCGAAGCACTTGTGCCCTTCCGCCTGGATCGCGCTCAGCATCTCCGGACCGGTCAGCCCGGGCATCTCGATGTCGCTGAACACGATGTCGTAGTCCCGCGCCCGCATCATCTCCAGCGCCTCGGTACCGCTCTTGGCCTGATGCGCGTCGAGCGGCAGGCGCGAGTCCTCCAGATACCGGACGAGGCTCGCCCGGATCGTTGCGGAATCGTCGACGACCAGAACCTGCAGGCGACTGCTGTCGACGGCGAAATCGATGTCGAGATCCCCCTCGAGGGAATCGATATTCGTGACCATCGCAACATCTCCCCGGCGAATGACCGGCACGAACTCGACCGGGACCGAGTGCCACCGGTCATGCGAACGGCGTCCCATGCCCGTGCGATTGCATGCTTTTACCCCCGAGATTTCAGGGATTGAATGATGCAATATATCACTATTCCGCTTGGGAAGCATAACATGTCAACCGGCTCGTCTTGACCGTTTTCCACCGGAAAGCAGCATCGCCACGCGACGCACGTCCGCGCGCGACGCTATTTGTCGCAGCCCTTCGCCGCACGGACCCTGGCTGATCGAGCGGGGCGGACCACCCACCCCAGGCAGCTTGGACAATCACCTGAACCGGCACGCCGCCGATGTCACTCGCACCGCTGTCCGTCGACGCCTGAGACCGCTCCCGCGCCGGATGCGCCCTCCCATACGGCAAGCCGCAACGGGTGCGAGCCCCGCGCGAGAGCGACACTCCCGATCCTTCCATCGCTACCCGGCGAGTACTCCTGTCGCGCCGGCCGCCACCCGACGCCCGTGACGACCGCGCCCCGCTCGCGGTGGAGCGATCGGCTGACACGAAAAACACCGGCCGACGGATCGACCGGTGTTTCCAAACCAGACCTTGAGCAAACCGGCGATGCAAGCCGCCGGCCCTGCCTCACGCCGCTTCAGCGGCGTCGGCGCGGGCCTTGTCCTCGGCGCCCTTGGCCGAGACGTCGCGATCGACCAGTTCGATCACGCCGACCGGAGCCGAGTCGCCATAGCGGAAGCCCGCCTTCAGCACGCGGGTGTAGCCGCCGTTGCGGTCCTTGTAGCGCGGGCCGATCACGTCGAACAGCTTCTTGACCACGGCCACGTCGCGGATCTGCGAGATCGCCAGGCGGCGCGCATGCAGGTCGCCACGCTTGGCCAGCGTGATCAGCTTCTCGACCACCGGACGAAGATCCTTGGCCTTCGGCAGGGTGGTGACGATCTGCTCGTGCGTGATCAGGGACGCCGCCATGTTGGCAAACATTGCCTTGCGATGTTCGCTCGTCCGGGCGAACCGGCGGCCGGAATTACCATGACGCATCGTTTCAACTCCCGTGGTCCACGGACACCGCTTGACCGGTCTCCTGCCACTTCAAATCCGGGCGCCGCTTTCGGACGCCACCATCCCATCCCAGAACCCCGCGGGCCTCACGACCGGTCCGGGATCCAGCTCCAATTGCGCGGTGCTCGCCGCACCCGGCGCGATCCCGTCTCGGCCGTCGCCGACCCTGGAACCACCCCGTCGGGCGAGCCGAGCTCGCCCCAAGTCTTGTCCCGGCGGCTTTACCACACCGGGCGTAAAGATCAAAGCTGATGATCTTCGTAGCGCTTGGCCAGTTCGTCGATATTGTCCGGCGGCCAGTTGGCGACTTCCATGCCCAGGTGCAGGCCCATCTGCGCCAGCACTTCCTTGATCTCGTTCAGCGACTTGCGGCCGAAGTTCGGGGTCCGCAGCATCTCCGCCTCGGTCTTCTGCACGAGATCGCCGATGTAGACGATGTTGTCGTTCTTCAGGCAGTTGGCGGAGCGCACGGAGAGCTCGAGCTCGTCGACCTTGCGCAGGAGGTTCTTGTTGAACGGAACCTCGGCCATGTTCTCCTGCTCCACCGGCTTCGAGGGTTCCTCGAAGTTGATGAAGAGCTGGAGCTGGTCCTGCACGATGCGCGCGGCGAGCGCCACCGAATCCTCGGGGCTGACGGTGCCGTTGGTCTCCACCTGCATCGAGAGCTTGTCGTAGTCGGTCACGCGTCCGACGCGGGTGTTCTCGACCTTGTAGGAGACCTTGCGCACCGGGCTGTAGAGCGCATCGACCGGGATCAGGCCGATCGGCGCGTCCTCCGGGCGATTCTGCGCCGCCGGGACGTAGCCCTTGCCGGTCTGCACGGTGAACTCGACGTTCACCTTGGCGCCGTCGTCGAGGGTCATGAGCAGGAGATCCTTGTTCATGATCTCGATGTCATGGCCGTGCTCGATCATCGCGGCGGTGACCTCCTTCGGCCCGACCGCGGAGAGCCGCATCTTCTTCGGCCCGTCGCCGTGCATCTTGATGGCAAGCTGCTTGACGTTGAGCACGATGTCCGTGACGTCCTCGCGAACGCCCGGCACCGAGGAGAACTCGTGCAGCACGCCTTCGATCTGGATCGCCGTCACCGCCGCGCCCTGGAGCGAGGACATCAGGATGCGCCGGATCGCGTTGCCGAGAGTGAGGCCGAAGCCGCGCTCGAGCGGCTCCGCCAGGATCGTCGCCGAACGCTTGGGGTCGTGACCGCTCTCGACCTGAAGCTTGTTCGGCTTGATCAAATCGGTCCAGTTCTTCTGAATCACGAGACTGACCTCACGCCAAGCGCAGAGCGGGGGAAGCCCTGCGGAGCCTGGAACCCGACGACGGCGCCCCTGTCCGTCGCGCCGCCCGCCGGCGATCCCTTGCCGGCAGGGCCTTGTCCTCGCCCCGAGGCCGCGCGCATTCGCGCGGCCGGGACGTTCAGACGCGCCGCCGCTTCGGCGGCCGGCAGCCGTTGTGCGGAATAGGCGTCACGTCCTGGATGGAGGTGACCGCGAAACCGACGGACTGGAGAGCCCGCAGCGCCGATTCGCGGCCGGCGCCCGGTCCCTTCACGAACACCTCGATCGTCCGCATGCCGTGCTCCATCGCCTTGCGCCCGGCATCCTCCGCCGCCATCTGCGCGGCGTAGGGTGTCGACTTGCGCGAGCCCTTGAAGCCCATCATGCCCGACGACGACCAGGCGATCGTGTTGCCCTGCGCGTCGGTGATCGTGATCATCGTGTTGTTGAAGCTGGCGTTCACGTGCGCGACGCCGGAAGTGATGTTCTTGCGTTCCTTGCGGCGCAGGCGCGCCGACTGAGCAGGCTTGGTCACCATCGTCCGATCCGATCTTGCCGGCCCGCGGCCATGCGCCGCGGGCAATCCTTTGCCGAGCTGGGGCTGAGCCCTACTTCGTCACCATCTTCTTGCCCGCGATGGCCTTGGCCGGGCCCTTGCGCGTGCGCGCGTTGGTGTGCGTGCGCTGGCCGCGCACGGGCAGGCCCTTGCGGTGCCGCAGCCCGCGGTAGCAGCCCAAATCCATGAGCCGCTTGATGTTCATGGCCACCTCGCGCCTGAGGTCGCCCTCGACCTGGTAGTCGCGGTCGATGACCTCGCGGATGCGCAGCACCTCCTCGTCGCTCAGCTGGTTCACGCGCCGCTCCGGCGGGATGCTGAGCTTGGTGCAGATCTCTTGGGCCCGGTGCTGCCCGATGCCGTGGATGTAGGTCAATGCCACCAGCACGCGCTTGCCGGTCGGGATATTGACGCCTGCGATACGCGCCACCTGTCGTCTCCTGCTGCCGCTTTGCTGCCCCGTCGCGCCCGTGGCGGGCAAAAGCCGGTCGTGGGACCAGAGACCCACCGGCCGGAGCCCGCCATGATGCTCGCCACGATGCCCGTTCGACGCCCCGTTGCCGCCCGAGTGCCGTTCCCGCGGGCTGATCCGGCGCGCCGTCCCAACCCTGCCGGTTCCCTTCCCGTCCGTCCCCAAGCGGCCCACGCAGAGCCAAGCTCAGAACGAACGACAAGGACGCGCGGCCAGCTACCCCGGCCGAGCTTCCAACCCCCGCGACAGAAGCGGGGAGTATACGCAGGGCGGACCGGCCGTCAATTCCTTAATGCTGCGCTTCACTTGCCGTCGATCACCTTGATGATCTGCGCCGTCACGGTGTCCGCATCGGCCATCCCGTCGATCTCCCGCAGGATGCCCTTCTCGCGGTAGTAGGGCAGCAGCGGCGCGGTCTGGCCGTAATAGTTCTTCAGGCGCTCGCGCACCGTCTCGGCGTTGTCGTCGGCCCGTCGGCGGAAATCCTTGGCGCCGCAGAAGTCGCAGACCCCCGGCACCTTCGGCTTCATGTTGGCATCGTGATAGCTGGCGCCGCAATTGGCGCAGGAGTACCGCCCGGAGATGCGCTCGACGAGCTCGTCGTCCTTCACCGTCAGCAGGACGACCCGGTCGAGCTCGCGGCGCTTCCATTTCAGCAGCCCGTCGAGCGCCTGCGCTTGCGGCACGGTGCGCGGGAAACCGTCGAGGATGAAGCCGCGCTCCACGTCCGGCTGCTCGATCCGGTCCGAGATCATGGCGACGATGACGTTGTCGTGGACCAGCTCGCCGCGGTCCATCATCGCCTTGGCCTGCTTGCCGATCTCCGATCCGTCGCGGACATGGGCACGCAGCATGTCGCCCGTTGAAAGCTGGACGATCCGGTATCTCTGCTCGAGACGCTTGGCTTGGGTTCCCTTCCCTGCGCCGGGCGGACCCAGCAGGATCAGGTTCGTCATTTCCTCCCCCGAAGCTTCGCCTTCTTGATGAGGCCTTCGTACTGGTGGGCCAGCAGATGCGAATGGATCTGCGCCACCGTGTCCATGGTCACGGTGACGACGATGAGGAGGCTCGTGCCGCCGAAATAGAAGGGCACGGAGGCCTGCGAGATCAGCAGCTCCGGCAGCAGGCAGACGGCGGAGAGATAGGCGGCGCCGACCAGCGTCAGGCGCGTCAGGACGAAGTCGAGGTAATCGGCCGTGTGCTTGCCCGGCCGGATGCCCGGCACGAAGCCGCCGTACTTCTTCAGGTTGTCCGCCGTCTCGACCGGGTTGAACACGATCGCCGTGTAGAAGAAGGCGAAGAACACGATGAAGGCGAGATAGAGGAGGATGTAGAGCGGCTGGCCGTGGCCGAGCAGCGCCGTCACCGTCGTCAGCCAGTCCGGCCCGCCCTGGGCGCCGAACTGCGCGATGGTGATCGGCATGAGGAGCAAGGACGAGGCGAAGATCGGCGGGATCACGCCCGACGTGTTCATCTTGAGCGGCAGATGGCTCGATTCGCCGCCGACCTGGCGGTTGCCCATCTGGCGCTTGGGGTACTGCACGAGGATGCGCCGCTGCGCCCGCTCCATGAACACGATGAAGGCGATGACCACGGGCACCATCATCAGCAGCGCCACGATGACGAAGGTCGAGAGCGCGCCGGTGCGGCCGAGGTCGAGCGTCTGGAAGAGCGCCGCAGGCAGCTCCGCCACGATGCCGGCGAAGATGATCAGCGAGATGCCGTTGCCGACGCCGCGCTGGGTGATCTGCTCGCCCAGCCACATCAGGAAGACCGTGCCGCCGACCAGCGTGATGACGCAGCTGACGCGGAACAGGAGTCCGGGGTCGACCACCAGGCCCGGCGTGCCTTCGAGCCCGACCGCGATGCCGTAACCCTGCACGGTCGCGAGCAGCACGGTGCCGTAGCGGGTGTACTGGTTGAGCTGCTTGCGCCCGGCTTCGCCCTCCTTCTTCAGCGCCTCCATCCGCGGCGACACCGCGGTCAAGAGCTGCACGATGATCGAGGCCGAGATGTAGGGCATGATGTTGAGGGCGAAGATGCCCATGCGCCCCAGGGCGCCGCCGGCGAACATGTCGAGCATCCCGAGCAGGCCGCTGGCCTGCTGGGCGAACAGTCTGGCGAGCTCGGCCGCGTTGATGCCCGGGATCGGGATATAGGTTCCCAGTCGGTAGACGAGCAGCGCGCCGAGGGTGAACCAGATGCGGGCACGCAGCTCCGGCGCCTTGCCGAAGACGCCCCAGTTGATGTTGGACGCGAGCTGCTCAGCGGCGGATGCCATGCTCTCTCCCGGCCCTAGCGATGGGCTGCGACCGTGATCTGGACGATCGCGGCGCCGGCCGGTCGCGCGCGCCGGCACCGCATGGCAACGGCCGCTTCAGGGAGGCGCTGCGGCCCTCAGGCCTTGGCGCCCTGGTCCTTCGCGGCACCCTTCGGCTTGCCGGCAGCCTTCGGCGCCGGCTTCTCGGCCGCCTTGTCGGCGGGCTTGGCCGCCGCCGCGGCCTTCTCGGCAGCGGCATCGGCCGTCTTCGTCACCTTGGCGGCACGGGCGGCGATGGCGCGCCCCTTGGCGCCGCCATGCGGAGCCTTGGGCTGGCGCGGCGACGTCACCACGACCTTGCCGCCCGCCTTCTCGACCGCCGCGATCGCCGAGGGCGAGGCGCGGGCGACCTCGATGGTCAGGCCGACCTTGATCTCGCCCTTCGCCAGCAGCTTGAGCCCGTCGAGCGGACGCCCGACCAGGCCGACGGCGCGCAGCGCCTCGATCGTGACCGTGGCGCCCTTGGCCAGCTTGCCGGCATCGACGGCACTCTGCAGCCGCCCGGTGTTGACCACGGCGAAGCGGGTGCGGAACTGGTTCTTGAAGCCGCGCTTCGGCAGGCGCCGATGCAGCGGCATCTGGCCGCCCTCGAAGCCGTTGAGCGCGACGCCGGAGCGCGCGGTCTGGCCCTTGCCGCCGCGCGCCGAGGTCTTGCCCTTTCCCGAGCCGAGGCCGCGGCCGAGGCGCTTGGAGCGGTACCGCGCGCCGGGGTTGTCGGAGAGCTGGTTGAGCTTCATCGTCTTGTCCCTTCGGGCCTGTTCTCTGCGGCCCCTGCTCCGTCGCGCCGTGCCCCGCAAGATCCCGCCGACGCAGGATCCGCGCTGCCGGCCTAGGCCACGTCCTCGACTTCGACGAGGTGCAGCACCTTCGTGATCATGCCGCGGACCGCCGGCGTGTCCTCGAGCTCGCGCGTCCGGTGCCGCTTGTTCAGCCCGAGCCCCTTCAGGGTCTCGAGCTGCCGCCGGCCACGGCCGCTAGCGCTGCCGACTTGGGTGACCCGCACCATCTTCTTCTTCGCGGTCGCCATCACGCCTGCTCCCGGGCGTCGCCGGTCTCGCGCCGGCCGATGATGTCCCCGACCTTCTTGCCGCGGCGAGCCGCGACGGAGCGCGGCGACTCCATGTGCTTCAGCGCGTCGAAGGTGGCCTTGACCATGTTGTGCGGGTTCGACGTGCCGACCGCCTTGGCCACCACGTCCTGCACGCCGAGCGCCTCGAAGATCGCGCGCATCGGGCCGCCGGCGATGATCCCCGTGCCGGCATCCGCCGCGCGCACCACCACCAGTCCGGCGCCGAAATGGCCGATCACGTCATGGTGCAGCGTGCGGCTCTCGCGCAGCGGGACGCGCACCATCACGCGCTTGGCCTGCTCGGTCGCCTTGCGGATCGCCTCGGGCACCTCGCGCGCCTTGCCGGAGCCGTGGCCGGCGCGGCCCTTGCCGTCGCCCACGACCACGAGCGCCGAGAAGCCGAAGCGCCGGCCGCCCTTCACCACCTTGGCGACGCGGTTGATCGAGACCAGCCGCTCCAGGAGCTCGGGATCGTCGCGATCCTGACGGTCGCGACCGCGATCCTGTCCGCCCTCGCGCTCGCCGCCTTGCCGTGCCATGTGTCCTCGCTTCCGGGCCTGCGCCCGACATTCCTCGATCGAGGCTCGCGGTCAGGCGCGCCTGGCGCGCCGCCCCTCGCCCCTGAACCGCAGCCTCAGAACTCCAGCCCGCCCTCGCGCGCCGCCTCGGCGAGCGCCTTGACCCGGCCGTGGTAGATGTAGCCGCCGCGGTCGAAAGCGACCTGCTTCACCCCCGCCGCCAGGGCGCGCTGCGCCACCAGCTTGCCGACCGCCTGCGCCGCGCCGATGTTGGCGCCGGTCTTCAGCGTCGCCCGCAAGTCCTTGTCCAGGGACGAGGCGGCGGCCACGGTGTGGCCTTTCGCGTCGTCGATGACCTGGGCGTAGATGTTGCAGCCCGAGCGGAAGACCGACAGGCGAGGCCTGCCGCCGCCGCTGGCCCGCAGCTTGAATCGCGTGCGGCGCTGCCGCCGCGCGAACAGTTCCGTCTTCTTCATCGCCATGGCTGGCCCCGTTACTTCTTCTTGCCTTCCTTGCGGAGGATCGTCTCATCGACGTACTTGATGCCCTTGCCCTTGTAGGGCTCGGGCGGCCGCATCCCGCGGATCTCCGCGGCGACCTGGCCGACGCGCTGCTTGTCGAAGCCGGTGATCTTGACCGCCGTCGGCTTCTCGCAGGCGATCTTGATGCCGGCCGGGATCGGATAGACGACATCGTGGCTGAATCCCAGCTGCAGCTGCAGGTTCGAGCCCTGCACCGCGGCGCGGAAGCCGACGCCGCTGATCTCCAGCTCCTTGACGTAGCCCGTCGTCACGCCCTCGACCATGTTGCGGATATGGGCGCGCGTCGTGCCCCACATGGCGCGCGTGCCGCGGTCGTCGGCGTTCGGCTTCACGGACACCTTGCCGTCGGCGACGGTGACGGTGACGTGCTTGTCCAGCGGCAGCGACAGCTCGCCGAGCTTGCCCTTCACCTTCAGGACGTCGCCGGCGATCGTCGCCTGCACGCCCTGCGGGATGGTGACCGGATTCTTGCCTACGCGCGACATGGTCGTGACCCTCGCCCTAGAACACTTGCGCCAGCACTTCGCCGCCGACATTGGCTGCGCGCGCCTCGGCATC
>JAEULV010000032.1 GCA_016793065.1 Hyphomicrobiaceae bacterium
TGCTGATCCCGCTCGCCGAGGCCATGGCGGTGGCGGCGAGCAAGGTCGGCGTCTGCTCGGTCTGCGGCAATGTCGACACCATCGACCCCTGCACCGTCTGCCGCGACGAGCGCCGCGACCGTGGCGTCGTCGTCGTCGTCGAGGACGTCTCCGACCTCTGGGCGCTCGAACGCGCCGGCGCCATCGACGGCCGCTACCACGTGCTCGGCGGCGTCCTCAGCCCGCTCGACGGCATCGGCCCGTCCGATCTCTCGATCGTCCCGCTGCTCGCCCGCGCCCGCGAGGGCGACATTCGCGAGGTGATCCTGGCCGTCAACGCCACTGTCGAGGGCCAGACGACGGCGCTCTACATCACCGAGCAACTGGCCCACCTGCGCGACGAGGGCATCGACATCAAGGTCTCCCGCCTCGCCCATGGCGTGCCGGTCGGCGGCGAACTCGAATACCTCGACGAGGGCACCCTCACCGCGGCGATGAAAGCCCGCACGCCGTTCTGATTCGTGTCGATGCCGACGAGGCACGACGGGGTTCGCCATCTGGCCGCGGGGAGATTGGCACGCCGCCGTGCCGGCATCTGGGCGTGGGGGATTGGCCGGGGCGCGACCGATCTGCTTTCGAAAATGGTGAAATGGTTGCGGGAAACACGCCCACTGTTGTCGCGGCCCACTCGTGACGAACGTCGTGCAAGGGCCCTCGTTGGGCCCTCGGCACTGTCAGCGCAGTCGAGCTGGCCTTATCGCGGTCCAGCCGCAACCGACCGGTTCCGGCCTGAAGGCTTGCCCCGGGTATTTCCCCAACCTCGTCACTCCGGCCCCCGAGCCGTAGCCCAATCCACGTTGGTGCGAGGCGCCCGCGAGCACTGGAGGGCAGGGGGCAACGATGGTGGAGAATTTACACGCCGAAGAATTGGCACGCAGGGATTTCACGGAGTCGCGTCCGGCACTGTCTGACATTCGACATCCCCCGCGTAAACGGCATCGCGGCGGGGATCATCAATCCGGACCAGCAAATCCGGAAGGCCCGGCCCCTCGGTCAATGCCTGCGGCCACCGTCATCCGCCAATCTCCGCTTTCGCCTTTACCCCCCCCCCCGGCTCCAGCCGATGGGCAAGCCCCAGGATTTCCCCAACCTCGTCACTCCGGCCTCCGAGCCGGAGCCCAATCCACGTTGGTGCGAGGCACCAATGCGCGCTCTCCTCCCCGCCGCATACGCGCCGGCAAAAAAAGCCGCAAGTCCCCGGGGATTGAGCCGCCGCGCACTTGCCCTCGGTGCGGGGGCGCGACGGCGCTGCGCGATCCGCCCGACATGACGTCCCGCTTAATTTTCAATCGCCTCTCAAGACTCCATGTACCTGGTCTTGCCGGGCATGGTTGCAAGCCCGCGCGCTAGTCTGCGCGCGGCAACGGCAACGCCGCGCCGGATGCGGCAACAGGCGGAACTGATGCCCCGCCCAATCCGCTTGCCCGGAACTCGCGACTATCAGCCCGGCCCTCAGCGACTGATGCCCCGCCCAATCCGCTTGCCCGGAACTCGCGACTATCAGCCCGGCCCTCAGCGCAGGAAGCCGACGATGTCCTTGACGTCGTCCATGATCGGCGCCGCGATCGCCTGGGCGCGTTCTCCGCCCTCCTTCAGCACCGTATCGATATAGGCGGCATCGGCGACCAGCCGCTGCATTTCGCCGGTGATCGGCGACAGCTTCGCCACCGCCAGATCGGTCAATGCCCGCTTGAAGGCGGAAAACTGCTGGCCGCCATACTCGGCAAGCACGTCGGCCTTGCCGACGCCGGACAGCGCCGCATGGATCCCGATCAGATTGTCGGCCTCCGGTCGCCCGGCGAGACCGGCGGCCTCGCTCGGCAGCGGTTCCGGGTCGGTCTTGGCCTTGCGCAGCTTGTTGGCGATGCTGTCGGCATCGTCGGTCAGATTGATGCGCGACAGGTCGGAGGCGTCCGACTTCGACATCTTCTTGGTGCCGTCGCGCAGCGACATCACCCGCGTCGCCGGTCCCTGGATCATCGGCTCCGGTTGCGGGAAGAACCCCCCGCTGAAGCCGAGTTCGGCAATGCGCTCGGCATAGTCGTTGTTGAACTTCGCCGCGATGTCGCGTGCCAGCTCGAGATGCTGCTTCTGGTCCTCGCCGACCGGCACATGCGTCGCCTTGTAGGTCAGGATATCGGCGGCCATCAGGCTCGGATAGGCGTAAAGTCCGAGCGACGCCCGCTCCTTGTCCTTGCCGGCCTTCTCCTTGAACTGCGTCATCCGGTCCATCCAGCCAAGCCGGGCAACACAGTTGAACACCCAGGAGAGCTCCGCGTGCATCGCCACCCGGCTCTGGTTGAAGATGATCGAGCGCTTCGGATCGAGGCCGCAGGCGAGATAGGCGGCAGTGACTTCGCGGGTCGAGCGGATCAGGTCCTTCGGCTCCTGAAACACCGTGATCGCGTGCATGTCGACGATGCAATAGATGCAATCGTGCGTTTCCTGCATGCGGATCCAGTTCACCATCGCGCCGAGATAGTTGCCGAGATGAAGATTGCCGGTCGGCTGCATTCCCGAAAAGACGCGAGGGACGAAGGTGTTCATGGGTGAACTCGTGGCGTTGCTGCGATGAGGTTGCGGCGTTATGCGGCAGCCCGACGCCCCACGCAAGCGCAATCCGCCACACGCCAGGCCCGGCACACACCGTCGCCGTGTTGGGAGCAATGTGCTTTTGCCCGTTCAGTCCGCACCAGCTCATTGGTCCGCCGGGAGGATTGGGCGGATCCCGGAACGGCGGGTGACCGGGCGCGCAACTCCGGCACGCTAGGCAGCAGCGCGGGATCAGCGCGGGATTTTGGCCACAGGCTGTTGGACCATGGCGGCCGATACTGCGGCATCGGCACGATCGCCTTTGTCGGGAACGCACGACAAACCCGGCAATCCCGCCGGCTCGGTTCGTTGCGGCCGACTCTAGGCCTCGATCGGACCCGATGGGCCGACGTCGGTGCGCCGACGAAGCTGTTGCCGCATCTGCCGCAGGTCGATGCCGCCGGTCAGTTGGCAGAACAGGAAATAGGCGATGAGACCGCTGCCGCAGATCAGCGCGAGCGCGCCGAACCTCGTCAATGTTGAATTGCCCACCGTCAGGTACGGAAGCGCCAGCAGCGACAATCCATGCACCAGTGCCCCCATCGCCAGCGCCGCGGCGACAATGCGCGGCAGCCGGCGCTTGAGCGACGCGTCGCCACGCCATCCGCCGCTGCCCGTCAGTCGCCGGTAGGATAGGGCCACCGTCAGCCATCCCCCGAGCGAAGTCGACACGGCAATGCCGACATGGACGCTCGCCGGCGCGAACCACCAGGTCAGCGCGCTGCCGATGATGTTCACCGCCATCGCCGCCAAGCCATAGAGCATCGGCGTGCGTGTATCCTCGCGCGCGAAGAAACCGGCGCCGAAGACCTTCGCCATCACGAAGGCTGGCAGCCCGGCGCCGAAACAGGCGAGCGCCAGTGCCGTTTGCGCCGTGTCCTGCGGCCGGAATGCCCCCCGCTCGAACAGCACCGAGACGATCGGCTGCGCCAAGAGCATCAACGCCGCCGCCGCCGGCAATGTCAGCACCATTGCGAATTCCAGCGCCCGGTTCTGCTGGTGCAGCGCCTGATCGTTCTGCCCCGCCCGGATCTGCCGCGCGACCTCCGGCAACAGCACCACGCCGACGGCTACGCCGACCACCCCCAATGGCAGCTGATAGATGCGGTCGGCGAAATACAGGTAGGAATTCGCTCCCGCAAGCGTCGAGGCAATCATCGTGCCGATGACGATATTGATCTGCGTCGCGCCGGCCGCGATCGCCCCGGGTACGCCGAGACGGATCAACCGCGCCATATCCCCCGTCCAGCGCGGCCGCCCTGGACGAAACGCCCCGGGTGACCGGGCGCAAGCCCGCGCGACCATGGCAAGCTGCGCCAGCCCGGCGGCGCTGATCGACCAGCAAAGCACCAGTGCCGCGGTCCGCGTCTGTGCCAAGCCCGCCATCATCACGCCGCCCAGCGCCGCGACGCTGATCACATTCAGGACCACCGGGGCGAAAGCGGCGACGAAGAACCGTCGATGCGCATTGAGGATGCCGGAAAGCAGCGCGGTCAGCGACACGGCGGTGAGATAGGGAAAGCAGATGATCGACAATTCGACCGTCAGATCGAACTTCTCCGCCTCGTCGCCATATCCCGGCGCCAGCACGCTGACCAGGACCGGCGCGAACAGCATCGCCACGGCGCTGAACGCCAGCAATATCGCCAGGAGTCCGGAAAACACCTGACCGGCGAATTGGCCGGCACCGGCTGCGCCTTCGCTCTCCAGCTTCCGCGCGTAAAGCGGAACGAAGGCCGAGTTGAACGCTCCCTCGGCGAACAGTCGTCGGAACAGGTTGGGCAAGCGGAACGCCACGACAAACGCGTCGGCAAGCGGCCCGGCGCCGAGGCTGGCGGCCACCAGCGTATCCCGGGCAAATCCCAGGATCCTCGACGCCATTGTCGCCGATCCGACCGAAATGAAGTTGCGTACCAATGCCATCGGACGTTTCCCGCGCACCCGACCGCGCTGATCGTGGGGCAATCGTTTCAGCCCTGCCCATATCATGCCGACGCCGGGCTTTCATACGCCTGTCGAGGCTTGCGATATGATGGCGCGTGCATCCCGGCAGGAACGACGATAGAATTGTCTCCTGTCCGCGCGTGTCGCCCGTTGCGAGGTTTTGATGTCCCTTTGGCCCGGCTCCATGATTCGCCGTTTTGACGATCTCAGTGATCAGGAGATCCTGGCACTCGCGATTTCCTCCGAGGAAGACGACAGCCGGATCTATCGCGCCTATGCCGATCATCTGCGCCAGTCCTACCCGGCCTCGGCCGAGGTCTTCGTCGGCATGGCCGAGGAGGAAATGGAGCATCGAAACCGGTTGATCGAAACCCATCGCGCCCGCTTCGGCGAATCGATTCCGCTGATCAGGCGCGATCACGTCAAGGAATTCTACGATCGCCGCCCGACCTGGCTGGTGAAGAACCTCGACCTTGATACGATTCGCCGCGAAGCCATCGCCATGGAGGCGCAGGCGCGCCGGTTCTATGTCCTGGCGGCGCAACGCACCAAGGACGCCGGCACCCGTCGTCTGCTCGGCGAACTCGCCGACGCCGAGGGCAATCACATCTCGCTCGCCCACCGCCTCAGCCAGACTCATCTGACCGCGTCGGCCCGCGACGAGGAGACCGAAACCCGTCGTCGCGAATTCCTGCTGCAATACATCCAGCCGGGCCTTGTCGGCCTGATGGACGGATCGGTATCGACGCTGGCGCCGCTGTTCGCCGCCGCATTCGCCACCCAAGACACATGGGCCACTTTCCTGATCGGCGTCGCCGCATCGGTCGGCGCCGGCATCTCCATGGGCTTCGCCGAGGCGCTGTCCGACGACGGCAAGCTCACCGGCCGCGGCTCGCCGACCACGCGCGGCATCGTCTCCGGCGTGATGACCATGCTCGGCGGGCTCGGCCATGCCGTGCCCTATCTGATCGGCGACTTCTGGCTGGCGACCTATCTTGCCTTTATAGTTGTAGGGATCGAGCTTGCCATCATTTCCTGGATCCGTGCCCGATACATGGATACACCCTTGTTCAAGGCGGCGTTTCAGGTCGTGGTCGGTGGCGTTCTGGTCTTTCTTTCCGGCATCCTGATCGGAAGCGGGTAAGTTGGCGTCATGAGCACACCTCGCGATCAGGTCCGACGCGATCTCGCTCGGTCCATCGTCGGCGCCTTTGCCCGACTTGGCCTCGCCCCGCGGAAACGGTGCAGCGCGGCAGTCTTGCTTTGCCTCGTCGTCGCCTGTCTGCCCATCGCGGCCCGGGCTGCCGACGCCGCGTCCGCCGCGCCGACACATCTGCTGCTGGTGGCGCCCCGGGTCGACGCCGATCGGGCACAACAGATCCGCGCCGGCTGCGAGCGGATCGGGCAGGCGGAGCCTGTCGAGTGCCGTCTGATCGAGACCGCGGAGCTTGCGACCGATCGCTGGCTGACGCAGGTCTCGACGCCCCCGTACAACGTGATCATCGCCATGCTCGATCCGGCTGGTTTCTCCACTGGGCTGGTAAGGCAGATCGAAAGCCGGTCGATCCCGGTCATTGCCGTCGATGTTGCCCTCGAGTTCCCGCGCCCGGTCGCATTCATCGGCGTCAACAACCGCGATCTCGGTCGCAAGATCGCCGAGGCGCTGCATCGTTTCCGCCCGGAAGGCGGGACCTATTCGGTGGTCACCGACAGCCTTGATCAACCGATCTCGCAAGAGCGCCTGAGCGGCCTGGTCGACGGTCTTCGCGGCAACTGGACGCCAGGGCGTCAGCCGGTGGTCGAAACCGCCGGCGATGCCGATCGCGCCGCCGATCGCGTTGCCGAACTGCTGCGGCAGGCGGGGTCCGGCTCGCCGGTATCGGCGATCGTCTCGCTTGGCGTCTGGCCGATGCTGTCCTTGACGCGCTGGCCGGAATTGGTCGCCGCCAACCGCCTCCGCATCGAGCGGCGCGAAACACTGCTGATCTTCGCCGATGCCTTGCCGGCGCAGGTCGCGCAATTGCGCGACGGGCAGGTTCACGCCCTCGTATCGGTCGACGCGGCCAATCTCGGTCTCGCCGCCGCGCGCCTGGCACGCAGGCTGACGGTCCGCGACCCCGTCCCGCGCATCACTTATGTTCAGATCGACATTCTGACCCGCGACAAGGTAAAGCTGAAGTGAGGGCACTGTCACGTCGTTCGCCACATCGAGCCGACACCCTCGAACCAGTCTCGCCAGGGGCGACGGCGAGGTCCGCCTTGCTCTGAGGCAATCGAGAAATCGGCGGCCGGCAAGGCAGACGCCCACGATCAGCCAGAGGACTGTTCCGACCAGAAGCCAGACGCGGAAGGTCGTTGGCCAATCGCATCGCCGCCACGTATCCGGGAGCCGCCTGCGGTGGTTGCCCGTGTTGATGCCGCTGGCCATTCGCCCCTCCCTGGGCAAGCGCCGCTTGCTTGAAGTTCGCGAAATGTTCCAGAAATACAATCAAACTGCAATACGTAATTGCCACAAGTTGCATAAAAACGCAGAACGTTCGATGAACTTGCAATCGGGAGGTGGCTATGGTCGCTCGGGTTGCAACAGTCGCGTTTCAGGGCATAGATGCGGTTCCGGTCGACGTGCAGGTGCACATGACCGTGGGTCAGCCGGGGATCATGATCGTCGGCTTGCCCGACAAGGCTGTCGGCGAAAGTCGCGAGCGGGTCCGCGCCGCGCTCGGCGCCTCCGGCCTTGCCATGCCTGGCAAGCGGGTGACGGTTAATCTCGCGCCCGCCGATCTGCCGAAGGAAGGCAGCCATTTCGACTTGCCGATCGCGCTTGCGCTGATGATCGCCATCGGTGCCATTCCGGGCGATGCGCTTGACGGACTTCTGGCGCTTGGCGAGCTGGCGCTTGACGGCACGATCACCCCGGTCAGCGGCGTTCTGCCGGCCGCGATGGCGGCGACAGCCGTCGCGCGCGGGCTGGTTTGCCCCGCCGATTGCGGCGCCGAGGCCGCCTGGGCCAGTCCCGATCTGACCATCGTCGCCGGGCGCAGCTTGATTCAGCTGGCCAATCATTTCAAGGGCACGCAGGTGATCGCCCGACCGCTGCCGCGGGTGCGCGAGGACGATCCCGACACCGCCGATCTCAAGGACGTGCGCGGCCAGGAGACCGCCAAGCGGGCGCTGGAGGTTGCCGCCGCCGGCGGACACAGCATGTTGCTCGTCGGCCCGCCCGGTGCCGGCAAGTCGATGCTTGCCTCGCGCCTGCCGTCGATCCTGCCGCCATTGGCGCCGCGCGAGCTGCTGACGGTCTCGATGATTGCCTCGGTCGCCGGACAATTGGTCGATGGCCGGCTGTCGAACCGGCGTCCCTTTCGCGCGCCGCATCATTCGGCGTCGATGGCGGCTCTGGTCGGCGGCGGTTTGCGGGCTCGCCCGGGCGAGGTGTCGCTCGCCCATCATGGCGTGCTGTTCCTTGATGAATTGCCGGAATTCACGCCGCAAGTGCTCGATGCGCTGCGCCAGCCGCTGGAAACCGGCGAGGTCGTCGTCGCCCGCGCCAATCACCACGTCCGCTATCCCGCCCGCGTCCAGTTGATCGCGGCGATGAACCCCTGCCGCTGCGGCTATGCCGGTGAGCCCGGCCACCAGTGTTCCAAGGGACGGCGCTGTGCCGCCGATTATCAGGCCCGCATCTCAGGGCCGTTGCTCGATCGCATGGACATCCGTCTCGAGGTGCCGGCGGTGACACCAGCCGACCTGACATTGCCGACCGCGCGGGAGGGGTCCGCCGAAGTCGGCCGTCGGGTCGCGCGGGCCCGCGAAATTCAGATCGCCCGGTTTGAAAAGCTCGGGCTGCCGGATGTCCGCACCAACGCCGAGATGCCGACCGGGCTGATCGACACCGCGACCGCCGCCGAGGAAAGCGCGCTGAAGCTCTTGCGCGAGGCTGCCGAACTCTACCGCCTGACGGCGCGCGGTTTCCACCGGGTCCTGAAGGTCGCCCGTACGATCGCCGACCTTGATGTCGCCGAACGGGTCGGCCGGCTCCATATCGCCGAAGCCCTGTCCTATCGCGGCGCCCACACGACGCCGGGGGGTGGAATTTGACCGCCGAGCCAGGTTGCCCGCTTGACCTTGATCCCGCCGGATGGCCGGGCTTTGCGGCAGGATCCGGCGTTAACGCCGCGTTCACCAGATTTGCGTCCGGCCGCTTCGGCCGGCGGGCTGATCGGAATGGCAAGGCCCCGGGCGAACTCGATCTTAATCGCGATGCGATACATCGGGACCAGAGCCGCGCCATTGGGATCGCGTGGCGGAATCGCTTCACGATGCAGTGGCCCGACCGGATTTATCTCAAGCTTCGTCTGCTCCGTCGCCGTGGGCAGGCCTGGCTTTGGCCGGTCGTGATCGCACTCGCTGCGGCGCTGGCGGTGGCGCGGTTGGCCGGACTTGCGGCCGATGGCGCCATTGCCGACACGGCGTTGCTCGCGCTGATCGCCCTTGGACTTTGGCTCGAGGCGGCGCGCCAGCGTGCCGCGCGCCTGGCTCCAACCGTCCCGGCAACGGCCGTGGCGGAAGCGCGCGACCGGGAAGACCTCGAGGACGAGATCTGGCGCCTGCGCGACACGATCGAGCGCCATCGCAGCCTGTGGACGGCGACCGGCAGCATCCTGGTTCGCCGGGGTCCCCCGGGAGTGGTGCGCGGCGCCGACAGCGCCGTTCCGCCGGAACTCGGATTGTCGGCAGCCGACATCCTTGCCCGGTTCGACGCCGAGCCGATCGTTCCGCGCATGCACGAGCGAGAACTGGAGTTGGAAACCGCCATCGGACCGCGCCGGTTCCTCCGCAACGACGTGCCCGGTTTCAGCGAGCAGACCAACGAGCCGATCATCGACATCGTCCTGCGCGACGTCACCAACCAGAAGCAGATCGAAACCGAACTCGCCCGCGCCCGTGACGCGGCCGAGGCCGCCAGCGCCGCCAAGTCGCGGTTTCTGGCGGCGACGAGCCACGAGATCCGCACCCCGCTCAACGGCATCCTCGGCCTGGCGGCATTGCTCGACGAAACGCCGCTGACGCCGGAACAACGCAGCTATCTCAAGGGGATCCGCACATCCGGAACCACGCTGCTCGCCCTGGTCAGCGATGTGCTCGACCATGCCCGGCTGGTGGCCGGCCGCGACGAGCCTGTCACCGCGCCCCTCGATATCCGTCAGCTGATCGAGGAAGTCGTCGAACTCCTCGCAGCGCCGGCCCATGACAAGCACATCGGCATCGTCGCCGACATTGCCGCCGATCTGCCGCGCCTTGTCGTCGGCGATGCCGGTCGTCTGCGCCAGATCATCAGCAACCTCGCCGGCAACGCGGTGAAGTTCACCGCCGCCGGCTCGGTCGTCGTTCGCGCCCGCCGTCGCGCCGAAGGCGAGGCGCACCGGTTGGCGATCGAGGTCGAGGATACCGGGATCGGCCTGAGCGAGGCCGATCTTGAGCGGGTCTTCGACGAATTCGAGCAGGTCGATCAGGGTCCCGGGCGCCGCCACGAAGGCACCGGCCTCGGCCTGCCGATCTCACGCCGCCTCGCCCGCTCCCTCGGCGGCGACATCAACGTCACGAGCCGTCTCGGTCAGGGCGCCTGCTTCGTCGTCGACCTGCCGTTGGTCGAGGTCGTTGTCCCTCAGGACGTCGCGTCCGACGCGGCCGATCGCCTCCCGCCCGTCGCCCGCCTCGATCGGCAGGTCTTCGCCCTCGTCGGCGCGGCGACACCCGAAACCGCCGTCCTCGCGGCGCAGATCGAGCGTCGCGGCGGCCAAGTCACGAACCTTGCCGCGCTGTCGCGGCTTCGCGCCTGGATCGCCGAAAACACCCCGGGATCGGCCGCAGCCGATGCCGTCGGAGCGGAACGGTCACAGGGTCTCACCGTAATCCTGACCGATCTGGCGATCACCACGCCCGCCGTCGTCGCCGATCTGGTCCGGCTGGACAATCGCATCAAGGTGATGGTCACCGTCGCGCCCGTCGATCGCTCCGTCCTGCCGTCGCTGCACGAAGCGGGATTGGCCGGCTATCTGGTGCGTCCCATCCGCGAACTCAGTGCCGTTGAACTGCTGGCGACCCATTCCGGCCCCCGGCCGGCGACGTCGACCGCAGCCGTCCGGCCGGACGCTCCCGCCGCACCGCCGCCCGCGACCGGACTGTCGATCCTGCTGGTGGAAGACAATCCGATCAACCTGCTTCTGACCCGCTCGCTGCTCGAACGCCAGGGGCATCGCGTCGTGTCGGTCAATGACGGCCTCGCCGCCGTCGACTGCGTGGTTGCAGGCCGCGACGCCCGGCCGTTCGATCTCGTGCTGATGGATCTGCACATGCCCGGATGCGACGGCTTCACCGCCACCGAGACGATCCGGGCCGCCGAGGACCGGCTGTCGCGGCCGTTGACCCGGATCTGGGCGCTGACCGCCGATGCCTCGGAGATGGCCCGCACCCGCGCCGAGTCCGTCGGCATCGACCGTGTGTTCCTGAAGCCGGTCGAGCCGACGGCCTTTGCCGTCGCTCTCGCCGGCATCGCCGTGCCCGCCGAAGTCGCCGTGGCCGGGAACACCGGTGTCGAGAGCGCCGACATCGCACCCATCGGCATCAAGGCGGCCGACATCGAAGCTCCCGGTTTCGACACCTCCCGTTTCGAAGCCCCCAGCATCAAGCCCGCCCAAATTGAGCAGGCCGGCATCGAAACGGCCGAGGCTCCGGCCGTCAACGGCGTCTCCACCGGCTCATCCGAAATGCCGGGCCTTGCCCGCAGTGCCTGAAGCGATCGCCGCGTTGCCATCGTCCGTCACGGCGAGGTTGGTCGACCGCCGTCCCGGTGTTGCTCCGCCAGCCCCGCAGCCGGATCCCGATCATCTGCCCCAGGTCTCCGCCCGGCAATCCGCTGAAATCAACAGCGAATGCAAAAATTCCGCACTTGAGACGAAAGCATCGACAAGTTTGGCTTGAGGCGCGCAAGGGGCAGGGCTATCGTCCGCGTCCTTTCGGATCTTGAGAACGCCGGGGCGCGGTCCCGGCGATCCGGCAAATCGAGTGTCGCAATGTCGAGTGATAAGCGGACCCGCATATCCATTACCGAGCAGGAAGCCCTGCAGTTCCATCATATGGGCGGCAAGCCCGGCAAGCTGGAAATCGTCCCGACCAAGCCGATGGCGACCCAGCGCGATCTGTCGCTTGCCTATTCGCCCGGCGTTGCCGTACCCGTCCGCAAGATCGCCGAGGATCCCTCGCTCGCCTTCGAATACACCACGCGCGGCAACATGGTCGCGGTCATCTCCAACGGCACGGCGATCCTCGGTCTCGGCAATCTCGGCGCGCTCGCCTCCAAGCCGGTGATGGAAGGCAAGTCCGTCCTGTTCAAGCGCTTTGCCGATGTCGATTCGATCGATCTCGAGGTCGATACCGAGGATCCGGACGCCTTCATTGCCGCCGTGCGCTATCTCGGGCCGTCGTTCGGCGGCATCAACCTTGAGGATATCAAGGCGCCGGAGTGCTTCATCATCGAAAGCCGCCTGCGCGAGCTGATGGACATCCCGGTTTTCCATGACGACCAGCACGGCACGGCGATCATCTCGTCCGCCGGCCTGATCAACGCGCTGCACCTGACCGGCCGCGACATGAAGAAGACCAAGCTGGTGTGCAACGGCGCCGGCGCCGCCGGCATCGCCTGCATCGAACTGGTCAAGGCCATGGGCATGCCCCATGACAACGTCATCCTCTGCGACACCAAGGGCGTGGTCTACAAGGGCCGCACCGAGGGCATGAACCAGTGGAAGTCGGCCCACGCCGCCAATACCGACGCCCGCACCCTCGAGGAAGCCATGGCCGGCGCCGACGTGTTCTTCGGCCTGTCGGTCAAGGGCGCGCTGACCCCGGAAATGGTCGCCTCGATGGCGCCGAAGCCGATCATCTTCGCCATGGCCAATCCCGATCCGGAAATCACCCCGGAAGAAGTCGCCGCCATCCGCACCGACGCGATCGTCGCCACCGGCCGGTCGGATTATCCCAATCAGGTCAACAACGTCCTCGGCTTCCCCTATATCTTCCGCGGTGCCCTCGATGTTCGCGCCACCCAGATCAACGACGCGATGAAGGTCGCCGCCGCCAAGGCGCTGGCCAAACTCGCCCGCGAGGACGTGCCCGACGAGGTCGCCGCCGCCTATCGCGGCCAGCGGCCGAAATTCGGCCCGAACTACATCATCCCGGTGCCGTTCGACCCGCGCCTGATCTCGACGA
Organism: Hyphomicrobiaceae bacterium; assembly: GCA_016793065.1. Lineage (GTDB taxonomy): Bacteria > Pseudomonadota > Alphaproteobacteria > Rhizobiales > Ancalomicrobiaceae > JAEULV01. The sequence continues at coordinate 12,844 of JAEULV010000032.1, forward strand.
TCCCGCCGGCCGTCGCCGACGCGGCGATGGATACCGGCGTCGCCCGCCGTCCGATCATCGACATGGATCACTACCGCCACCAGCTGAACGCCCGGCGCGATCCGATGGCGTCGACGCTGCAGCGGGTGTTCTCGCGCCTCAAGGCCGAGCCGAAGCGCGTCGTCTTCGCCGAGGGCGAGGAGGAGCAGGTGATCCGCGCCGCCGTGTCCTTCGCCACCCAGGGCCTCGGCACGCCGATCCTGATCGGCCGCGAGGAGCGCATCGCCGAGGTGTGCAAGCATGCCGGCATCGACCTCAAGGAGGGCATCGAGATCCACAATGCCCGCCTGTCGGCCCGCAACAAGGTCTACACCGACTTCATCTATCAGCGCCTGCAGCGTCGCGGCTTCCTCTATCGGGACTGCCAGCGCCTGGTGAACAACGACCGCAACTACTTCGCCGCCTGCATGGTGGCGATGGGCGACGCCCATGCGATGATCTCGGGCGTCACCCGCAATTACGCCACCGTGCTCGATGACGTGCGCAACGTCATCGACACCAAGCCTGGCCATCGCATGATCGGCGTGTCGCTGGTGCTGGCGCGCGGCCGCAACCTGATCGTCGCCGACACCGCCGTCACCGAGATGCCGACGGCCGAGGAACTCGCCGACATCGCCGAGGAAGCCGCCGGCGTCGCCCGCCGGCTTGGCTACGAGCCGCGCGTTGCCATGCTGGCCTATGCGACATTCGGCAACCCGCCGGGCGACCGCACCGCCAAGGTGCAGGACGCCGTCAAGATCCTCGATCGTCGCCGCGTCGACTTCGAGTATGACGGCGAAATGGCCGCCGACGTCGCCTTGAACCCGGAACTGATCTCCCAGTACCCGTTCTCGCGCCTGAAGGGGCCGGCCAACGTCCTGATCATGCCGGCGCTGCACGCCGCGTCGATCTCCACCAAGATGCTGCAGGAACTCGGCGGCGCCACCGTCATCGGCCCGCTGGTCGTCGGCCTGGAAAAGCCGGTGCAGATCCTGTCGCTCGGCTCCAAGGACAGCGACATCGTCAACATGGCGGCGATCGCCGGTTACGACATCAACGGCTGAACCAAGACCCGCATCGACGACGCGCCGCCGTGCCGGCGCGTCGTCTCCGCCCCGAGGCGCCCATGAGCCTGCCGCTTTCGGCCTTCCCGCTTGTCGTTGCCGGCCAGATCGTCGCCGTCCTCACCGACATCGACGACACCCTGACCACGGACGGCCGCCTGCCGGCCTCGGCCTATGCGGCGTTGGAGCGGCTGGCCGCCGCTGGCCTTGCCGTGGTGCCGATCACCGGCCGCCCGGCCGGCTGGTGCGACATGATCGCCCGCTTCTGGCCGGTCCATGGCGTCGTCGGCGAGAACGGCGCCTTCTACTTCCGCCACGATCCGGCGACGCGCCGCATGATCCGGGTATTCGACCAGCCCGAGGCCGAACGGCGGCTAAACCGCGCCCGCCTCGACGCGCTCGCCACCCGCATCCTCGCCGAAGTCCCCGGCGCCGCCATTTCCGCCGACCAACTCTACCGCGAGGTCGATCTGGCGATCGATTTCCGCGAGGATGTCGCGCAGCTCCCACCCGCCGCTGTCGATCGCATCGTCGCGCTGTTCGAGGCCGAGGGGGCCGTCGCCAAGGTCTCGTCGATCCATGTCAACGGCTGGTTCGGCCGTCACGACAAGCTGACCATGACCCGTCGCTTCGTCGCCGACGTGCTGGGCCTCGATCTCGACGCGACGCGCCATCGCTTCGTCTTTTGCGGCGACAGCCCCAACGACGCGCCGATGTTCTCGTTCTTCCCGCATGCCTGCGGCGTCGCCAATGTCGTCGATTTCGCCGGCCGGATGCCGGCCATGCCCGCCTTCATCGCCGATGCCCGTGGCGGCGGCGGCTTCGTCGAAATCGCCGACACCATCCTGCGAATGCGCGGCCAGACCGGTTGATCGTCGCGGTACCGCCGCCTCGGCTCTTTTTTCCGACTTGATTTTGCGTTACGGCAGGGTCTGTCCATTGCCTGCCGCTTCTCCGCCCGCCATTCGTTCCGCAGTTCCGCGCCGCAGGCGCCAAGATCAAGGGCCCCCATGTTCCCGATCCCGAAAGCCGCGCTTCAGCCCAATACCTATGCCTATGAGGCCGAACCCCTGGTCAAGCCGACCGGGTTTCGCGAATATGACGCGCGCTGGTTCTTCGGCGAGGAACTGAACCTGATGGGCGTGCAGGCCGTCGGCATGGGTCTCGGCACGCTGATCCGCCGCTCCGGCGTCCGCCCCGAGATCGTCGTCGGCCACGACTATCGCTCCTATTCGACCTCGATCAAGATGGCGCTGGTCGCCGGCCTGATGGCGGCCGGGATCAAGGTCCACGATATCGGCCTCTGCATGTCGCCGATGGCCTATTTCGCCCAGTTCGAGCTCGGCGTGCCCTGCGTCGCCATGGTCACCGCCTCCCACAACGACAATGGCTGGACCGGCGTCAAGATGGGCATGAACCCGCCGGTCACCTTCGGCCCGGACGAGATGACCGCCCTGAAGCAGATCGTGCTCTCGGCCGATTTCGATCTCGCCGGCGGCGGATCCTATGTCTTCGTCGAGAACTTCGCCGATCGCTACATCGCCGATCTGGTCACCCGCAAGCCGATGTCGCGCAAGCTCAAGGTCGTCGCCGCCTGCGGCAATGGCACCGCCGGCGCCTTTGCCCCGCGCATCCTCGAAAAGCTCGGCTGCGAGGTCATCCCGCTCGATGCCGAGCTTGACCATACCTTCCCGCGCTACAATCCCAATCCCGAAGACATGGAGATGCTGCACGCCATGGCCGATGCCGTGCGCGCCCATGGCGCCGACGTCGGCCTCGGCTTCGACGGCGATGGCGACCGCTGCGGCGTCGTCGACGAAATGGGCGAGGAAATCTTCGCCGACAAGATCGGCGTCATGCTGGCGCGCGACCTCTGCCGCGTCCATGGCCCGTCGCAATTCGTCGTCGACGTCAAGTCGACCGGGCTCTTCCATGCCGACCCGGTGCTGCGCGAGCTTGGCGCCCGCACCGATTACTGGAAGACCGGCCACAGCTACATCAAGCGCCGCGTCGCCGACCTGAAGGCGCTCGCCGGCTTTGAGAAATCCGGCCACTTCTTCTTCGGCCCGCCGGTCGGGCGCGGCTATGACGACGGCGTCGTCACCGCCATCGCCGTCCTCGACATGCTCGACCGCAATCCGGATAAGTCGATGGGCGACCTCTACCGCGCCATCCCCAAGACCTGGGGATCGCCGACCATGTCGCCGAAATGCGCCGATGAGGTGAAGTATGACGTGGTCGACCGCGTCATCGCCCGCATCACCGCCCTGCGCGACGCCGGCGCCGCCATTGCCGGCCAGCCGCTCGCCGAACTCGTCACCGTCAACGGCATCCGCGTCACCTGCGCCGACGGCACCTGGGGGCTGGTGCGCGCCTCGTCCAACAAGCCGGAGCTGGTCGTCGTCGTCGAGAGCCCGGTTTCCGAAGCCCGCATGCGCGAAATGTTCCAGGCCGTCGACGGGATCTTGCGCGAGAACCCGGAAGTCGGCGCCTACAACCAGACGATCTGAGCCATGAACGCACCCGACAACAAGCAACAGCCGAAAACCGTCGCCGGCTATATCGGCCTGTGCTGGTTCAAGCGCGAACATTTCGCCGACCATCGCCAGCTGATGTCCGATCCCGATGAACTGTTCGATACCTATGACGAATGGCTGAAGTCGGCGCACCAGATCGAGCGGACGGTGGCGGCCCAGGGGCACAGGGTGGTGCGCGTGCCGTTCGATCCGGTGTCGTTCCTGCTCTTGTGCACGACGCGCGGCATGCTGCCCGACGCCAAGGCCCGCAGCCAATGGGCGGCGATGGAGACCGAGCGGCGCTATCGCCACAAGGTGCGCGGCTGACGCCGTCGGCCGATACCGCCGATGTCCGCCCGACTCATCGACTGTCAACCTTTACAAGCATCAGGCTTTGCGTCCGGAGACGGTTTTACGTTATGACAGGCGCCGGGTTCGATCAGGGTGGGTTCATGGTGCGGCGTGGCGCGATTGCGGTCTTGGGAACGGTGCTGACCTTGGCGCCGTCGTCGGCGTTTGCTGCCGGCGAAGGCCTGCGCCCCGGAGCCCCGGCCGTCCCCGCGACGGAGGCCGTCGACCCCTCGCGCACCGGTTCAGTGCAGAACCTGCGGCCGCCGGCCAGCCCCGAGGCGACGATTTCCACCGTTCCGCGCGCCGAACCGACGCCGGCCGCCACCATCGGCGACGGCTCGCGTCCGGCATTGCCCCGTCTCGGCATCTTTCGGCTTGGCATCCTCGCCAGCGGCGATGCCTATCAGACCCAGCTGAAGGTCGCGCCGTTCAAGCGCCGGCTGCGCGAATTGCTCGGCATCGACATCCAGGTGATGCCGTTCCGCTCGGCCAATTCCCTCGCCGACGGTGTCGCCACCCAGCGCGTCGACTATGCCATTGTCTCGGCGACGCAATATGCCTTTGCCTGGTCGCTGTGCCGCTGCGTCGAGCCGCTGGCGACGCCGCGCAATGACGACGGCTCCCTCGGCTTTCATTCGGTGATGTTCACCCGTGCCGCCGATCCCTCCACCGGGGTCGAGCAGCTGAAGGGCAAGGTTCTCGCCGTATCGGCCGAGCATTCCCTGTCCGGCCGGCTGCTGCCCTTCGCCGCCTTCGCCCGCGCCGGCATCGATCCGCGCGCCCACTTCGCCCGCATCGACACCTATCCCAATCCGGAAGCCGCCTTGCGCGCCATGGCCCAGGGCAAGGCCGATGCCGCGCTCGGCTGGTCGAGCCTCGTTGGCGATCCGGCGACCGGCTGGACCCGTGGCACGCTGGCGAGCCTTGCCGCTCAGGGCACGGTGAAGCCGTCCGAGGTCAAGGTCGTCTGGCAGTCGGCGCAGATCCCGAACGCCCCCCACGTCGTCCGCTCCAGCCTCGATGCCGAAACCAAGCAGCGCATCCGCGCCATGCTGGTCGAACTGCTGTCGCGCGATCCGGAAGCCTATGACGCCGCCGCGCGCGGCCCCGGCGGCGGCTTCGTGCCGATCGACCACGCCTATTACGCCCCGCTGGCCGAACTCTACGCCCCGATCGCCGAGGCCGAGGCCCGCAAGGACCAGTCCGGCGGCTGATGCCGTCCGGGCCAGTGAGCCCCCAGTCTTCCGGTAATCCCCCGCAAGCCTGATGTCGCACGGCGTCAATTCGCCGGCGACGGTCGCCCCGGCGATGCGCGTGCTCCGCCCGGTCAGACCGCCAGCGAATGCCGCGCCGCCGCCCGCGCCAGATAGACGTCGAACGCCGCCGCCGCGATCCGCACGAACGGCCGTCCGTCGGTGGTCATGGCGATGCTGTCGCCGTCGCGGATCAGAAGCCCGTCGCGCTCCAGTTCGTCGAGCTGCGCCACGCCATCGGCGAGCGTGGCGGCCGAAACCCCGTGCCGGGCGCAGACCTCGCGAAGATCGACCCGGTAGTCGCACATCAGCCGCTCGATCAGGTCGGCCCGCAGCCGATCGTCGGCGTCGAGCGCCTTGCCCTTCACCGCCGGCAGCTCGCCCGCCTCCACCGACCGGCGCCAGCCGCCGATGTCGGGGTTGTTCTGCACGAACCCCTGCGGCATCCGGCCGATCGACGAGGCACCGAGGCCGATCAGCGTGTCGGCGTCGTCGGTGGTGTAGCCCTGGAAATTCCGCTTCAGTTCGCCGGCCGCCAGCGCCTTGGCCATGGCGTCGTCGGCGCGGGCAAAATGATCGAGCCCCACCGGCAGGAAGCCGGCATCGGCCAGCGCCTGCCGGGCGATGTCCTCCAGCGCCATCCGCTCGGTGGCGCCCGGCAGAGCCGCCTCGTCGATCAGCCGCTGGTGCTTCTTGAACCAGGGCACATGCGCATAGCCGAACAGCGCGAGCCGCGTCGGCGCCAGCAGCGTCGCCAGCCGCACCGTCTCGCGGATGCTCTCGGCCGACTGCCGCGGCAGCCCGTACATCAGATCGAAATTGAGCGCGGTGATGCCGGCGGCGCGCAAGAAGCCGACCGCCGCCTCGACCACCTCGAACGGCTGCACCCGCCCGATGGCGACCTGTACGTCGGCATCGAAATCCTGCACCCCGAGGCTGGCGCGGGTCACGCCGGCGCCGACGAGCGAGCGTGCCAGATCGGCGGTGACGGTGCGCGGATCGAGTTCGGTCGCGTGCTCGATCAACCCCGTGAGGTCGAACCGGGCGCGGATCGCCGCCATCACCTTGTCGAAGCTCGCCTCCGGCAACAGGCTCGGCGTGCCGCCGCCCCAATGGATGTGGGTGACCTTGGCCTTGCGCCCGATCGTGTCGGCGACGAGGTTGATCTCGGCGGCAAGCGTCTCGGCATATTCGATCACCGGATCGTCGCGCAGCGCCGCCTTGGTGTGGCAGCCGCAATAGTGGCAGATCGACCGGCAATAGGGCACGTGCAGATAGAGCGACACCGAGGCGTCCGCCGGCAGGGCGGCGAGCCATTCGGCATAGACCGTGCCATTGACCTCGGCGTTGAAATGCGGCGCCGTCGGATAACTGGTGTAGCGCGGCACGCTGCGCGTCGCATAGCGGAGATGAACGTTATTTTTCATGACAGTCATCTCGCTCGCGGCCGCCGGCTGCGTCATTGATGTGTATCAAGCGATTTAGTGCACCAGCCGCGCCTTTCATGCATGCCCGCAATACTGCGCATGAGCATTGTTCCCGAGGTGTTGGCGGTGTCACAAAGCGGTGCTCTGGATCCGCGCCCCCCGGCTCGCTCGCCGCCTTGTTCGCCCAATGTCTTGCGAAGGATGATCGCATGTCGCTTGCCGCCCTGCGCCCGCCCGCCGAAACCCTAGCGATCGCCGCCCTCGGCGGCGCCGCGTTCTGGGCCGTCGGCGCGCCGGCGCCATGGCTGTCGGGCGGCACCATCCTCGTCGCCATCGCCGCCGTCGCCGGCCGCCGCATGGTCGTGCCCGATCGGCTGCGCGACGTCGTCTTCATCCTGCTCGGCATTTCCATGGGCGGCGGCGTCAGTCCCGAGACCCTCGCCCGCGTCGGCGAATGGCCGGCGAGCATCGCCATCCTCGCCGTCACCGTCATCCTGATCGTCGTCGGTGTCGTCGCCTTCTTCCGCCTCGTCTGCGGCTGGGATGCCCTGAGCGCCTTTTTCGCCGCCGTCCCCGGCGCGCTGTCCTACGTCATGATCGCCGCTGCCGATGCCGGCGCCGACGTGCGCCGCATCGCCATAGCCCAGTCGGTGCGGCTGGTGATACTCATCGCCGTGCTGCCGGCCCTGGTCGTCGCCGGCACCGGCCACGATATCCCGGCGCCGACGGTTGCCACCGGCGCGCCCTTCGATCTGCCGGTGCTGATCGGTGCCGGCCTCGCCGGCGCGCTCGTCGCCCACTGGCTGCGCGTGCCCGGCGGCCTGCTGTTCGGCGCCTTCGTCGTCAGCGCCGGCCTGCATGCCGGCGGCTGGATCGTCGCCGACTTGCCGATCGAGGCGACCTCGGCGGGCTTCGTCGTGCTCGCCGGCGTCATCGGCCAGCGCTTCGTCGGCATCACCCTGCGCGAGCTCGCCGCCGATGCACTCGCCGGCCTGGGCGGATTTATCGTCGGCGGGATCATCGCCGCCGCCGGCGCGCTGGCGGTCGCCCGGGTAACGGTGATTCCCATCGAGCCGGCCCTGGTAGCCTTCGCGCCGGGCGCGCTGGAGGGCATGACCGCCTTGGCTTTTGGTCTGGGTCTCGACCCCGCTTACGTGGCGGCCCACCAGCTTTTGCGCTTTTTGGCGATTTCCCTGTCGATCCCATTTGTCGCACGTATTTATACGAGTCGCGTCAAGAAAAATGGCGGATAACAGCCAAAATCAAAGGATTTAAAAAGCCCGTTTGCCTTATTGGAACGTTTCGATCCGGGTCGCGTACTTTTGCGGTTCGGTCAAACCCGCTTGACGCTCCCCCGTCGCCGGGTCTGAAACCATGTTTGAGACAGGCTAGGTCTGTCGATCTCGTGATCGGTCCTCGAACTATGCCCGCAGCGGCTTGTCCCGGACCGTGAGGGGCTGCTTGCACGTTGACCTAGGTCAATGTCGCTGGTTCCCCCTCGTGAGATGGGTCCAGTCGGCACCCTTAGGGGAGAGTGCAGACTAATAACTTTCGGGGCAAAACGATGGCTCGACCAATCGCGGCAAAATCGTTCACGCTCGAGGAGGGGGGCTTCGCTCTCTTCCTCGCGCTTCTGGCGGTGGGCTGCCTGTTCATTGCGGCGAAAGCCTGGGAACCGGCCTACGCCTTTCACATGGGGGTCGGCGCCATCATGGCGGCGGCCGGATGCATTCTGATTCTGAAGGCTTACATCGACCGCACTGAGATGCCGTCTCAGCTGACCGCCGATGGCAAGCCCAACTACAACTATGGCCCGATCAAGTTCGCTTCGATCGCCGCCATGTTCTGGGGCATCGCCGGCTTCATCGTCGGTCTGACGGTCGCGAGCCAGCTCGCCTGGCCGGTGCTGAACTTCGACTTCCCGCTGACCAACTTCGGCCGCCTGCGTCCGTTGCACACCTCGGCGGTGATTTTCGCGTTCGGCGGCAACGTCCTGCTGGCGACGTCGTTCTACGTCGTGCAGCGTACGTCGCAGGCGCGCATGCCGGGCATCATCACGCCTTGGTTCATCGTCCTTGGTTACAATGCCTTCATCGTCATCGCCGGCACGGGCTACCTCCTGGGCATCACCCAGGGCAAGGAATACGCCGAGCCGGAATGGTATGCCGACCTGTGGCTGACCATCGTGTGGGTCACCTATCTCCTCGCCTTCCTCGGCACCCTGTGGAAGCGCAAGGAGCCGCATATCTATGTGGCCAACTGGTTCTATCTCGCCTTCATCGTCACCATCGCGATGCTGCACCTCGGCAACAACATGTCGGTGCCGGTCTCGATCTTCTCGTCGAAGTCGATCCAGGTGTTCTCCGGCGTCCAGGACGCCATGGTTCAGTGGTGGTACGGCCATAACGCGGTGGGCTTCTTCCTGACCGCCGGCTTCCTCGCCATCATGTACTACTTCGTCCCCAAGCGCGCCGAGCGTCCGGTCTATTCGTACCGGCTGTCGATCGTGCACTTCTGGTCGCTGATCTTCCTGTACATCTGGGCCGGTCCGCATCACCTGCACTACACCGCGCTTCCGGATTGGGCCTCGACCCTCGGCATGGTCATGTCGATCGTTCTGTGGATGCCGTCCTGGGGTGGCATGATCAACGGCCTGATGACGCTCTCGGGCGCCTGGGACAAGCTGCGCACCGATCCGGTCATCCGCATGCTCGTCGTGTCGGTTGCCTTCTACGGCATGTCGACCTTCGAAGGCCCGCTGATGTCGATCCGCGCGGTGAACGGCCTGTCGCACTACACCGACTGGACCGTTGGCCACGTGCATTCGGGCGCTCTCGGCTGGGTGGGCTTCGTGTCCTTCGGCGCGCTGTACTGCCTGTTCCCGTGGCTGTGGAACAAGAAGGGCCTGTACTCGCTCAAGCTCGTCAACTGGCACTTCTGGCTCGGCACCATCGGCATCGTGCTCTATATCTGCGCGATGTGGGTCTCCGGCATCATGCAGGGCCTGATGTGGCGCGCCTACGACAAGCTCGGCTTCCTTGAGTACTCGTTCATCGAAACCGTCGAGCAGATGCACCCGTTCTACGTGATCCGCGCGCTCGGTGGTGGCCTGTTCGTCCTCGGTTCGCTGATCATGGCCTACAATCTCTACATGACTGTCCGTCATGGCGAGCAGGAGGACACCGTCCTTGCTGGCGCCTCGCGGATGGCCGCGGCCGAGTGACGGGAGGATCGACACATGGCTAACAAGCATGACATCTTCGAGCGGCACTCCTGGGTTCTGCTCATCGGTATCCTCGTCATGGTCGCCATCGGCGGTCTCGTGGAAATCGTTCCTCTCTTCTATCTGAAGAGCACCATCGAGAAGGTGGAGGGGATGCGTCCCTATTCACCGCTCGAACTCGCCGGCCGCAACATTTACGTTCGTGAAGGTTGCTACAACTGCCACAGCCAGATGATCCGTCCGATGCGCGACGAAATCGAACGCTATGGCCACTACTCGCTCGCGGCCGAGTCGATGTACGATCACCCGTTCCAGTGGGCGTCCAAGCGCACCGGTCCGGACCTCGCCCGCGTCGGCGGCAAGTACTCCGACGACTGGCAGCGTGATCACCTGATCAATCCGCGCGCCGTGGTTCCGACCTCGATCATGCCGGGCTATCCCTTCCTGGCCAAGAACGAGCTCGACACCAACGCGATCAAGGCGGTGGTTTCGACCAATCGCCTGGTTGGCGTGCCCTACACCGATGAACAGGTCGAGAAGGCGGTTGCCGATCTCAAGGCCCAGGCCAATCCGGACGATCCGGGCGCGGCTGAAGTCCTGAAGCGGTACCCCAAGGCGGTTGTTCGTGACTTCGACGGCAATGCCGGCAAGCTGACCGAGATGGACGCGCTCGTCGCCTATCTCCAGGTGCTTGGCACGCTCGTCGACTTCAAGGTCTACGACGACAAGGCCAACCTGCGCTGAACCGGGGGAGAGAGCTATGGATACGACCTATACCGCTCTCGCCCAGTTCGCTCAGACTTGGGGTCTTCTCTACTTCGTCATCCTGTTCATTGGTGCGCTCGCCTATGCCCTTTGGCCGTCGAACAGCAAGCAGTTCGACGCGGCGGCGCAGTCCCCCCTGCGGGAGGATTGAAACATGGCAAACAAGGAAATCGACCACATCACCGGCGTCGAGACGACCGGTCACGAGTGGGATGGGCTGAAAGAGCTCAATAGCCCGCTCCCGAAGTGGTGGCTCTATCTGCTCTACATCTGTATCGCCTGGGCTGTCGGCTACACCATCTTCTATCCGGCGTGGCCGCTGGCGACGAGCTATACCAAGGGCATTCTTCGAACCGAAGATTTCCCGGATGGGTACTCCCAGCGCATTGAAGGCCAAAAGGCCTTCAATGTCGGCGTCGCGGCTCGCGCCGAGAAGTCGAAGGTCCTGGCGAGCGCCTCGCTCAAGGACATCCAGTCCAACCCGACTCTGCTCGAGTTCGCCCGCGCGAACGGCAAGGCCGCGTTCGGCGACAACTGCGCCCCGTGCCACGGCTCGGGCGCGACCGGCGGCCCGGGCTACCCGAGCCTGCAGGACGACGACTGGCTGTGGGGCGGCTCGCTGGATCAGATCCAGTTCACCCTCACCCACGGCATCCGCTCGACCTCGGGCGAGACCCGCGTCGGCGACATGCCGGCCTTCGTCAAGGACGGCCTCCTGAAGAAGGAAGAAGCCGAACTGCTCGCCGATCACGTCCTGTCGCTTTCGGGCGGCGCGGCGCCGGCCGATGCAGCCAAGGCCAAGCAGCTGTTCGCTGACAACTGCGCCTCGTGCCATGGCGACGATGCCAAGGGCAACCAGGAGCTTGGCGCTCCGAACCTGACCGACGCCATCTGGCTGTACGGCGGCAAGCGCGCCAACGTCGTCGAGACCATCAACAATGGTCGCAAGGGCGTCATGCCGACCTGGGGCGGCCGCCTCGACCCGATCACCATCAAGTCGCTGGCCGTGTATGTCCACAGCCTCGGCGGCGGCAAGTGATCTGATTGAATCTGTCCGGGGCGGCTTGGTCCGCCCCGGATGCCTTTCGGCCCTGCTGTTTGCTCCAACCTGCGTCACATGCGTCGCATTTCGTAATAGTGCGTGCTGACAGGGCTTGATGAGAGTGCTTTAAACCAGACAGCGACAGGCGCCGGTTCGCCAGCAAGGCCGCGTCGCGATGTCACCGACCAGCCCGCCGAAGGGGCGCGTCGATGGGGTCCTCGGCCCCGATCCGCCACCCGCTCGCGGCAACGAGTTTCGCCAGGAAGTCCGGAGTCTGCGCCATTTCGGCCGCGATCCGCCTTGGCACTGCAATAATCCGGGATCCGCGCCGCGGAACCGGGTTTGGAATGGACGGAGCCGACCGGCTCTGGATGGATTTTCGGTCGACCGCGAGGCGCGCGGGGTCGGTCGAGCCATTCACCCGGTCTGATCCCGACCACGGCCGCTTCGGCGCTAGGGGGCGCGGTTTCGGCACAGGGGTTGGGATTTGTCACCGCTGCAGCAATCCGCCGACCGGCCGCGAGGCTGGCGCGGCGGGTATTGGTGCGCGGCGCGGACCCGTCAGCGGGCACTCATGCGTTCCGGATCGGATCATCCGCCGGGGCCAACACGAGACTGCTCCGGCCGGACGGGTCGACCTTGCATTTGCTCGGGTCTCCCCGCGCCGCCTGGAGCCGCGACGGAAAGAGGCAGGACGATGCGCGTCGAGACCGATGCCGGCAGTGGTGGGGGCGAAAGCCTCTATGCCGAGCACAAGAAAGTCTATCCGCAGGATGTGCAGGGCACATTCCGCAAGATCAAGTGGGGCATCCTGATCGCCTGCCTTGGTCTTTACTATATCCTCCCGTTCGTTCGCTGGGATCGCGGGCCAAATGCGCCCGATCAGGCCGTTCTGATCGATTTCCCCGGCCGCCGGTTCTACTTCTTCTTCATCGAGATCTGGCCGCAGGAATTCTACTTCATCACCGGCCTGCTGATCATCGCCGCCTTCACGCTGTTCTTGATGAACGCGGTCGCCGGCCGCGTCTGGTGCGGCTATCTCTGCCCGCAGACCGTCTGGACCGATCTCTATGTCCGCATCGAGGCGCTGATCGAAGGCGATCGCCGCGAGCGCATCCGTCTTGATCAGGGCCCCTGGACGGCGATGAAGGTCGCCCAGAAGGTCGCCAAGCACACGCTGTGGATCCTGGTCGCCTGGTGGACCGGTGGCGCCTGGGTGCTCTACTTCGCCGATGCGCCGACCCTGGTGAAGGACCTCGCCACCGGTCAGGCCCCCGTGGTTGCCTATGTCTGGATCGGCATCCTGACGGCGACCACCTATGCCCTCGCCGGCTTCATGCGTGAGCAGGTCTGCATCTACATGTGTCCCTGGCCGCGCATCCAGGCGGCGCTGACCGACGAATGGGCGCTCAACGTCTCCTATCGCGTCGATCGCGGCGAGCCGCGCGGCTCGTTGAAGTCGAACAAGAAGCTGAAGGCCGAGGGGCTTCCGGCCGGCGATTGCGTCGATTGCGGCCAGTGCGTCGTCGTCTGCCCGACCGGCACCGACATCCGCCTCGGCTCGCAGCTCTCCTGCATCCAGTGCGGACTCTGCATTGATGCCTGCAACAACGTCATGGACAAGGTCGGCTCGCCGCGCGGCCTGATCGCCTACGACACCGACATCAACATCGACCGTCGCAAGCATGGCAAGGAGCCGATCATCAAGCTCGTGCGCGTCCGCACGCTGATTTATGTCGGCCTCATCCTCGGCATCGCCGGCTTCATGTCGTTCACCTTGCTCAACCGTGGCTTCGCCGACGTCAACGTCCTGCATGATCGCAATCCGATCTTCGTGCAGAACTCTGATGGCTCGGTCCGCAACGGCTATACCGTTCGCCTGCTCAACAAGCGCACCCACGAACGCACCTTCGTCCTGTCGGTGGAAGGTCTCCCGACCGGCATCAAGATCGAGGCCGTCGGCATCGCCGAGGCCGTCGGCGGCAAGCCGCTGGTGGTCGTCGGTCCGGACCAGACCCGCGAGATCCGCGTCAACGTGATCGTGCCGAAGGGCGTGCCGGTCGAGAAGTCGACCAATGTCACCTTCCGCATCACCGATACGTCGATCGGCGAAATGGGCACCGCCAAAGACTTCTTCAAGGCGCCGTGACGGCCCGTTGGTGCCCGCTCGTCGGGTGCCTGTTGCCGCTCGCGGCGCGGGAGTTCGCTCCCCCCGACGATCGGCGCCAGACTTGAGAACGGCCAGCCTCGTGCTGGCCGTTGTCCGTCGGGAACGGCGTTTTATGAGCAGTGGCTTGCATTTCGCCGCGCCCGGCCTGCGTATCCGCCCCGACTGGCCCCGCCCGTCGCCGGCACTATACCAATCGGACCAGCACGTCGGCCCGGATGCCTCCGGGTCGCGCTGCGGACGCGGAACTGAAGGGGCGGTCGAAACCCCGGTTTCAAGGACGGCAAGCGAGCGGCCGGCACTCCGCCGCTCCGCGAGGACCAGATGGAAACAGCAATGGCTCAACCGGTCAAAACCCGCGAACTCAAGGGCTGGCACGTCCTTCTGATGCTGCTCGGCTTCTTCGGTTTCATGTTCACCGCCAACGGCATCATGGTCTACTTCTCGCTGACCACCTTCGGCGGCACCGAGGTTGCCAGTTCCTATCAGGCCGGCCGCGCCTTCAACGGCCAGCTGCAGGCCTCGCGCGATCAGGATGCCCGCGGCTGGCATGTCAATGCCCATGCCGAGCGCGACGCCTCCGGTCATGTGCGGGTCGAAATCCGCCCGCGCGACGCCAACAACGCCCCGCTTGCCGGCCTGAACATCGCCGTCAACCTCGCCCGTCCGGTCGATCGCCGCGCCGACGTGCCGGTGAAGATGGTCGAGGCCGAGGTCGGCGCCTATGTCGGCAATGTCGACAAGGTCGCCGCCGGCAACTGGGAACTGGAAATCGATGCCACCGCCGGCGACGGCACGACCTTCCGGTCGCGCAACCGCCTGCTGTTCAAGGATTGATACCGCCGGGCATCAATGGCCGACGGTGTTCCCGACGCGAATGTCCCATGCCTCCGCTGCAGAGGGGGAAATTCGCGGATCCCCAGGGGCCGGGCGCAACAGCGTCCTCGGTCCCTGGCATGAGCATGGCGGATCCGGCCGACGTGACCGGTTGGCCGGATCGACACAACCGGGCGCTTCGAGGGGAGGGCAGGGATGACCACGCAAACGCGCGATTGGGCGGCTTTCGCCGTTCCGACCCCCGATGGCGGCTGCCGGCTTGAGCTGGCCGTCGAGGGCATCACCTGCGCCGCCTGCATCGGCGACATCGAGCGCGGCATCGGCCGCATGCCCGGCATTCGCTCGGCCCGGCTGAACTACACCACCCGCCGCCTCGCCGTCGACTGGACCGTCGACGCGTCCGATCCGACCCGCATCGTCACCACGCTCGAACGCCTCGGCTACCGCGCCCATCCCTTCGACCCCGGCCGCCGTTCCGCCGAGGAAGAGGCCGAGACCCGTCGCCTGTTGCGCGCCATGGCGGTCGCCGGCTTCGCCGCCATGAACGTCATGCTGTTCTCGGTGTCGATCTGGGCCGGCAACGCCACCGACATCACCGGCGAGACCCGCGACCTGTTCCACTGGCTTTCCGCCTTCATCGCCCTGCCGGCCGCCGCCTATGCCGGCCAGCCGTTCTTCGAAAGCGCCGGCCGGGCGCTGCGGGCGTTGCGCACCAACATGGACGTGCCCATCTCCATCGGCATCGTCGGCACGCTGGCGCTGTCGCTGTGGCAGACGGCGCGCGGCGAGCCCGAGGCCTATTTCGACTCGGCCGTGATGCTGCTGTTCTTCCTGCTGCTCGGCCGCTTTCTCGACCAGAACATGCGCCGGCGCACCCGCTCCGTCGCCGAGAACGTCGCCGCCCTGCGCGCCGAGACCGCCGCCCGCGTCGCCCCCGACGGCACCGTTCGCGAAGTGCCGCTGTCGAAGGTCGATCCCGGCGACCGGGTTCTCGTCCGTCCCGGCGAGCGCGTCTCCGTCGACGGCGTCGTCGAGACCGGCGCCTCCGACATCGACCAGAGCCTGGTCACCGGCGAGACCAACCACGTCGGTGTCGGCCCCGGCGACCGCGTCTATGCCGGCACGCTCAACATCACCGGCGCCCTCACCGTGCAGGTCACCGCCGCCACCGAGGGCACCCTTCTCGCCGAGGTCAACCGTCTGCTCGAAGCCGCCGCCCAGGCCAAGTCGAGCTACATGCGCCTTGCCGATCGCGTTGCCCGGCTCTATGCCCCGGTCGTCCACACCGCCGCCCTCGCTACCTTCCTCGGCTGGATCGCCCTTGGCACCGACTGGCGCCACGCGCTGGTCATCGCCGTGTCGGTGCTGATCATCACCTGTCCCTGCGCGCTGGCGCTGGCGATCCCGGCGGTCCAGGTCGTCGCCTCCGGGCAGCTGTTCCGTCGCGGCGTGCTGCTGCATGCCGGCGACGCCATCGAGCGCCTCGCCGCCGCCGATGTCGTCGCCTTCGACAAGACCGGCACCCTGACGCTGCCCGAGCCGGCCATCCTCGATGCCGATCGCATCGACCCGGCCGTGCTCGCCGCCGCCGGCCGCCTGGCGCTCTCCAGCCGCCACCCCCTCGGCATGGCGCTCGCCCGCGCCGCCCGCGCCGATCGGCCGTTGCCGTCCGCCACCGAACGCCCCGGCGAGGGCGTCGAGGCCATGGTCGACGGCGAACTCGAGCAGCTGGGCTCGGCCCAATTCTGTGGCGCCGATGAATGGGCGGTCGCCGCCCTGCTCGCCCGCCACCCGGAGGCCTCGATGGTGGCCTATCGGCGCGGCAACCGTCCGCCGGTGCTGTTCGCCTTCGATCAGGGCCTGCGCCCCGATGCGATCGACGTGGTCGCCGATCTGCGCGCCGCCGGCCTCAAGCTCGAGATCATCTCCGGCGACCGTCCCGGCCCGGTCGCCGCCATCGCCGAGAAGCTCGGCATCGCCGATGCCCTTGCCGGCCAGCACCCGGCCGACAAGATCGCCCGGCTCGAGGCGCTGCACCAGCAGGGTCACAAGGTGCTGATGGTCGGCGACGGCCTCAACGACGCCCCGGCGCTCGCCGCCGCCCATGTCTCGCTGTCGCCGGTCACTGCCGTGCACCTGTCGCAGGCCAGCGCCGACGCCCTGTTCCTCGGCAACCGCCTGCGCCCGGTCTACGACGCAATCCGCACCGCCCGCGCCGCCAAGGGCGCCATGGTGCAGAACCTCTGGATCGCGGTGATCTACAACGTCATCGCCGTGCCGCTGGCCGTCGCCGGCTACGTCACGCCGCTGATCGCCGCGCTCGCCATGTCCGGTTCGTCGATCATCGTCACCGTCAATGCCCTGCGCCTGCGCTGGGGCGATGCCGGCGCACCGCAGCCGCCGGCCTCGCAACCGCCGATTCCCGATCGCCTGCGGCGTCTCGCCGACGCCGAGGCGGCCTGAACCCGATTGCCGGAGCGCGACACTCGATGGAAGTCCTGGTCTTTCTGATCCCGGTCGCCCTTGCCCTCGGCGCCCTCGGTCTCGTCGCCTTCCTGTGGTCGCTGCGCAGCGGCCAGTATGACGATCTCGACGGCGCCAAGTGGCGCATCCTCAACGACGACGATGTCGCCGCCGAGCGGGAGCCGCAGGACAACGACCCCACCTGATCTGGCATGTCGCATCGACGACGCTTCAAGACAAGGACACGGCGCCCCGACGCGAGTGGCACGCCCCCCCAAAGGTCAATTTCGGCACCAGACCCTTGCCGCGACACCGCCGAGCCACGATGCTTGCGCGCCGCCCGTGCCCGAACCGCCCTTGAAGAGGTGACCCGATGTCCGACACCACCGACCTGACCTTCACCCCGGCGGCCGATGGCGGACGCGAGCCGCGCCGCGGCCGCGAGGCGCGCCGCACCGCGCGCATGGCCCGGTCCGGCGTCAGCGTCCCCTACATCACCCGCAACATTCCGCTGATGGAAGTGTTGAGCGAGGAAGGCCTCGCCCTCATCGAGCGCAACGCCGAGACCCTGCTGCAGGACGTCGGCATCGAATTCCGCGATCACCCGCGCTCGCTGGTGCTGCTGAAGGCCGCCGGCTGCGACGTCGACGGCACCCGCGTCCGTTTCCCGCGCGGGCTTGCCAAGGCGCTGTGCGCCACCGTGCCGTCGCAATACACCCAGCACGCCCGCAATCCCGAGCGCAGCGTCGTCATCGGTGGCAAGAACACCGTCTTCGCCCCGAACTACGGCTCGCCCTTCGTCCACGACATCGACAATGGCCGCCGCTACGGCACCATCGAGGACTTCCGCAATTTCGTGAAGCTCGCCTACATGTCGCCCTTCATCCATCACTCGGGCGGCACCGTCTGCGAGCCGGTCGACCTGCCGGTGAACAAGCGCCATCTCGACATGCTCTATGCCCACATGCGGCTGTCGGACAAGCCCTACATGGGCTCGGTCACCGCAGCCGAGCGCGCCGCCGATACCGTGGCGATGAGCGAGATCCTGTTCGGCAAGGACTTCATCCAGAGTAACACCGTCTGCACCAGCCTGATCAACGCCTCCTCGCCGATGCTGTGGGACGGCACCATGCTCGGCGCCGCCGAGGTCTACGCCGCCAACAACCAGGCCTGCATCATCACGCCGTTCATTCTGTCCGGCGCCATGAGCCCGGTGACCATCGCCGGTACCCTGACGCAGGTGCTGGCCGAGGTCCTCGCCGGCGCCGCCTTCACCCAGCTGGTGCGCCCCGGCGCGCCGGTGATCTTCGGCACCTTCGTCTCCACCCTGTCGATGCAGTCCGGCGCCCCGACCTTCGGCACGCCGGAAGCCGCGCTCGCCATCTACGGCGCCGCCCAGCTGGCGCGGCGGATGAAGATGCCGTTCCGCTCCGGCGGCTCGCTCTGCGCCTCCAAGATCCCCGACGCCCAGGCGGCTTACGAAAGCGCCCAGACGCTGATCCCGACCCTGCTGGCCGGCACCAATTTCGTGCTGCATTCGGCCGGCTGGATCGAGGGCGGCCTGTCGGCGTCCTACGAGAAGTTCGTCATGGACTTCGACCAGCTCGGCGCCATGCATGTCATGGCCAAGGGCATCGACCTCTCGGAAAACGGCCAGGCCATGGACGCCTACAAGGAAGTCGGCCCCGGCGGTCATTTCCTCGGCTGCTCGCACACCCAGGCCAATTTCGAGGGCGCCTTCTATCGCTCGTCGCTTGCCGACAACAATTCGGTCGAGCAGTGGGTGGCCGAGGGCTCGCAGGACATGACCCGCCGCGCCAACGCCCAGTGGAAGAAGATGCTGGCCGAATACGAGGCGCCCGCCATCGATCCGGCGATCGACGAGGCGCTGCAGGCTTTCGTCGCCGAGAAGAAGGCCTCGATGCCCGACGCCTCCCATTGACGTCACCCGTGACGCCATCCGGGGCGCGCGCCGTCCGCCGGTTCCGCCCCGGCGTCGCCCCCCGTTCGGCCCTTGGGTTTGGTATGACTGGCTTGCGTCGTCGCCCCTACAGCGCGGCGGCGAACCGCGATAGCGATGGGTGACGGCGGCCTCTCCACGCCGCCGTCAACGCCGGGAGCAACCATGCTGCGCTATGTCACCCTTGGCTCGAACGATCTCGCCCGTTCGGCTCGCTTCTATGATGCGGCACTCGCGCCGCTCGGCTATTGCCGTCTGGTGACGACGGATCGTGAAATCGGCTACGGCCTGCCGGGCGCCACGGCCGAGCTCTGGGTCCTCACGCCGTTCAACGGCGCGGCCGCGACGTTCGGCAACGGCACCGATGTCGCCTTCGATGCCCCCTCCCACGCTGCCATCGACGCCTTCCATGCCGCGGCGCTCGCCAATGGCGGCAGCGACGAGGGCGCGCCCGGCCTGCGCCGCCACTATACCCCCACCTTCTACACCGCCTATGTCCGCGATCCCGACGGCAACAAGCTCAACGCCGTGTTCGACGCCCCGGTCTGACCTGCCCGCGACCCGTGATTTCGCCGGTCGCGCCCGGCCCGGTCCGGCGGGCCGGCATCGTTCAGGCTCGGTTCATCGCCAAAGGAATTAACTCGCCCCGACATGAAATCGTCTGACCTTCGGACGATTGCATGTAGACTGCGACGGCCCGGCCCCTTGCGTGCCGGCGCAATTGCCGAGGAATGGCGCATGAACAAATTTCGTTTCGGATTGACCTTTGTTGTCTTCTCGGTCGTCCTGCCGCTGACCGCGCCCTGGGCGCAGCAGGTGACCGAAACCCGCATCGCCCTGGTGATCGGCGAGGATGCCTATGTCGAGGCGCCGCTGCCGACCACCGCCAACGACGCCGCGATCGTCGCCGATACCCTGCGCGAGGCCGGCTTCGAGGTGCTCGGCCACCGCAATCTCGATCAGCCGGCCATGCGCAACGCCTTGCGCGAATTCCTCGGCCGCGCCGCCCAGGCTGGTCCGAACGCCGTCGCCGCCATCTATTTTGCCGGCTACGGCCTGCAATATGCCGGCGAGAACTACCTCGTTCCCTATGGCGCCCGCATCGAGCGCGACACCGACGTGCCGATCGAGGCGATCCGCGTCGAGGACTTCACCCGCTCGCTCGCCGCCCTGCCGCTCAAGGCCCGCATCGTCATGATCGATGCGGCGCGCAACGCGCCCTATGCCAAGACCGGCACGCCGCTGCCCGGCGGCTTGGCGATGATCAATCCGGTCGAGGGCACGCTGGTTTCGTTCAATACCGCGCCGGGCAGCATCGCCCCCAACGCCGCGCCCGACCAGACCTTCGGCCCCTATGCCCAGGCCTTCAGCGAGATGGCCCATGTCGGCGGCGCCAATCTCGAGCAGGTCTTCTCCAGCCTGCGGGTGCGCGCCAACGAACTTTCCGCCGGCGCCGTGATCCCGTGGCACGTCTCGAAGCTGAATGTCGATTTCACCTTCTTCGAGGCCGCCGCCGGCGTCGCGCCGCCGCCGCCGCCCCTGACCCAGGCCGCCGCCGATACGCTCGGAGTCGAGGATGCCTATGCCCGCGCCATCGAGCAGGACACCATCAAGGGCTATGAGCGCTTCCTCGAACGCTGGCCCGACCACGCCCTGTCGAAGCGCATCCGCGCCCTGCTGGCGGCCCGGCGCGAAGCGGTGACCTGGCGCCAGACCGTCGATCGCGACACGCCCAACGCCTACTGGTCCTATCTCAAGCGCTATCCCAAGGGCGCCCATGCCTCCGACGCCCGTCGCCGGCTGGCCCGCCTGACCGCGCCGGCGGCCCCGCCGCCGGTCTTCGAGGAAATCGAGTACGAGGTCGCTCCGCCCCCGCCGGTCGAGATCATCTATGTCGAGCGCCCGGTCTATATCTTCGACGATCCGGTGTTCGAGCCGCCGCCGCCGCCGCCGATCTTCTTCCGGCCGCGTCCGATCTGGATTCCGCCGCCGCTGCCGCCGCGCCCGCCCATCGGCTACGATCCGATCCAGCTGCCGCTGATCCCGGACCGCCCGCGGCCCGACCGGCCGCAATGGCACGTGCCGGGCCATGTCCAGCCGCCGCGTCCGATCCTGATCGCGCCGACAACGCCGGGCCAGCCGCCGCTGCCCGGCCAACCGCCGCTGCCGGGCCAGCCGCCGCTGCCCGGTCAACCGCCACTGCCGGGCCAACCGCCGCAGCCTGGAACTACGCCCGGTCAGCCGCCGTTGCCGGGCACCGGTCAGCCGGTCGTGCCGACCCCCGGTCCGGGCCGGCCGGGCGTGCCGCCAACCCCCGGCACCGTCACGCCGGGAACGCCGCCTCAGCCTGGTCAGCCGCCCCAACCGGGAACCCCGCCCCAGCCGGGAACGACGCCTCCGGTCACGCCTCCGCCGCCGGGAACCGTCGTGCCGCCGACCCCGGGCACTCCGGTCGTGCCGCCGACCACCCCGACGACGCCGGGCACGCCGCCGACCACCCCGCCGCAGCCGGGTACATCCACGCCGACGACGCCCCCGACCACCTTGCCGCAACCCGGCACGGTGACGCCGGTCCGGCCTGTCGTGCCGCCGACCCCGGGCACGCCGCCGACCACCCCGCCGCAGCCGGGCACATCCACGCCGACGCCGCCCCCGACCACCTTGCCGCAACCCGGCACGGTGACGCCGGTCCGGCCCGTCGTCCCGCCGGCACCGGCAACTCCCCCGGCGACCTTGCCGCAACCCGGCACGGTGGCCCCGGTGAAGCCCGTCGTCCCGTCTGGACCGGCAACGCCTCCGACCACCTTGCCGCAGCCCGGAACGGTGACGCCGGTGAAGCCGGCCGTTCCGACGCCGCCGGTCGTGCAGCCGGTTCAACCGGTGCGGCCGGCAATCCCGGCGCCCGTCGCGCCCCCGCCGGTCGCCCCGGTGATCAAGCCGGCGCCGGTTCAGGTCGCCCCGCCGAAGCCGCAGCCCGCTCCGGTGCAGATCGCGCCGCAGCCGGCGCCGGTCCAGGTGGCGCCGCCGAAGCCGCAGCCTGCCCCGGTGCAGATCGCACCGAAGCCGGCACCGGTTCAGGTCGCGCCGCCGAAGCCGCAGCCCGCTCCGGTGCAGATCGCGCCGAAGCCGGCGCCGATCCAGGCCGCCCCGCCCAAGCCGCAACCGGCCCCGGTCCAGGTCGCTCCGCGTCCGGTTCCGCCGCCGGTGCAGGTTGCCCCGCGCCCGGTGCCGCCACCGGTTCAGGTCGCGCCGCGCCCGGCACCGCCGCCGGTGATCCAGGCGCCGCGTCCGCCGGTCGTCGCGCCGCCGGCTCCGGTGGTACGTCCGCCGCCGGTTGCCGCGCCGGTCCGTCCGGCTCCGGCTCCGGTCGCTCCCGTGGTTCGCCCGGCGCCGGCGCCGGGTGCGCCCGCCAAGGCCTGCGGCCAGCCCGGCCTGCCGCCCTGCCCGTGAGGGCACGCCATCGCCTCGATCCCGGGCGGCGCTCCGCCGCCCGGATCATCTCGGCCCGATGCCCCGCCAAATCCAGCCGGCGGTCCTGGCTGGTCTATTTGAGCAATCGATCATGTATTGACGCCGTCCCGTGTCGCCGTCCCGCCTCTCGTCGGGGTTGACGCCGAGAATCGATCGGCGTAAGAGCGTTGCCATACTTCGTGGTCATTTGAGCCGGCCGGCTTGCCGCCACGTAAAACAAAGCGCTAAAATGGCCGGATGGGGAGACCCGGTCCGGCTAATTGCTAGGCCGGGTTTTTTGTTGCCTCGGGAGTAGGACCCATGTCGGATAACAACGCTCGCCGCCCGCTCGACGCCTCGACCCTGATGGTCCATGGCGGCGTGCTTCGCTCGCAGTTCGGCGAATTGTCGGAAGCCCTCTATCTCACCCAGGGCTTCGTCTATGCCAATGCCGAGGCCGCCGAGGCGCGCTTCAAGGGCGAGGAGCCGGGGTTCATCTATTCCCGCTTCTCCAATCCGACCATTTCCATGTTCGAAAGCCGCATGTGTCTGCTCGAGGGCGCCGAGGCGGCGCGCGCCACCGCCACCGGCATGGCCGCCGTCACCGCCTCGCTGCTCGCCGTGCTGCGCCATGGCGATCATGTCGTCGCCGGCCGCGCCCTGTTCGGCTCCTGCCTGTGGGTGATCGAGGAATTCCTGCCGAAGATGGGCGTCAGCTACACCCTCGTCGACGGCCGCGACCTCGACCAATGGCAGAAGGCGGTGCGCCCCAACACCAAGGTCCTGTTCCTCGAAACCCCGACCAACCCGACGCTCGACCTGGTCGATCTGCGCGCCGTCGCCGACATCGCCCACGATGCCGGCGCCATCCTCATCGTCGACAACGTCTTTGCCACGCCGATCTACCAGAAGCCGCTGCAGCTCGGCGCCGACGTCGTGGTCTACTCCGCCACCAAGCACATTGACGGCCAGGGCCGTTGCCTCGGCGGCGTCATCCTCGCCTCCGAACAGTTCATCGCCGACAACGTCCACAATTTCCTGCGCCAGACCGGCCCGGCCATGAGCCCGTTCAATGCCTGGGTGCTGCTGAAGGGGCTGGAGACGCTGTCGCTGCGCGTCGAGCGCCAGACCACGTCGGCCGCCCGTCTCGCCGATGCCGTCGCCGGCCACCCGGCGCTCGCCCGCCTGATCTATCCCGGCCGCGCCGACCACCCGCAATACGACATTGCCCGCAAGCAGATGTCGGCCGGTTCGTCGCTGATCGCGCTGGAACTGAAAGGCGGCAAGGCCGGCGCCTTCGCCTGCGCCAATGCCCTCGAAGTGGTCAAGATCTCCAACAATCTCGGTGACGCCAAGTCGCTGATCACCCATCCCTCGACCACCACCCACCAGCGGCTGAAGCCCGAGCAGCAGCTTGAGCTCGGCATCACCCAGGGCATGTTGCGCCTGTCGATCGGGCTCGAGCACCCCGACGACCTGATCGACGACATCACCCGCGGCCTCGACGCCGCCCTTGCCGTCATCGAGGGCCGCGAGGCCGCCGAGTAACACGCGCCGCCATGGCGCCGGCTCCGCCTGGGCAGGCGCCATGCCCTGTCAACCGCCGGGAGGCCCGGTCATGATCCGCCACATCGTCCTGTTCCGCTTCCGGCCCGAGGTCGATGAAGCGACGATCGCCGCGATGTTCGCCGAGGTCGCCGCCCTCAGCGGCGAGATCGACGGGCTGATCGCCGTCACCGCCGGCCGCTCGGCAAGCCCGGAGCGGATCGAGCGCGGCTATCACCACGTCATGGTCGTCGACTTCGCCGATTGGGCGGCACTCGCCCGCTATCAGGCCGATCCGCGCCACCGCGCCACCGGCGCGAAATTCGTCGCCGCCGCGATCGGCGGCATCGACGGCATTCTGGTGGTCGACTACGCCTGCTGATGCCGACGGGCATTGAACCTGACTGACGGGATTCCCGCAGGCTCATGAAAAACCCGAGGGCTCGCGGCCGGCCGGAGTGGATTTCGGTTCCGTGCCAGGGAAATCTGCTCTAGAACCCGCGCCATGACCGAAACCACCCTCGAGATTATCCCCGCCGATATCGTCATCGTCGGTGCCGGCCCCGCCGGACTGATGGCCGCCGATCATCTGGCGACGCTGGGCCACCGCGTCGCGCTCTACGACCGCATGCCGTCGCCGGGACGCAAGTTCCTGATGGCCGGCCGCGGCGGGCTCAATCTCACCCATTCCGAGCCGCTCGCCACATTCGTCGGCCGCTATGGCCCGGCGCGCGAATGGATCGGCCCGATGGTCGAGAGCTTCCCGCCCGAGGCGCTGCGCGATTTCGCCAAGGGGCTCGGTCAGATCACCTTCATCGGCTCGTCCGGCCGGGTGTTCCCCCGCGCCATGAAGGCCTCGCCCTGGCTGCGCGCCTGGCTGACGCGCCTCGGCGATCTCGGCGTCACCCTCCACACCCGCCACACTTTCCTCGGCTTCGATGACGCCGGCGCCGTGCGCTTTTCCACCGCCGATGGCGCCGAGGTCGCGGCTCGCGCCGATGCCGTCGTCCTCGCCCTTGGCGGCGCCAGTTGGCCGCGCCTTGGCGCCGATGGCGGTTGGGTCGAAATCATCGAGCGCGACGGCGTGCCGGTGACGCCGCTGGAGCCGAGCAATTGCGGCTTCGACGTCGCTTGGAGCGAGCACATGCGCCGGCTGGCCGGCGAGCCGGTGAAGCGCGCCGCCGTGGTCTTCGGCACTGAGCGGGTGCGCGGCGAGATCATGATCACCGGCTACGGCCTCGAGGGCGGCGGCATCTATGCGCTGTCGCGGCCGCTGCGCCAGGCCATCCGCGCCAATGGCCACGCTGATATCACCGTCGATCTTCGCCCGGATTTCTCCGAGGCACAGCTCGCCGCCAAGCTCGCCGAGCCGCGCGGCAAGCGCAGCCTGTCGACCCACCTCGCCAAGGCCGCCGGCCTCGCGCCGGCCTCCGTGGCGCTGCTGCGCGAAGGCCACCGGCCGCTGCCGACCGAGCCGGAGGCGCTCGCCCGCGCCATCAAGTCGGTGCCGGTCCGCCTTGTTGCCACCCGGCCGATCGATCGCGCCATCTCCACCGCCGGCGGCGTCGCCCGCGAGGCCGTCGACTTCCACCTGATGCTGCGCAAGCGCCCCGGCGTGTTCGTGGCCGGCGAGATGCTCGACTGGGAAGCCCCGACCGGCGGCTATCTGCTGCAGGCGACCTTCGCCTCGGCGGTGCGTGCCGCCACCGGCGTCGGCAAATACCTCGCCCGCCGCAAGTGATGCCATCGGGCTTCGAAAATCGTCGATGGCATTCCTCGCGCGAATTTCTCATGCCGCCGACACGTCGGCGCGCATTGACGCCGGCAAGCGTGGCGGGCAACTATTCGCCATGTTCACGCCCACGCCGCGCCAGGCGCAGATCCTCGCACTCGCCCGTCAGTCCGGCCGCGTTTCCGTTGAGGACCTCGCCGGTCGCTTCGACGTCACGCCGCAGACGATCCGCAAGGATCTGAACGATCTCAGCGACCAGCGCCTGCTCAGCCGCACCCATGGCGGCGCCATGCTACTGTCCGGCGTCGAGAACGTCGCCTATGACGCCCGCCGCGAGATCGCCGCGCACGAAAAGGCCGCCATCGGCGAGCGCGCCGCCGAGCTGATCCCCGACAACGCCTCGCTCTTCGTCAATATCGGCACCACCACCGAGGCGGTCGCCCGCGCCCTCGTCGGTCGCAGCGGCCTCCTCGTCATCACCAACAACATCCACGTCGTCACCATCCTGCTGCCGTCGCCCGGCGTCGAGGTCATCTGCGCCGGCGGCCTGGTCCGCCGCTCCGATGGCGGCATCGTCGGCGAGGCGACCGTCGATCTGGTGTCGCAGTTCAAGGTCGACGTCGCCATCATCGGCGCCTCCGCCATCGACATCGACGGCACGTTGCTCGATTTCGACTATCGCGAGGTGCGCGTCGCCCAGAAGATCATCGAGAACGCCCGCGAGGTGATCCTCGTCGCCGACCGCATCAAGTTCAGCCGCAAGGCGCCGGTGCGCATCGGCCATGTCGAGCAGATCGACGTTCTCGTCACCGACCGGCCACCGCCGGAGGCCTTCGCCGAGGTCTGCCGCCAGAGCGGCGTCCGCATCGTCTGCGTCGATCCCGATGCCGGGCCCGATGCCGGCGCCGATGACGAGACAGCGGACGGCTGATGCGCGTTTTATTTCGATATCTTCACTTGATTTTCGTTTTGGCCACTGCCACGTTCCTGTCGAACCGAAATCGGCCGCTTCGGCCGGGCGATCCGGCCTTGCGTCCCCACCGTAAGCGACTTTGGCCTCTGGCTTGAACCGTCCGCATCCAGGAGAAGTCGATGCCCAACCCGCAACGCTGTTACGATCTGGCTATCGTCGGCGGCGGCATCAACGGCTGCGGCATCGCCCGCGACGCCGCCGGGCGCGGCTATTCGGTCTTGCTCGCCGAGAAGGACGACCTTGCCAGCGCCACGTCGTCCTGGTCGACCAAGCTGATCCATGGCGGCTTGCGCTATCTCGAATATTACGAGTTCCGCCTGGTGCGCGAGGCACTGAAGGAGCGCGAGGTTCTGTGGAACCTGGCGCCGCACATCATCCGGCCGCTGCGCTTCATCCTGCCGCACCATTCCGGCCTGCGCCCCGCCTGGCTGTTGCGCCTCGGGCTGTTCCTCTACGATCATCTCGGCGGCCGCAAGCGCCTGAAGGGCACCACGACGCTCAACCTCGGCACCGATCCGGCCGGCGCGCCGTTGAAGCCGTTGTTCCGCATCGGTTTCGAGTACTCCGACTGCCAGGTCGACGATGCCCGCCTCGTCGTCCTCACCGCCAAGGACGCCGCCGAGCGCGGCGCCGTCGTCGAGACCCGCACCGAGGTGGTGGCCGCCCACCGTGATGGCGGCGCCTGGGTCGTCACCTTGCGCCGTCGCGACACCGGCGCCGAGGAAACCATCCGCGCCCGCATGCTGATCAACGCCGCCGGCCCGTGGGTCGCCGAGATGCTCGGCCGCGCCGCCGGCGTCGATTCCGCCGCCCAGGTCCGCATGGTCCAGGGCTCGCACATCGTCGTCCGGCGCATGTTCGAGCATGAGCGCGCCTATATCTTCCAGAACGCCGACAACCGCATCATCTTCGCCATTCCCTATCAGGACGATTTCACCCTGATCGGCACCACCGATCAGGATTTTCGCGGCGATCCCGGGGCCGTCGCCATCACCCCGGCCGAGATCGACTATCTCTGCGCCGCCGCCAGCGAGTATTTCCGCAAGCCCGTCAGCCGCGACGACATCGTCTGGAGCTATTCCGGCGTCCGCCCGCTCTATGACGACGGCGCCACCGCCGCCCAGGCCGCCACCCGCGACTATGTGCTCGAACTCGACGGCGAACCCGGCCAGCCGCCGTTGCTGTCGATCTTTGGCGGCAAGATCACCACCTATCGCAAGCTCGCCGAGGCGGTGCTCGACCGCCTAGTGCCCTATGGCGGCGAGGCCTTCGCCGCTTCGGAAAGCTGGAGCGGCGACAAACAGTTGCCTGGCGGCGACTTCGGCATCGACGAGTTCGAGACGCTGCTTGCCGGCTTCATCGAGGCCTACCCGTTCCTCGCGCCCGCCCATGCCCGCCGCCTGCTCCATGCCTACGGCACCCGCGCCGGCCGCGTTCTCGGCCCGGCCCGGTCCGCCGCCGATCTCGGCCGCGTCTTCGGCGCCGACCTGACCGAGGTCGAGGTCGACTATCTGCGTCGCGAGGAATGGGCCGTCACCGCCGCCGACATCGTCTGGCGCCGCTCCAAGCTCGGCTTACGCCTGTCCGCCGCCGAAATCGCCGACCTCGATCGCTGGCTCGCCGAAACCGCTCCCGTCGGTGCGTCGACCGTCGGCGCGTCGGCCGTCGGCGCCGCCTGACCGCCGGCTTCGTTTCCGCTTCCCATCGAACCGCGCTATCCTGCCGGCATTCGGGAGCCTCGCGTCGATGCCAGCACGCTCATTCAGCATCGGATCGATCGCCCTGGCGCTGCTGGCCTCGCCGCTGGCGCGCGCCGGCGAGGCGCCGCGCTTCGAAATGCCGGTCGCCTGCGTCGTCGGCACGACCTGCGCCGTGCAGAACTATCCCGACGATGCCGCCGGGCCGGGGCGTCGCGACCACGCCTGCGGCCTGATCAGCTATGACGGCCACACCGGCACCGACATTCGCCTCGCCGATATTCCGGCCATGCGGGCGGGGGTGGCGGTGCTGGCGGCGGCCCCCGGCACGGTGCTGCGCATCCGCGATGGCGAGGCCGACGCGCTGAAATCCGGTCCGCCGCAATCGCAGGGCCGCGCCTGCGGCAATGGCGTCGTCGTCGATCATGGCGGCGGCTGGCAATCGCTCTATTGCCACCTCGCCAATGGCAGCGTCCGCGTCCGTCCCGGCGAAAGCGTCGTCGCCGGCCAGCCCATTGGCCGCGTCGGCCTCTCCGGCCACACCCAGTTTCCCCATCTGCATTTCGAGCTGCTGCGCGACGGCAAGACGATCGACCCCTATACCACCCGGCCGCTGGCCGATGACGACAGCTGCGCGGTGTCGACGCAGACGCTGTGGTCGACCGCCGCCGCCGCGCAATTGGCCTATCGCCCGGCGGCCATCGTCAATGCCGGCTTCGCCGATGCACCCGTCGACCTCAAGGCGGCCGAGGCCGGCGACATCCGCCGCCCGAGCCGCGACGCGGCGGCGTTGGTCGCCTATGTCCGCGTCATCGGCGTCCGCGCCGGCGATCGCCAGGGCTTCCGCGTCACCGGCCCCGACGGCGCCGTGCTTGTCGACCAGACCGACGAGGAACTCAAGGCCGACAAGATCCTCTGGCTCGCATATGCCGGCCGCCGCCGCCCCGCCGCCGGCTGGACGAGCGGCCGCTATCGCGCCGCCTATCGCCTGACGCGGGCGGGCGGCATCGTCGCCGAGCGCAATTTCGAATTCGACATGCCGTGAGCCCGGCCAACCGGGACCGGACGCGCTCGGGCAACGACCCGGGGCGACAGGGGAGGGGAGAAGGATCGTGACATTCATTCTGGCGATCGATCAGGGCACCACATCGTCGCGCGCCATCCTGTTCCGGCCGGACCTGACGGTCGCGGCGGTGGCGCAACGCGAATTCACCCAGCACTATCCGGCCTCGGGCTGGGTCGAGCACGACCCGGAGGAGATCTGGGCGACGGTCGTCGCCACCCTGCGGGCGGTGCTGGCGCAAGCCGGCGCCACGGCCGCCGACGTCGCCGCCATCGGCATCACCAACCAGCGCGAAACCACCGTCATCTGGGACCGCGCCAGCGGCGCCGCCATCCACAACGCCATCGTCTGGCAGGATCGCCGCACCGCCGACGCCTGCGCCCGGCTGGCAGCGGCCGGACACGAGCCGCGTGTCGCCGCGATCACCGGCCTGCGGCTCGATCCCTATTTCTCCGCCACCAAGATCGCCTGGATCCTCGATCACGTCGACGGCGCCCGCGCCCGCGCCGGGCGCGGCGAACTCGCCTTCGGCACCATCGACAGCTTCCTGCTCTGGCGCCTCACCGCTGGCCGCGTCCATGCCACCGATGCCACCAACGCCTCGCGCACCCTGCTCTGCGACATCGCCAGCGGCGACTGGAGCGACGAGATGCTGGCGCTGTTCGACGTGCCGCGTTCGCTCCTGCCCGAGATCCGCGATTGCGCCGCCGATTTCGGCGCGACCGAGCCCGGCCTGCTCGGCGGCGCGGTGGCGATTGCCGGCATCGCCGGCGATCAGCAGGCGGCGCTGATCGGCCAGGCCTGCTTTGCCCCCGGAATGATGAAGTCGACCTATGGCACCGGCTGCTTCGCCCTGATCAATACCGGCGCCGAGCCGGTGCCCTCGACCAACCGCCTGCTGACCACCATCGCCTACCAGCTTGCCGGCAAGCGCACCTATGCGCTCGAAGGCGCCATCTTCATCGCCGGCGCCGCCGTCCAGTGGCTGCGCGATGGCCTCGGCATCATCAAGTCGGCCGCCGAGACCGAGGCGCTCGCCGCCGTCGCCGATCCGGCCCAGGATGTCGTCCTCGTCCCCGCCTTCGTCGGCCTTGGCGCCCCTCACTGGGATGCCGAATGTCGCGGCGCGCTTTATGGCCTCACCCGCGCCACCGGCCCGCGCGAACTCGCCCGCGCCGCCCTCGAAAGCGTCGGCTTCCAGACCCGCGACCTGATCGAGGCGATGAAGGCCGACTGGCGGGCGCCGGCCGAAACCGTGCTGCGCGTCGACGGCGGCATGGTCGCGTCCAACTGGACCATGCAGTTCCTCGCCGACATCCTCGATGCCCCGGTCGATCGCCCGGGCTTCGCCGAGACGACGGCGCTCGGCGCCGCCTATCTCGCCGGATTGCGGGTCGGCCTCTGCCCGCCGCCCGATCGCTTCGCCGCTGGCTGGCGGGTCGAACGCCGGTTTTCGCCGTCGATGCCGGCCGGGACCCGCGCCGCCAAATATGCCGCCTGGCGCGACGCCGTCGCCCGCACCCTGTCGCGCGACTGATCCCCCGATCAGCGCCCGCCCTGCCCATGACCCATGCTCATCCCCGATACCCGTAAACCAAGGTTGGCGAAATCCCGATCGCCACCACGGATGGGCATTGGCTGATCCGTTAAGAGTCTGTTAAATAGTCGCTCAAGCGGGAGGAACGGCGGTGGGGACCGCCGTTGGCCGCGATCTTGAGCGAAAGCGCACCTGCGACGGCGCGAAATCCGCTTGAAATCGCTGCCGTTGGGTCGGATCAGCCGCCCAGGCCATCGGCCGGGCAGGAACGACGCAGACGACGGGTCGGCCGCGCCGCGCGCGCTCGGCCCTATCGGGAAGGATTGCGAAGATGAAAGCCCTGATGAAGTATTTCGTTGCCGTCGTGCTTTCGGCCATGCTGCTGACCACGACCGCGACCCGCGAGGCCGAGGCCCGCTATCGCTATCGGTCGGCCGGTCCGGCCATCGCCGCCGGCGTCGCCGGCCTGATCATCGGCGGCGCGCTTGCCGCCAGCGCCTCCCGCTCGCGCTCCTATTACGGCGGCTACGATTCTGGCTACGGCTATGCGCCGACCTACTATCAGCCGCAGCCGAGCTACTATTATTACCAGCCGCGCCCGACCTACTACGCGCCGGCCTACAGCTACGGCGTCCCGCCGACCGCGCGCTATGCCCACCAGGTCAACTATTACCAGAACGGTTACTACGCCTACCGTCCGGCCCGCGTCTATCACGCGCCGGTCTACCGCGAGCGGCCGATCTACCGCTCGGTCTATGCGCCGAAGCCGCGCTATCGCACCACCTGCAATCGCGAGGTCTACATCGATCGCTATGGCCGCCGCACGGTCGAGCGCACCTGCCGCGAAGTGCGGGTCCGGGCGCGCTACTACTGAGCTCCGGCCCTGATGCCCGACCGCATCCGCATCAGCCATCGGGCAAAATGCCCGGCGGCTGATGCTTGTGTTCCGGCCGCAAATCCTTTCAACTGACGCCATCGCGCCGGTTCGGCGCCGGTGGCCCGATCGGCTGCGTCAGCACGCGGCTGAACCCGATGCTCCGGACCCGCGGGATGCCGTTGCGCTGGCCAATCGTTCTGGCGGCGCTCCGACAAGGCTTGCGAGGACGGAGATCCCGATGCAATCGATCATGCGCCGTGCTGTTGCGACGATCCCGGCCGCCGCCGTTGTCGCCGTTGCCAGTTCCATGCCGGCGTTGGCCGCCTCAAGTCACGACATCCCCGGACACCAGCTGTCGCTCTTGTGGGCCATCCCCTTTGCCGGCATCCTGCTGTCGATCGCGGTGTTCCCGCTCGCCGCGCCGCATTTCTGGCACCATCATTTCGGCAAGGTCGCGGCCTTCTGGGCGGCGGCCTTCCTCGTGCCCTTCGCCCTCGGCTACGGCGCCGAAGCGGCGGCATTCCAGATCGTCCACACCGCGCTGCTGGAGTACATTCCGTTCACGATCCTGCTGTTCTCGCTGTTCACAGTGGCGGGCGGCATCTTGGTCCAGGGCAATATTCACGGCTCGCCGATCAGCAATACCGTGATCCTCGCCATCGGCACGCTGCTCGCCAGCGTCATCGGCACCACCGGCGCCTCCATGGTGCTGATCCGGCCGATCATCCGCGCCAATGACGATCGCCGCTACAACGTCCACGTCGTCGTGTTCTTCATCTTCCTTGTGTCCAACATCGGCGGCTCGCTGACGCCGCTCGGCGATCCGCCGCTGTTCCTCGGCTACCTGAAGGGCGTCAGCTTCTTCTGGACCACGTCGCACATGTTCGCCGAGATGATGTTCTGCGCCGTGCTGCTGCTTGGCGCGTTCTACCTGCTCGACCGCCACTTCTATCGCAAGGAACAGGCCGAGGGCCACGTCCGCCGCGACCCGAGCCCGGACGCGCGCATCCGCTTCGAGGGGCTCGCTAATGTCCCGCTTCTCGGCCTGATCGTCGCCGCCATCATCGTCTCCGGCTCGTGGAAGCCCGATGTCGCCTTCAACGTCTTCGGCACGCCGGTCGAACTGCAATTCCTGCTGCGCGACATCGTGCTGGTCGCCATCGCCATCGCCTCGCTGCTGCTGACCTCGAAAACCATCCGCGACGGCAACGGCTTCAACTGGGGGCCGATCCTCGAGGTCGCCAAGCTGTTCGCCGGCATCTTCCTCACCATCATTCCGGTTCTGGCGATCCTCAAGGCCGGCGAGAGTGGCGCCATGGCCGGCCTCGTCAAGCTGGTCAAGAACGCCGACGGCACGCCGGTCGACATCATGTATTTCTGGCTCAGCGGCATACTGTCGTCGTTCCTCGACAACGCCCCGACCTATCTGGTGTTCTTCAATCTCGCCGGCGGCGACCCTGCCGTGCTGATGACCAGCCTGTCGCAGACCTTGCTGGCGATCTCCTGCGGCGCGGTGTTCATGGGCGCCAATACTTATATCGGCAATGCCCCGAACTTCATGGTCAAGGCCATCGCCGAGGACATGAATCTCAAGATGCCGAGCTTCTTCGGCTACATGGCCTGGTCGGGCGCCTTCCTGATCCCGACCTTCATCCTGCTCAGCCTGGTGTTCTTTTGGTGAGCGGCATGGACGAGGGGGCATCCCCGATACTTCCGCCGGCCGTGGCCACGACGGCGGCACTGCTGCCGACGCGGCCAGACGAAACCCGGCTGGTGTTTCGCGGCATGCGTCGGCATCTCTTCGCCCATGGCTGGACCTGCGTCGAGGAAGTGCCGCTGGCCTCCGGCCGTCGCGCCGACATTGTCGCCATCAATCACGCCGGCCTGATCGCCATCATCGAGGTGAAGTCGTCGATCGAGGATTTTCGCACCGACCAGAAATGGCCGGATTACCGCGCCCATGCCGATTGGCTGTTTTTCGCCACCACGCCCCGCGTCCCGCAGGACATCTTTCCGTCCGACTGCGGCCTCTACATCGCCGACGGCTACGGCGCGGCGCTGATCCGCGAGGCGCCCGAGCATCGCATGCCGGCCGCGACCCGCAAGTCGCTGCTGGTGCGCCTCACCCGGCTGGCTTCGGCCCGGCTGATCGGCCAGATCGACCCCGGCGCCACCGCCGGCTTCGCCGACGGCACCTGATGCCGGTGGCATGAGAAATCCACGCCATGAACACCATCGGTCCTTTTGAATGCCCGATGGCATGACGGCGCGCTCAGGCCGCGGCCGATCCCGTGCTCCGCGCCGCGCTGCCTTCCGTTTTCAGTGGCGCCAAACGAAATTGCCCGCTTCGCGGACGAGGCGGGCAATGATCTTGGCATCTGTCGCTTGCGGCGTCATCACGACGTCATCGATGGCCCTCGATGCTATCGTCGCTGTCCCGCGCCCTTGTATTTGCGCCTGTCGTGAACGTCTCGTCGGTCCGATGACCCGTCCATTCGGTCGGATCGATCCCGCGGCGGTTGTTTGCCTCCCCGCCAGGGGTGCCTCTCGATCCGGCCGGATTGCCGGGTATCAGCCTTCGTTCGCGACCACCCGCGCCCGCAGCTCCTCGACATAGCTGCGCGCCCGTTCCAGTTCGATCTGTTGCCGGTCGAGCTCGGCCGAATGCTCGGCGAGCAGGTCCTTCAGCGACGCCACCCGGCCCGGCGTCGTCGGCTGTTCGGACAGCAATCCAAGGATCTGTTTGACCTGATCCAGATTGAACATCGCCCGGCGCAGATCGACGGCCAGCCGCAGCGTCTCAATGTCCTGTTCGCTGAACAGGCGCGCCGCCGCATGCGTCCGCTTCGGCGTGATGATCCCGACTTCCTCGTAGAAGCGGATCGTCCGCAGTGTGATGCCCAATCGGTCCGCGACCGTGCTGATTCCGACGAGTTCCGTCTCGTTGCCGCGCTCTCGCGCATGCATTGCCTGAGGTGCCGCCATTCCATCCGCTTTTTGCATTGCCATGAGAGCTCCCATGGATTCCTCCGCATCTATCGACCCATTCCTGGGCAGGTTCCCTCCGCACACGAACACCAACGCTGATTTTTGTTTTGGTGGATCAGTATATCACGTGATTTCTATTGTTTAATACCGAAAGCGATCCACGCGCGAAGTTTTCGTGGTCAATTAGTGACAATCTCGTCAGCCGCCACAGAATTCGGCACAATTGGCAATTGTTATATTTTCCGGTTGGGCAATTCGCATCTTCGGAAATTTCGATATTCTTGCAGAAGGCAACGTCACGGCAGATGGGGAAAATTTGGTATAAATAATCAATATGACGTAACGGAATTTAATCCGGAAATTTTACCGAACGAAGAATCCTACCGCAGAAAGGTGTCCTGCGCCTCGACGGGGGAAATCCGCTGGTTGAGAATGCATTTTTACAGAAACGACGCATTGTGACGACCCCCCGCCGCTCAAGTCGCTCTGCATCCCGTCCAGGGAGCCGAAGTGATTCGTGATCACAACGTCTTCTGCATGAACACCAGATCGAGCCAGCGATCGAACTTGCGGCCGACCTCCCGCAACCGTCCGGTCTCGATAAAGCCCATTCGTCGATGAAGTGCCATCGAGGCGTCGTTTCCGGCTTCGACCCCGCCGATCAGCACATGTTTGCCGATCGCCCGCGCCCGCGCTTCCAGCGCGCCGAGCAGCAGTGTTCCGATGCCGAGCCCGCGCCCGCCGGCCGCCACGTAGACCGAATGTTCGGCGGTATGTCGGTAGCCGTCGAAGGGACGGAAGTCGCCGAAGCTGGCGTAGCCGAGCACCGTCCCGTCCCGATCCGCCACCAGCACCGGGTAGCCGAGCGCCAGTCGCGCCCGCCACCAGTCGAGGCGATTTGCGGCATCGACCACGATCTCGTTCCAGATCGCCGTGCTGTTTTCAACCGCGTCATTGTAAATGTCGCGGATGGCCGGCATGTCGGCGGCAACGGCGTCGCGGATCTGGATATCGTGCATGGAGCGCCTTCCCGTCGGGGCCACGAAGTCGCCGCATGGCGGCGGCGCGATGCGGCTCAGTCGAAGCTCTCGTCCGGCCGCGCGCCCCACAGATACTTGGTCTCGACCCAGCCGGCAAATCCGTCGCCGCTGATCCGGCACCAGCCGGTCTTGCAGGCCGAGACGTTGGCGAGCACGTTCGGTTCCAGATAGGCGACGATTGGGCTGGTGCCGCCGGCCGCCTGTCGCACGGCGGTGACCTTCGACTTCTGCTTTTCCAGCGGCGTGATCAGCGCCGTGCGCCTTCCAGACAACAGCGTCTGCAGCACCCAGCCTTCCTCGCCGTCGGCGTCGCGAATCCGCCGCCAGTTCTCGAACTCCTGGATGATCTCGACCGGAATGCCGACCTTTTGGTAGGTCCAGATGATCTCGTGCTCGCGCGTCGGCCCGCGCCGGATATTGACCGGCGCCGACTTGATCGAGACGAAGCGCGGGATCGGCAGGCCACTCGGCCCCGTCTGCTGCGGTCCGGCCGCCGCCGGCGGCGTCGCCGCTGGCTGTACCGTCGTCGCGGCTGCCGCCGGTGGGTTTGTCGCCTGACCCGGGGCGGGGGCAGGGGTGCGCGTCGCCTGGGCGACGACCATCGGCGGCTTCGATCTGGGTTCGGGCAGGGGATCCTTTGCCATGGCCACCCCGGTGATCATCCCGAGGCCCGCGGCCAGCAGCATCGTCGCCAGCCGCTGCCGGCAGGGTCGGTTCATCCACGCGCGTTTGGCCAAATACTCCACGACACCACTCCCCGACACCTGACGGCACCTTGCGCGTCTGACCCGGTTCCTTCAGCATGGCCGGTCAATCGTCGCGAAATCATGGCCCGCGACGATTGGCCGAGAACTCCGCGGCGCCGAACACCTTGCGGGAGCGCCAACCAGTCACTACACAGGAGCCGGAGCGGCGGACGATTGTTCGCGCGCTTGGGAGACTGTCGGACGTCACGGTTAAGCGAGAGTGAATCGGACGCCGCTTTGACGAAGGGAAGATCGATGCCGAAGGCGAAGCCGGTCGTAGTCGTCACGCGCAAGCTGCCGGAATTGGTGGAAACGCGCATGAGCGAACTGTTCGACGTGCGACTGAACGTCGACGATCAACCGATGTCGCAGGCGCAGCTTGTTGACGCCGTGCGCCACGCCGACGTTCTCGTGCCGACCGTCACCGACCGCATTGATGCCGCCGTGATTTCCCAGGCTGGCCCGCAACTGAAGCTCATCGCCAATTTCGGCAATGGCATCGACAATGTCGACGTCAAGAGCGCCATGAACCGCGCCATCACCATCACCAACACCCCCGGTGTCCTCACCGAGGACACCGCCGACATGACCATGGCGCTGATCCTTGCCGTGCCGCGTCGCCTCGCCGAGGGCTTCGAGGTGCTCGAGCATGGCGAGTGGAAGGGCTGGGCCCCGACCTGGATGCTCGGACACCGCATCTGGGGCAAGAAGCTCGGCATCGTCGGCATGGGTCGCATCGGCCAGGCCGTCGCCCGCCGCGCCAAGGCTTTCGGCATGTCGATCCACTACCACAACCGCCGCCGCGCCCCGACCCATGTCGAGGAGGGGCTGGAAGCCACCTATTGGGAAAGCCTCGACCAGATGCTGGCCCGTATGGACGTGGTCTCGGTGCATTGCCCGCACACGCCGGGTACCTATCATCTGCTCTCGGCCCGCCGCCTGAAGCTGCTGCGTCCGGAGAGCTACGTCGTCAACACCGCCCGCGGCGAGATCATCGACGAGAACGCGCTTGCCCGCATGCTCGAAGCCGGCGAGATCGCCGGCGCCGGCCTTGACGTGTTCGAGCACGAGCCGGCGGTCAACCCCAAGCTCCTCAAGCTCGCCCGCTCCGGCAAGGTGGTGCTGCTGCCGCACATGGGCTCGGCTACCGTCGAGGGCCGCGTCGACATGGGCGAGCGCGTCATCATCAACATCAAGACCTTCATGGACGGCCACCGCCCGCCGGACCGCGTCCTGCCGTCGATGCTCTGACGCACCCCACAGGTACCGGCGCGCCAGCCGCAACAGCCCCGATTTCCTTCCCCTTCATGGGGAGGGTGGCGCAGACAGGTGCGGCGTGGGGTGGTTTGCGCCGAGAGAAGGCTTCAACTCGGGTCTGCCTTTTCCCTTCTCCCCGGAGGGGAGAGGTGGGCGTGGCGCATGAAATCGCCCGATCTCCCATTTCAATAAAAAGAGCATCGGCGTCGCGCGGCGCCTGCCTTGAGCGTGGCCGCCCGAAACGCAAACGAGCCGGGCGGCAGCCCGGCTCGCGTCCCATTCGGTCCAAACCTGATCCGGTACGATCACCGGTAGCCGCATTCCTTCTTGAACACACGCCGGCCGTTGTCGTCGTAGTCATAGCCCTTCCAGCAGACATATTCGCGCTGATAAGTGCCGTAATAGTCCTGGCCATAGGGGCTCGAATGCACCGGGCGCGGCGCCGGCTGGCGGTAACCATAGCTCGGCTGCGGATAGTACTGCGGCTGATAGGCCGGCTCCGGTTCATAGTACTGCGGCTGCTGGTAGCCATAGCCGTAATACTGCTGTTCCTGATAGGCGCGCAGCTTCTTCTGCCGGCGGCGTTCCTGGTTGTCGGCGATGGCGCCGCCGATGATGGCGCCGGCGGCAAGCCCGACCACGCCGGCGGCGATCGCCGCGCCGGTCCGGTCGCGCGCTTCGGCCTTCGGCGCGGAAACCGCGACGGCGGTCAGGGCCATGGTCGCGGCAACAGTGGCGGCAATCAGCTTGTTCATCGTCATCTCCCCCAACGCAGCGAACCGAACCTTGGGTCCATCGCGTTTGTGATGGTGTTCTAGCCCACTATATCCCAATCGTTGCTGAGCGGCTCATTCATTTTTCGTTCAGGATCGCCGCGACCGCCGGCATTCAGCCGCGCCGGAACACCATGACGAACCCGAGGATCGGCTCGCCCCGGTCGAGCCGCAGCCAGTCGAGCTTGACCGTGGCGATCGTCAGGTCGTGGGTCTGGCCGAGGTCGATCAGGCTGTTGAGATCGTGGGCATAGCGCATCGAGCCGCGCAGCGTGTAGCCGAGCGTGTCGTTCTCGGTCTCCGCATCCAGCGCTTCGACCGAGAACGCGAAAGCCCCGTCCGGGCCGAGCACCCGCGCCACGGCGGCAAACACCGGTTCGAGATCGCCGAGATAGCACAGCACATCGGCGGCAACGACGAGATCGAGGCTCCCCGCCTCGAGCCCGTCGGTATGGGCGACGATGTCGTCGACTGAGAGCCGCCGATAGAGCCCCTTCGCCCGCGCCTCCTCCACCATCGCCGCCGACAGGTCGACGCCGTCGATCGCCAGCACCCGCCCAGCCAGCGCCGCCGCCATCAGGCCGGTGCCGCAGCCGAGATCCAGCGCCGCCGCAACCTCGCCGATGCCGGCATCGTCAAGCGCCGCCGCGATCAGCTGCGGTGCCCGGTACTGCAGCTTGTCGACCAGCACGTGATCGAATTTCTCGGCATATTGATCGAACAGCCCGGCGACATAGGCGCGCGGCGGTGCCGCCGGCGCGGCGGCGTCCATCAGCGCCAGCTTCAGCCGCGCCCCGAACAGATCGTCCGGATCGAGCACCAGGCTGCGCTCATAGGCAAGCCGCGCCGCCTCGCCGTCATCGGCCCGCAGTCGGGCATTGCCGAGCGCATACCACGCCGCCACCCAGTCCGGCGCGATCTCCAGCGCCTGTTCGTAAAGATCGGCGGCAATGGCGAATTCGCCCGCCTCCTCATAGGATTGGGCGAGCGCGAAGCGTTTGTCGGCGATCGGGTCGCCCGAGGAGAGGTCGAACAGCGGCATGCCCCGTGATAGCGGAGGCCCGCGCCGAACGGAAGGGCGCATTGCCGGGCATGGCCGGGCTTCGTCCGCCGCCGCCGGTGCAGGTTCCAATTCCCTCCTCGCCCGGTGCATTCTAGAACTGTCGTCGGTCGACGATTCGGACACTGCGACCGGCGGTCCCGCCACGGTTCACGCGGCCCGTCGCCGCGAACCGTTGGAGATTGGCCGCTCCGGAAGGAAACTCCGCCCATGACACTGGAAAATCCGCCGAAGCGGGGCCAAGTGATGGAAGATCGCGGCCCGACCCGCGGTCGCGAGCCGCCCCGCGATCCCGCCCCGCGCCCGCTGCCGCGCGAAAGGACTCCGCCGCCCATGCCCGATCCGTCCTCGCCCACCCCCTTGCACCGGTTTTTCGGCGGCTCGCCCGCCCGGGTCGCGCTGCAGCTGGCGCTGATCTCGATCGCGGTCGGACTGGTGTTGTCGACCCTGAACATCGAACCGTTGTCGTTGCTGCGCTGGCTGCAGCAGACCGTCCGCGAACTGCTCGACTACATGCGCTGGGCCGGCATTGATCTGGTCGAAAGCCTGGGGCGCTGGCTGCTGCTCGGCGCCGTCGTCGTCGTTCCGGTCTGGCTGGTGATGCGCCTCGTCAAGGTGCGGCAGGGCCGGTGACCGGCAACGCCGCCGGGCAATCCGCGAGGCGCCGATGCTCGACGGCCTGATCAGGCGCCGCCTGGACCCCGTGCTCGATCGCCTCGGTCGGGCACTGGCGGCGCGCGGCATCGGCGCCGATGTCGTCACCATTGCCGGCCTCGCGCTGGCCATCGCCGCCGCCATCGCCATCGCCGCCGGAGCTCCGGCCGCGGCGCTGGTCCTCATGCTGGCGAGCCGTCTCGCCGACGGCCTCGATGGCGCCGTCGCCCGCGCCACCGTCCGCACCGATTTCGGCGGTCTGCTCGATATCGTCTGCGACTTCGTCTTCTATGCTGCCATCCCCCTCGGCTTCGCCCTGAATGATCCCGCCGGCAACGCGGTCGCCGCCGCCGTTCTGCTGACGGCATTCTACGTCAATGGCGCCAGCTTCCTCGGCTTTGCGGTCATGGCCGCCAAGCGCGGCCTGGAAACCACCGCACGCGGCCCGAAGTCGCTCTATTTCACCACCGGGCTGGCCGAGGGCAGCGAGACGATCGCTACCTTCGCCGCCATGCTGCTGGCTCCCGCCTGGTTCCCGCCGCTGGCCTATGGCTTTGCCGCGCTCTGCCTTGCCACCACGCTCGCCCGAATGGCGCTCGCCTGGCGACTGTTTCGCTGACGCGACAACAGGCAATGCCGCCGGAAGGCGGATTCGCCTTTTGGATCAAGGGGTGCCGCGATCGCTATCCAGTTACGGCTTTCTTCGTATATAAATATGGAACGTTCCAAGGTGAAAAAAGCAGCAAACTTGCCTCCGGATGCCGCCATTCGCCGTTCCAAAGAAATTTATATCGATGCAGTTGACTATTTCTATGGAACGTTCCAATAAATAGGCGTGCCTGAAACGGTTCATCCGTTCGACACAAGCGCCCACAAGAGGCGCGGTGATAAAGCCGGTGGCGACCCTGTCGCGCCGATGCAAGGGAGGAATGAACCGCCATGGTCAGCGAGCCGGGTCCAGGCACGCGCGTCACGATCATCGACATCGCCCGCGATGCCGGCGTGTCGAAGTCGACCGTTTCGCTGGTGCTGAAGAATTCGCCGCTGGTGAAGGGCGAGACGCGTGAGCGCGTGCTCGAGGCCATGGCCAAGCTCGGTTATGTCTACAATCGCGGCGCCGCCAACCTGCGCACCGCCTCGTCGCGCCTCGTCGGCATGGTTATCAGCGACCTGCTCAACCCGTTCTTCGCCGAACTCGCCGTCGGTCTCGAGGAAGCGTTCTACCGCGCCGGCTTCGTGCCGATCCTTGCCAACACCGCCGAGGACGCCATCCGCCAGACCGACGTGCTGCGCTCCATTCACGAGCACGGCGTCGCCGGCCTGATCATCTCGCCGGCCATCGGCACCGATCCGGCGACCATCCGCGATGCCGTCGGCCCGCGCCTGCCGGTGGTGTCGACCATGCGCCGGCTGGAAGGCTGCGACCTGCCCTATGTCGGCCCGGACAACCGCTCCGGCGCCCGCGCCGCCGTCGCCCACCTGATCGCCCTCGGCCACCGCCGCATCGCCTTCGTCGGCGGCTTTCCGACCATGACGACGACGCGCGAGCGCCTGGACGGCTGGCGCGACGCCCTCGTCGCTGCCGGCCTGCCCCATTCCGATGCGCTGGTGTTCCCCACCATGCCGACCCGCGCCGCCGGCGCCGTCATCGCCGACGCGGTGCTGGCCGGTCCCGACGCCCCGACGGCGGCGCTTTGCTACAACGACATCGTCGCCATCGGCCTCATCCGTGCCCTTGCCGAGCGCGGCAGCGACGTCGGCGCCTCGTTCGGCGTCATCGGCTTCGACGACATCGCCGAGGCGCGCCACAACGCTCCGCCGCTGACCACCGTCAGCGCCGAGACCCGGCATCTCGGCGCCATCGCCGCCGACGTGCTGATGAAGCTGATCCTCGGCGAGGCCAACCCGCCCCATAACGTCATCGGCCAGACCCGCCTGATCGTTCGCGACAGCTGCGGCGCGCCGTTTCGGCTCGACAGCCGGAGGAAGACCGCATGAATGACCACGGCAAGCCCGGCTGGGGCCTGATCGGCGCCTCGACCATCGCCCGCGAATGGGTCATCGATGCCATCCGCGCCAGCGGCGGCGAGGTCCGCGCGGTGATGAGCTCGTCGCCCGCCCGCGCCGCCGAATATGCCCTCGCCAACGGCATCGCCGCCTCGACCGGCTCGCTGGAGGCGCTGCTCGACGACCCGGCGATCGACGCGGTCTACATCTCCACCACCAACGAGCTGCATCGCGACCAGTGCCTCGCCGCCGCCGGCGCCGGCAAGCACGTGCTCTGTGAAAAGCCGCTGGCGCTGACGCTGGCCGATGCCCGCGCCATGGTCGGCGCCTGCGCCGCCGCCGGCGTCGTCATGGCCACCAACCATCACCTGCGCAACGCCGCCACCCACCGCGCCATGCGCGCCGCCATCGCGGATGGCCGCATCGGCAAGCCGCTGTTCGCCCGGGTGTTCCACGCCGTCTACCTGCCGCCGCACCTGCAGGGCTGGCGCATCAACAACCCCGCGACCGGCGCCGGCGTCGTCATGGACATCACCGTCCACGATGCCGACACCCTGCGCTTCGTGCTTGACGACGAGCCGGTCGAGGTCACCGCCATGGTCCAGCATGCCGGCCTCGGCGAGGGCATCATCGAGGACGGCGTCATGGGCGTGGTCCGCTTCCGCTCCGGCCTCGTCGCCCAGTTCCACGATGCCTTTACCACCCGCTATGCCACCACCGGCTTCGAGGTCCATGGCACCGAGGGCTCGCTGATCGCCCGCGATTGCATGACGCAGAAGCCGATCGGCGAGGTGATTCTGCGCACCGCCGCCGGCGAGGAGGCGCTGCCGCTCGACGACGACAATCTCTATGCCCGCG
The DNA here is from genome assembly GCA_016793065.1 of Hyphomicrobiaceae bacterium. Classification (GTDB taxonomy): domain Bacteria; phylum Pseudomonadota; class Alphaproteobacteria; order Rhizobiales; family Ancalomicrobiaceae; genus JAEULV01. The sequence continues at coordinate 56,187 of JAEULV010000032.1, forward strand.
CGCTGCGCGCCTTCCATGCCGCCATGCGCGGCGAGGGCGCCCCGGCCGCCAGCGGCATCGACGGCGTCCGCTCCATGGCGGTTGCCGTCGCCGCGCTTGAATCCGCCGCTTCCGGCCGGACGGTTCCGGTCGATCCCGGCCTCTGAGCCGGCGCGGCCTGCCCGATTTCCGCCGCCGGTCGGTTGCCGGCGGCGGGACGAAACGGAAAACCGGGTCGATGTACCAGTCATCGCCCCCGGCTTTCGACAGCAAACGGCCCGGATCAATCCGGGTTCCTGAAAAGAGGATGGGAGGAATACCATGACCACGACTATGAAGCTCTTCGCCGGTGCCCTGCTCGCGTCCGCCTTCGCCATGCCGGCCCATGCCCAGGTCAAGGAAGTGCAGATGCTGCACTGGTGGACCTCGGGTGGCGAAGCCGCCGCGCTCAACGTCCTCAAGGCCGATCTTGCCAAGCAGGGCTTCGGCTGGAAGGACGTCCCGGTCGCCGGTGGCGGTGGTTCCGCCGCCATGACCGCGCTGAAGGCGATGGTTGCCGCCGGCAATCACCCGACCTCGTCGCAGATGCTCGGCTACACCGTTCTCGACTACGCCGCCGCCGGCAAGATGGGCGACCTCACCGCCACCGCCAAGGCGGAAGGCTGGGACGAGGCCGTGCCGAAGGCGCTGCAGAAATTCTCGGTGCATAACGGCAAGTGGGTCGCCGCTCCGGTCAACGTCCACTCGGTCAACTGGCTGTGGATCTCCAAGTCGGTGATGGACAAGATCGGCGGCACCGAGCCGAAGACCTTCGACGACCTGATCGCGCTGCTCGACAAGGCCAAGGCCGCCGGCGTCACCCCGCTCGCCCAGGGTGGCCAGCCGTGGCAGGAAGCGACCATGTTCGACTCGGTCGTGCTCTCGACCGGCGGCACCGACTTCTACAAGAAGGCCTTCCTCGATCTCGACGAAGCCTCGCTGAAGTCGGCGACGATGAAGAAGGCGTTCGACAACCTCGCCAAGCTGCGCTCCTACACCGACGCCAACTATGCCGGCCGCGACTGGAACCTCGCCACCGCCATGGTCATCAAGGGCGACGCCCTGGTGCAGGTGATGGGCGATTGGGCCAAGGGCGAATTCGTCGCCGCCAAGAAGACCCCGGGCACCGACTTCCTCTGCTTCCGCTTCCCCGGCACCCAGGGCACCGTCGCCTACAACTCCGACATGTTCGGCATGTTCAAGGTGCCGGCCGATCGTCAGGAAGCCCAGGTGGCGCTCGCCAAGGCGACGCTGTCGAAGAGCTTCCAGTCGGCCTTCAACGTCGTCAAGGGTTCGGTCCCGGCCCGCACCGACGTTCCGGATACCGACTTCGACGCTTGCGGCAAGAAGGGCATCGCCGATCTGAAGGACGCCAACGCCAAGGGCACGCTGGTCGGCTCCATCGCCCAGGGCTACGGCCAGCCGCCGGCCATCGCCGCCGCCTATACCGACGTGGTGACCAAGTTCTTCCACGGCCAGATCGCCACGTCCGACGCGGCCGTCACCGAACTGGTCAAGGCGATCAACGCCGCCAAGTGAGCGGCCGCGACCGCCATCCCGGCAAGCCGGCGATGGCGGTCCACCTCTCCCGATCAAGCGCAGGCGGCACCCGTAGGCGGGTGCCGCGTTCTTTCGGCCCGGGCCGCGCGATTTGCGGCGCCGGTGCCGCCTTTCGTCGAGAATTGAAGGTCGCCCATGTCGATCACAGACAAACTCTCCGGCCGCGACGCGCCCCGCGCACCAGCCGCGATCGGCTGGCGCGAGCGCCTGCAGGAGGCGCTGCCGAAAATCGTGCTCGCCCCCAGCTTCGCCGTCACCCTGATCTTCGTCTACGGCTTCATCGTCTGGACCGTCTACCTGTCGTTCACCGGCTCGAAGATGTTTCCGAGCTACGACATCGTCGGCTGGCAGTCCTATCAGCGCCTGTGGACCTGGACCTTCGAGACCGATCCCCCGTCGAGCTGGTACACCGCCGTGGTCAACATGGGGATCTTCGGCTCGCTCTACATCAGCATCTGCATCGCCCTCGGGCTGCTGATTGCCATCCTGCTCGACCAGAAGATCCGCGGCGAGGGCATCCTGCGGCCGATCTACCTCTACCCGATGGCGCTGTCGTTCATCGTCACCGGCACGGCATGGAAGTGGTTTCTCGATCCCGGCATCGGCCTGGAGCAGACCATGCACGCCATCGGCTGGGAGAGCTTTCACTTCGACTGGATCAAGAACAAGGACTTCGTCATCTACACCGTGGTGATCGCCGGCGTCTGGCAGGCCTCCGGCTTCGTCATGGCCATGTTCCTCGCCGGCCTGCGCGGCATCGACGGCGAGATCATGAAGGCGGCGCAGATCGACGGCGCCTCCACCGCCCAGCTCTATCGCCGCATCATCATCCCGCTGCTGCGCCCGGTCTTTCTCTCGGCCTTCATCGTCCTCGCCCACATGGCGATCAAGTCCTACGACCTCGTCGTCGCCCTTACCTCCGGCGGCCCCGGCGGCGCGGCCGAACTGCCCTCCACCTTCATGTATTCCTACACCTTCAGCCGCAACCAGATGGCCGTCGGCTCGGCCAGCGCCGTGATCATGCTGATGACCATCAGCGCCATCATCGTGCCCTACCTCTATTCCGAACTGAAGGAGAAGGCCCGATGAGCGCTTCCGCCTCCTCCGGCACCGCCGGCGGTTCGATCGTCACCCGCGTCGTCATCTACGGCCTGCTCGGCCTGTTCGCGGTGATCTACCTGGCGCCGCTGTTCGTCATGCTGATCACCTCGTTTAAGAGCCTCGACGAGATCTATTCCGGCAACATGCTGGCCCTGCCGCGAAACCCGTCCCTCGACGCCTGGGGCAAGGCCTGGGGCAGCGCCTGCGTCGGCCTCACCTGCGAGGGGATCAAGGGCTACTTCTGGAACTCGATCAAGATGGTCGTGCCGGCGGTGGCGATCTCCACCTGCCTCGGCGCCCTCAACGGCTACGTCCTGACCAAGTGGCGGTTTCGCGGCCACAAGCTGGTCTTCGCGCTGATGCTGTTCTCCTGCTTCATCCCGTTCCAGTCGGTGCTGCTGCCGATGGCGACGGTGCTCGGCCATTTCGGCGAGATCGGACGGCAACTGCAGGACAGCATCGGCACCTCGCTCGGCTTCGGCAATCCCACCGTCAACCTGGTGTTCGTCCACACCATCTATGGCCTCGGCTTCACCACGCTGTTCTTCCGCAATTACTATGAGGCCTTCCCGACCGAGCTGGTCAAGGCCGCCCAGGTCGATGGCGCCAGCTTCTTCCAGATCTTCTGGCGCATCCTCATCCCCAATTCGACGCCGATCATCGTCGTCACCGTCATCTACCAGTTCACCAACATCTGGAACGATTTCCTGTTCGGCGCCTCCTACGCCTCGGGTGAATCGATGCCGATGACGGTGGCGCTCAACAACGTCGTCAACACCTCCACCGGTGTCGTCGAATACAACGTCAACATGGCCGCGGCGGTGATCGCGGCTCTCCCCACGCTCCTCGTTTACGTGCTCGCCGGCCGCTACTTCGTTCGTGGCCTGATGGCGGGTGCCGTCAAGGGATGATCCCCATGGCCTTCCTCGAAATGATCGGCCTGAAGAAGCGCTACGGCAATGTCGAGATCCTCAAGGGAATCGACCTGACCCTCGACAAGGGCGGCTTCCTCGTTCTCGTCGGCCCCTCCGGCTGTGGCAAGTCGACGCTTCTCAACACCATCGCCGGGCTCGAAACCATCACCGACGGCGAGATCCGCATCGACGGCGAGCGCGTCAACGACCTGCACCCGTCGAAGCGCGACATCGCCATGGTGTTCCAGTCCTACGCGCTCTATCCCAACATGACCGTGGCGCAGAACATCGCCTTCGGCCTGGAAATGCGCGGCGTCGCCAAGCCCGAGCGCGACAAGGCGGTCGACGGCGTCGCCAAGATGCTGCAGATCGGCCACCTGCTCGACCGCAAGCCCAGCCAGCTGTCGGGCGGCCAGCGCCAGCGCGTCGCCATGGGCCGGGCGCTGACCCGCAATCCGCGCGTCTTCCTGTTCGACGAGCCGCTTTCCAACCTCGATGCCAAGCTCCGCGTCGACATGCGCACCGAAATCAAGCGCCTGCACCAGGCCACCGGCGCCACCATCGTCTATGTCACCCACGACCAGATCGAGGCGATGACGCTGGCCACCAAGATCGCCGTGCTGAAGGACGGCGAGGTCCAGCAGGTCGGCACCCCGCACGAGATCTACAACCGCCCGGCCAACCTGTTCGTCGCCGATTTCATGGGCTCGCCCGCCATGAACCTGCTGAAGGCCCAGGTCGCCGCCGACGCCGGCCGCACCGTGCTGCGGCTGGCGCGCGGCCATGGCGGCGCCGATATCCTGCTGCCGGTCCCGCCCTCGGTCGGCGCCGGTTCGGCGTTGTCGGCAGGCCAGGACCTGATCCTCGGCATTCGCCCCGAGGCGATCACCGACAAGGATTCCGCCGACAAGCACTCGACCGCGATCGAGTTCGTCGACGCCTATGTCGAAGTCGTCGAGCCGGCCGGTTCAGACACCTTCGTCGTCACCCAGGCCGGCGGCAAGGAAGTCATCGCCCGCATGCGCTCCGATGCCGATGTCCGCGCCGGCCAGACCATCCCGTTCGCCTTCAACCTCGACAAGGCAGTGGTGTTCGACCCCGCCACCGGCCGCCGCATCTGATCGGCCAACGACCCGAGCGGCGCCCATCGCTGTTCGGGTCGTGGCTGGCGTCGGGTGCGGCAAAACTTCCAGCTTCGGCGATTGGCAATTTTCGCCTCATATCGCAAAAAATTCCGAAAATCGTACAGTTTGAACGCGAAAGTACGTACGCGATACTAGGCAAGCGCCCGCGCTTGCGCTACGCCATCGACACGATGAGGAAACGCCGCGATCGGGTCGCCGCGGTCCGGCCGGGCATCGCCCCGCGCCGGACGACGAGACCGACCGGACCGGCGCGGAGAAAACCCGGGGAGTGAAGGCATGATCCTGAGCTGCGGCGAAGCACTGATCGACTTCGTTCCGGTCCGCGCCGCAGACGGCGGCTGGGCCTATCGCCCGGCGATCGGCGGGTCGCTCTACAATGTCGCCCTCACCATGGGTCGCCTCGGCGCCCGCGTCGGCTTTCTCGGCGCCCTCTCCACCGACATTTTCGGCGAACAGCTGATCGAGGGCCTGCGCAAATCGATGGTCGACCTCGACTACACCACCCGCTCCGACGAACCCTCGACGCTTGCCTTCGTCTCCCTCGGCGATGGCGAGCCGGAATATGCCTTCTTCGACGAACTGACCTCCAGCCGCATGTGGTCGCGGGCCCGCGCGCCGCAGATCGGCGACGACGTCAGCGTCATCCATTTCGGCTCGATTTCGCTGCTGAACGAGCCCGGCGGCAGCGAGCGGCTGGCCTTGCTGCAGGCCGAGGCATCGCGCCGGGTGATCTCCTTCGACCCCAATATCCGCCCGACCATGATCAAGGACGAGGCGAGCTATCGCGCCCGGCTCGACCAGATCTTCAGCACCGCCCACCTGGTCAAGATCTCCGCCGCCGATCTGGAATGGCTGCGCCCCGGCCTGGCGCCCGACGAGGCGGCCCGCTCGATCCTCGCGGCCAATGCCCGGCTGGTAGTCGTCACCATGGGCGGCAAGGGCGCCCATGCCTGGGGCCGGGCGGCGACGGCTTTCGTCCCGGTCGAGCCGGTCGAGGTGGTCGACACCGTCGGCGCCGGCGACAGCTTCATGGGTGGTCTGCTCACCTGGCTGCAGGAACACGATGCCCACTCGATCGCCGGGCTGGAATCCCTCGATGCCTCGGAACTGCGCGCCGCCCTGTCCTTCGCCGCCCGCGTCGCCAGCATCACCTGCGGTCGTCAGGGCGCCGATCCGCCATGGCGGCATGAACTGGGGCTTGTCGCGTCCGGCATCTGAAACGACCGGCCGGATACATGGTGCGAATTCCGCTTGCCGCCGCAACGGATGTGGAATACGCCGGTCCTCGGAGGCCGGGCGCGTTCGCGACTTCGGACCCGGATCTTATTGCATCAGCTTCAGCTGACCCGCCTGCATTTCCATCCGCACCTTCTTCAGGAAGCTCATGCCGAGCAGCGTATGCCCCTGCAGCGCCCCCGGCGGCAGGATCACCGCGTCGACATTGGTCACCACCAACTCGCCGATCCGCACTTCCGGGATCCGCACCGGCAGCGCCGTAACCGCGCCGTTCGCCGTGCCGATCCGCATCGCGCGGGCATTGGGGTCGGCCTTGAGCCCGGCCTTGGCGGCGGTTTCCGCCGAAAGCGCCACGATCGAGGCGCCGGTATCGACCATCACCTCGACCGGCAGCTTGTTGATCCGCGCCATCGAGATGAAGTGGCCGTTGCGATCGGCGAGCAGGCGAATGCTGGCCGGTGCCTTCGGCTTGTCGGTCGGAGTCGGCAGCGGTTCCTCCGCGACGACCTTCGACGCCGAGGCAGAAGTAATCTTCGGGAAGCTGCCGGGAAAGCGCAGGAACACGGCGACCGCCAGCAGGACCAGCAGCCCCGTGCCGTAGCGCACGCATCCCCAGAAAAACGACATGCCAGTTTCCATGGCACAAGCTCCAGTCTTCAACGGGAGCCAGACTAGCCGCCCCCGGTTAATCGCGCGCGTGCATCGGCGGCGATCTCGGCGCAGGGTTAAGCCATGGTGATCGCCGCCGCGCGGCTTGGATCAAGCCGCGTTCAGGGCGGCGATGAAGCGCGTCAGCTTTTCCGGATCCAGTTCGCCATTGGTGCGAACCCCCGAGCACAGGTCGACGCCGAACGGCCGCACCGCGACGATCGCCTCGGCGATGTTCTCCGGCCGCAGTCCGCCGGCGAGGAACACCGGCACATGCACGCAGGCGATGATCTGCCGCGACAACGCCCAGTCATGGGTCCGCCCCGTGCCGCCGAGTTCGGCCACCGCCTTGTGCGGATTGCCGGAATCGAGCAGCAGCACGTCGGCGAGCGTCGCATAGCGCCGGGCGATGTCGATCGACTCGCGCCCGGTGACATGCACCACCTGGACGATCTTCGTCGTCGGCAGCCGCACCCGCAGCCGCGCATATTCACCCGGATCGATATGGTCGACGATCTGCACCGTATTGACGCCGACCGCGTGAACCTGATCGGCGATGCCGTCAGCGGTCTTGCGCGACGTCAGCAGGAACGTCGCGATCGGCGGCGGCACGATCCGGGCAATCTCGGCGATCTCGGCCTCGTCGATCACCCCCGGCCCGGACGGCATCTCGCTGACGAGCCCGAGCGCATCCGCTCCGGCCCCGACTGCCATTCCGGCCTCGGCAATTGATGCGATGCAACAAACCTTCAAACGCGTCCGCGACATCTCAAATGCTTCCTGACCCCTGCCGTCAATCCCAGCTTCGTGTTTGATCACGGAGCGAGACTTCAAACAATTGGCAATATTCGTATATCTGCCATCCAAACCGACCTTGGCGGCGGACGCCGCGTGCCCGGCGCCGCTCTGGTGCGCTGCAAAACCGATCGCCGCCGGGCCTTGCCCCCGGACCCGTGGCGCGACCGGCGCGCGCCGCGATGCGCGCCGGTCGCTTGAGCCCTGGTCAGTCGCCGGCCTCGGTCTCCGCCGCGTCGGTCGCCGCGCCCGCCCGTTCGCGCACCAGCTTGTTGATGCCGGCGAAGTCGAGCTTGCCCGATCCGAGGATCGGCACCTTGTCGACCACCACGACCTCCGCCGGCGTCATCATCTCCGACGCGCCCCTCGACTTGGCGAAGCCCTGGAATTCCGCCCGCGTCGCGCCGGCCTTCTCGGTCACCATGATCAGGCGCTCGCCCTTGCGCGGATCCGGGATCGCCCCGACCGCCGACAGCACCCCCGGCCACAATTCCCCCGCCAGCGCCTCGATCGCGGCGAGCGAGATCATCTCGCCGCCGATCTTGGCGAAGCGCTTGGCCCGGCCGCGAATGGTGACGAAGCCCTCGCCGTCGATCGACACGATGTCGCCGGTGTCGTGCCAGCCCTCGGCCGGCGGCTCCAGCACGCCCGGATTGTCGGCCTTGAGATAGCCGAGCATCACATTCGGTCCGCGCACATAGAGCCGCCCGCCCTGCGCCACGCCCGGCACCGCCTCCAGCCGCGCCTCCATGCCCGGCATCAGCCGGCCGACCGTGCCGAAGCGGTTGAACATCGGCGTGTTGATCGCCAGCACCGGCGCCGTCTCGGTGACGCCGTAGCCCTCGAGAATGCGCAGGCCGAACTTTTCCGCCCAGGTCCGTCTCGTCGTCTCCTTCACCGGCTCGGCGCCGGCCAGCACATAGCGTAGCGAGCGGAAGTCGTAGGGATGGGCGGCGCGGGCATAGCCGGTGAGGAACGTGTCGGTGCCGAACAGGATCGTCGCGTTCGAGCCGTAGACCAGTTCCGGCACGATGCGGTAGTGCAGCGGCGACGGGTAGAGATAGACCTGCACCCCCGACACCAACGGCAGCACCAGCCCGACCGTCAGCCCGAACGAGTGGAACACCGGCAGCACGTTGAACACCTTGTCGCGCCGGCCGAAATCGATGCGCGCCGCCGCCTGCGCCGCGTTGGCCAGCATGTTGCGGTTCGACAGCACAACGCCTTTCGGCGTGCCTTCCGACCCCGAGGTGAACAGGATCGCCGCCCGGTCGTCGGCGGATCGCTGCACGATCGGCGTCCGTGCCTTCCACATGCCGGCGAGCTTGGCGCCGAGCCCGATCTGGCTGCGGACGTCCTCCAGATAGACGATCGCGACCTCGGCCTTCAGCGCCTCGATCAAAGGTTCCATCCGCCCCTTCTCGACGAAGCCGCGCGAGGTGACGATGGTCCGCACCTGCGAGCCCTTGCAGGCGGCCAGGATGTTGGTCGGCCCCGAGGTGAAGTTGATCATCGCCGGCACCCGGCCGGCCGAGATCAGCCCGAGGAACGTCACCGCCGCCGCGTTGGCGTTGGGCAGCATCACCCCGACCGCGTCGCCGACCGCAGCCAGCCCGGCGAGCCGCCCGCCCAGCACCCGCGCGCCGATCAGCAGCTTCTTGTAGGTGAGGCTGCCGGTGATCGGGTCCTCGACCGCGATGCGGCCGGCGCCGTGGATCTCGCTCGCCTCGACCACGGCCTGGAACACGGTGCGGTCGATATTGGTGGTGCGATAGATCAGATCCGACATCACCGAATACAGCGCCGCGCCGGCGGCCTGCCGCCGCGCCTTGCCCTTCAGCGCCTCGTCCACCGCCAGCTTGACCGGCTCGAGGATGGTTACGGTCACCTTCGGGAACCAGCGCCGCCGCACCTGATCCGGCCCGAGCCGCGAGAACGGCGTCGCCTCCAGCCCGTCGAGCCGCACCGGCACCACCATCGCGCCCGACTTTTCCGCGATCAGCCCGGCGCCGTCATAGACCTTCATCAACGCGCCGGTGACGGTCAGCCGCCCTTCCGGGAAGATCACCAGCGTCTCGCCGGCCTTGACCGCGTTGATCAGCGACCGCGTCGCCATCGGCTTGGTCGGGTCGAGCGGCATGGCGCGCGTGATCCGCAGGAACGGCTTCACCCACCAGCGCTGCGCGATGGTGTGGTCGATGGCGAAGACCGGGTCCTTCTCCAGGATCGACAGCGCCAGCCCGGCATCAAGGAACGACACATGGTTGAGCGCGATGATCGCGTTCGGCCCGGCCTTGGCGATATTGTCGTAGCCCTTCACCTCGGTGCGGAATATCGTCCGGTAGATGATCGACAGAAAGTCGGCGAAGGCCGAGGTCTTCAGCGTCCTGAGGATCGCGATGGCGACCACCAGCGTCAGCGCCCCGATCGCCAGGAACACCCCGGCGATGCCGAGCCCCAGCGCCTGTGCCCCGGCAACCGCCAGGCCGCCCGTCACCATGAAGGCCGCGTTGACGACGTTGACGGCGGCGATCACCCGCGCCCGCCGCTCCTTGCCGGCCCAGGCCTGGATCGCCGCGAAGGTCGGCACGATGAACAGGCCGCCGGAAATCGCGATGCCGGCGAGATCGATCGTCACCCGCCACGCGCCCTTCAGCGTGAAGAAGAAGGCGACGTCGGCCGTCGTCGGGTTGGGCGTCAGCCCGTGCAGCGCCACGCCGAGGTCGATGCCGAACGCCGCCATCGTCAGCGCGCCGATCACCGTCGGCAGCAGGATGATGCGGCCATGGGCCAGCCACGCCGCCAGCCCCGAGCCGAGCGCGATCGACACCGAGAACACCGCCAGCAGCACGGTGACGACGTTTTCCGTGCCGTTGAAGATGGTCTTGACCATCGGCGGCATCACCGCCAGCACCACCGCGCCCACCAGCCAGAACCAGCTGGTGACCAGCCCGCCCCACCACAGCCGGTCATCGGCCTTGAGGCCCTTCAGCAGGTTTGCGGTCGAGCGGAAGATATTGCGGTCGATGCGCAGGCTCGGGTCGCCCTCGCCGGTTTTCGGAATGAACAGGCTGGCGACAAAGCACAGCACCGCAAGCCCGGTCATCAGCCCGGCGAACAGCGGCATGTTCGGCGTTCCCCCGGCGATGTGCCCGGCCACCACCGTGCCGCCGAGGATCGCCACGAAGGTCGCCGTCTCCACCAGCGCGTTGGCGCGCGTCAGCTCGCTTTCGTCGAGATGGTCCGGCAGGATGCCGTACTTGATCGGCCCGAACAGCGCCGAGATCGTACCGTAGACGAACAGCGCGGCGAACAGCATCGGCACCGATGTCAGGTAGAACCCGGCGATGGCGATCCCGGCGGCGCCGATTTCCACCCCCTTGAGGATGCGTGCCACCTTCGCCTTGTCGAACCGGTCGGCGATTTCGCCGCCGAGCGCCGAGAACAGGAAGAACGGCGCGATGAACACGGCCCCCGCCAGCGACACCAGCGCCTGGGCATTCGGCCCGGCCATCTGCCACAGGATCAGGAACACCAGCGTGTTCTTCAGGATGTTGTCGTTGAAGGCGCTGAAGAACTGGGTGAGGAACAGCGGCAGGAAACGACGCTTGGTCAGCAGGCTCGACATGAGGGCCTCAACAGGAAAGCACGAAGGCCGCTGCTTTCGAGACGTGGGACGATCGTCTCGACGGCAACCGGAAACCGAGGGTTCGGCGCGTCCGACCGCTCGCGCGGGGTCGGCGGGGCCGGAACGGTCGGACACTGAACCATAGTCGGTTCAACGCCGGATTAATGCGCCTTGGCGCGGCGGTCGTGTCTGGGGTCGGAAGGAAGGTTTGAAGGCGATGGCGGCGGCGCCGAGGCCGCGATCAGTCCGGCGTCCGCCCGCCCTTGCCACGCCGCCGGCGCTTGCCGTTTCGACAGCCGCGCGCCGCGCCGGGCGTCGGGTGCGCCCGCCGGTCGGGCGATGTCGGGGAGGGGGCTCTGTCGGCGAACGGCGTTGGCATGTCTCGGTCTCCCTTGGCGGTCTCGGCGCGGCCGGGCAGGGAACCCCGCCAAAAGCCGCGATGCCGGAACGTGCTTCACAAAATGAACAACGTTCATATAAACCTCATAACGATAAAATGAACAATGTTCAATTCAAATGACCCCGGCACCGGGCCCGCCCGCCGACTTGTCCTGGGCAAGGTTAATCGTTTTGCGGTGCCGCCCCGCAACCGGCTTACCCGGCCTCGCCCCGCGCTGCGATCACGCAGCCGTGACGCCGCTCCGGTCTTGTCGAACCCGGGCGACGCGCGCAGTCTGATCGGGCGGCGGTCGCCCCGGCGTGCCGGCACGCCGACGCCCGGGTGAACACGTCCGCCGAACCGATTGACAGGCTCCGCACCGCATCGGCCGAGAGGCCGACGCGTGCGCGTGATCAGCGAGGTCGACCATGCCGCGCCGCCTCTTCGCGTTGTTCTGTCTGGCGCTCACCCTTGGCCTTGCCGCACCGGCGCGGGCCGAAACCGAGGTCGACCTCGAACTGGTGCTGTCGGTCGACATTTCCTATTCGATGGACCCCGAAGAACAGCAATTGCAGCGCATGGGCTATGTCGACGGCCTCCTGTCGCGCGAGGTGATCGACGCCATCGCCGCCGGTCTCAATGGCCGCATCGCCGTCACCTATGTCGAATGGGCTGGCGCCTTCGAGCAGCGCGTCATCGTGCCCTGGACGCTGATCGACGGCCGCGATGCCGCCCGTGGCTTCACCGATCTGCTGGCCGAGGCACCGATCCGCCGGGCCTATCGCACCTCGATCGCCTCGGCCCTCGACTATGCCGCGCCGCTGTTCGACCGCAACGGCTTCGACGGTGCCCGCAAGGTCATCGACGTCTCCGGCGACGGCGCCAACAACCAGGGCCGCACCGTCACCGTCGCCCGCGACGACGTCCTCGCCCGCGGCATCGTCATCAACGGCCTGCCGATCCAGCTGAAGCGCCCGACCCGCGGCATGGATATCGTCAACCTCGACGACTACTACCGCGAATGCGTCATCGGCGGCCCCAACGCCTTCGTCGTCCCGGTCAAGGACCGCGACGGCTTCGCCGATGCCATCCGCAAGAAGCTGGTCCTCGAGATCGCCGGCGCCGAACCGCTGCACATGTTGGTCCGGCCGGCCAATATCGGCCCGCCGGTCGATTGCCTCATCGGCGAAAAGCTCTGGCAGGAACGCGACTGGCTGCGCTGACCGCTGGCTGCCGTCGCGCCGTGATGCCGAAAACGGCGCCAGCCGCGACCGCCCAGTCCTTAAGCAGCCGTTAATCTAGCCTCCGCGCATTGCCCGATTATTCGGCAGTCTGTCGCCGCCCGCCACCGCCCACCGACGCCAACGTCGCGTTTTGTATACGAAAACCGGGCATCGGCGCGCTTGGTCCGCCGCTTGCTTTCAAGACGGTCAGACTGCCCGCGCCGTTCACCTGGCTCCGATCGGGGCCCCGGCGCGGCAAGAACCGTACTTGAGGATTCCATGCGTCTTGCCAAGCTTCTGACGTCCGCCGTCGTCGCCACCTCGGTCCTTGCCGCCGGCATCGCCGCCGCCAGCGCCGATCCGGTCAAGTTCATGATGGACTGGGCCTGGCAGGGCCCGCAGGCCTTTGCCCTTGTCGCCAAGAAGAAGGGCTATTTCGAGCAGGAGGGCGTCCAGATCCAGCTCGATCGCGGCTTCGGCTCCGGCCGCGTGCCGGTGGAACTCGCCTCCGGCACCTACCAGATGGGCTTTGCCGACATCAATCCGACCATCAAGATGCTGGCCGAGAAGCCGGAATCCGGCCTCGTCGTCGTCGCCGTGCTCTACGACGCCTCGCCGCTCGTCACCATCGTCAAGGCCGGCGGCGCAATCAACACCCCGAAGGACCTCGAGGGCAAGAAGCTCGCCGCGCCGGACTTCGACAGCGGCCGCCAGCTGTTCCCCGCCTTCGCCAAGAAGGCCGGCTTCGACGCCTCCAAGGTCGAGTTCCTTTCGGTGAAGCCGGAACTGCGCGAGCCGATGCTGGTGCAGGGCCAGGCCGACGGCGTCACCGGCTTCGTCACCACGAGCGTGCAGAACCTCGCCAAGATCGGCATGCCGCGCGATCAGCAGAAGATCTTCTACTACAAGGACTTCGGCGCCAATTTCTACGGTTCGTCGATCATCACCACCAAGAAGTTCGCCGAAGAGAACCCCAAGGCCGTCGCCGGCGTCGTCCGCGCCCTGATCCGCGGCCTCAAGGATGCGATGTCGAACCCCGACGAGGCGATCGCCATCCTCAAGGAAACCGAGGCCCTGACCGACATCGCCCTGGAAAAGGAGCGTTGGCTGATCACCCGCGACGAACTGATCCTGACCCCCAAGGTCAAGGTCTCCGGTCTCGGCGTC